>JAAYHU010000060.1 GCA_012735245.1 Tissierellia bacterium
ATCTGACTTATATGTCTTGTCTCAAAATAAAACTGCTAGTGAATAGTATCAAACTCCCCGACAAAAAGTTAACATTTTCTCTATTCTATCAAAAATAAATGTTTTTTACAATCTTTTCTAATATTCCTTTAGTTTCATTTACATTTAACTGCTTATTTTATAAACTATAGGTATAATTAAACATAGAGGTGATAAAGTGAAAGATTTCCAATCAAAACTAAATGAATATGCAAAACTATGTGTTAAGGTTGGCATCAATATCCAACCAGGTCAGCCCTTAGTAGTTCATGCCCCTATTGAAGGAGTTGAGTTTGTAAGGCTTATTGCCAAAAATGCTTATGAGGCCGGTGCCAGTGAAGTTTATGTAAATTGGAACGACGAAGTCATCACAAGGCTAAAATATGAATATGCCCCAATGGAAGTTTTTGAAAACTTTCCAAAATGGTACGCCGATGGCCTAGAAGATTATGCTAAAAAAGGAGCTGGCTTCCTTTCCATATCTGCTCAAGACCCAGAACTCCTAAAAGGTATTGACCCAAAGAAAATAGCAGCTAACAATAAATCTTCTTCCATCGCCTTAAAGGAATTTAGAAATTACACTATGAACGACAAGAATACTTGGTGTGTAGTATCTATACCTACTAAATCCTGGGCAAAGAGGGTATTTCCAAACCTGTCAGAGGATGAAGCAGTGGAAAGGCTTTGGAAAGCTATATTTGATGCTACCCGTATGAATACAGAGGACCCCATTAAAGCTTGGCAAGACCATATGGAGAACTTAAAGAAAAAAGTAGATTACTTGAACAGTTTAGAGCTAAAATCCCTACACTATACTTCTGCCAATGGTACAGACTTAGTAGTAGAATTGCCTGAAGGCCATATCTGGGCTGGCGGTGGTGCAGTAGATCAAAATGGTGTAGAATTTGCACCAAATATGCCTACTGAAGAAGTGTTTACTATGCCCTTAAAAACAGGTGTAAATGGAGTAGTCTATAGTTCAAAGCCCCTTAATTATGGTGGAAAATTGATAGATGAATTTAAATTGACCTTTAAGGATGGTCGGGTAGTAGATTTCGATGCTAAGGTTGGTAAGGATACATTAGCCGATTTGTTGAATATAGATGAAGGAGCAAAATACCTTGGCGAAGTTGCCCTAGTTCCCTTCGATTCGCCAATATCACAATCAAATATTATATTTTTAAACACCCTATTTGATGAAAATGCTTCCTGCCATTTTGCCCTTGGCAAGGCCTATCCAACTAATATTAAGGGTGGAGAGAAGATGACAGAAGAAGAATTGGAAGCCCATGGAGTAAACAACTCCCTTACCCATGTGGACTTTATGATAGGAACTGAGGATATGTCTATAATTGGAGAGACAAAATCTGGAGAAAAAATCCAAATATTCAAAAATGGCAATTGGAACATTTAAACATATCTGCCTAAGAGAATAAAATTTTAAAAAGCATCCTAAAAGTAAGTTATACTTTTAGGATGCTTTTTCTATGATAATTATGTCATTTCCTAATTTTAAACAAGATATTTTTGACAATTGTTATTATTAGATAATCGTTATATTATTAACATAATAAAACAAATTTTTAACAATCTTTGTTAGGGAGGTATTGGAATGAAGTTAAAAGGTAAAGTCGCAATAGTTACTGGTTCAACATCTGGAATGGGTCGTGCCACAGCTGAACTATTTGCTAGAGAAGGTGCAAAGGTAGTAGTTACCGGTAGAAATGAGGAAAGGGCCAAGGAAGTAGTTGACAAAATAAAATCAGAAGGCAATGAAGCAATATACGTAATTGCTGATATGTCTGATATGGATGAAGTCAAGAAGATTTTCGATACAACCATAGAGACCTATGGTACAGTTGATATTTTATTTAACAATGCTGGTATGTTAAGCCTTACTCCTTTAATGGAACTATCCTTTGAAGAATGGAACAAGGCTTTCGCTGTAAATGTTACTGCTGCATTTTATTTAGCTCAATTGTGTGCTCCAATAATGAGGGAAAAAGGAAAAGGAGTAATAATAAATACAAGTTCTGTTGCAGGTGCTCATGCCCATCACGGACCTGCTGCATATGTAACTACTAAGCATGCCCTTAACGGTTTAACTAAATCTATGGCTTGGGAATTAGGTCCTGAAATTCGTGCCAATGCAATACTACCAGGTGCTATATTAACTGCCATGTTAAATAGCGTTGGTGGAGAAGCAGGAGTTCCACATTTAATAGAAGGTTCTCCTCTAAAGAGGGCTGGCAAACCTGAAGAAATAGCTAGTGCTGCACTCTTCCTAGCTTCTGACGATTCTTCCTTTATTACTGGCCAATTAATTAGAGTAGATGGCGGTATCGACATTTAAAGATTTGACCCACTTTTAAACTCCCTTAGGGGAGTTTTTCTTTTGTCAAATTATAGATTTTTAGTATAATATAATTGTTAGGGGGGACATTATGAAAGCTGAAAAAATTCATTTTAAGGATAATCTTCCATTGAAAATTGAGGTCCATTCTATAAGTCGATTTCCCATCCATTGGCATGAAGATATTACAGAAATAATACTCCCTATTAAGGGTTCTGTTGATATAAAGGCTAATTTTGAGGAAATCCATTTAAATGAGGGGGATTTCTTTTTTATTAATAATAAGACTATTCATTATATAAAAAGCCAAGAAGAATCTATAGTTCTTTTATTCTATGTAGATTTAGATTATTTTGAAGAACAATTTCCATATATTAAATACATGTTCTTTAGAAATAGTATCTACGAAGATTTGTTGGATAAAAGTGAAGTTGATTTGGAAACTAAGGAAAAGTTCAAAGTTCATTTTAGAAATTTATTAATAAGTATCTTTGCAGAAACCATTAACCCTTCTGTATCTAGTCATATGTATGATAAATTGATACATAAACTGGTTTATCAAATGATTTATGAGTTTAACTGGCTTCAGCTCCTTAAGAAGGACGGAGATTTTATCAGCTCAGTTCATTTAGACAGGTACCATAGGATTGTAAAATATATCCAAGAGAATTACGACAAAAAAATTAATTTAGATGATATTGTTTCCAGGGAATTCATTACAAAGACATATTTTTCCCACTTCTGGAAAAACCTTAGTACCTATAGTTTCAGTGAGAGGATTAATTATGAAAGGGTATTGAAATCAGAATTCCTATTACTAAAAAACATGACTATAACTGAAATATCTGATAAATGTGGTTTTTCCGATACTAAGTATTATTACAGGAATTTTAAAAAATGGTATAAATGTATGCCCCTGGAGCATAAGGAAAAATGCTACTCCTACATGAGCCAAGGCTACAAATATAAGGAGTTAGAGCCATCTGATGTAAAACAAATATTTAAGGACTACATGAAAAGGTTTTTTAAGCTGGAGGATTCACTAAATCAAGAAGGAGATTTTTCATCTATAATCAATAAATACCTTTATCTAAAATACTATCATACTATTCATGAGAAAACCTTAGCTACAGATAAATACCTTATTATGGACCCCTTTAAATACTCTACCATTACAGATGAAGGTGAGATTAATTTTAATTGGACTATTATGGACCTTTTAATTAACCTTGTTATCGATTTTAAGTTTATTCTTCAAATTAAGCTTAATACTGATAATCTTGAAAAAGATGTTAACAAATATATTGATATTTTCTTGGAAAACAGTATTAACCGTTATGGCATTGATGTAATGAGAAATTGCCACTTCTTAATTGATTATAAGGACAGCTTAATATTTGATAATACTGAACCCATAGAAAAGCTCCTCAGCCATAAGCTTAAGGATATAAATATTAGCTATTATATTGAACCATAGAAAATTTTTATTAAATTTTATATTTTTGAAATAATGGGTAATTATATCCTTAAGGATGGTGATAAGATGAAAGCTTTAACAGAATATAAAATAAAGAATATGGTATTAAAAAACAGAATTGTAATGCCTCCTATGTGCATGTATTCCTCTGATGAAAGGGGTTTTGTAAAGGACTTCCACAAAATACATTATACTTCTAGGGCCATAGGAGGAGTAGGCTTAATCATTGTAGAGGCCACTGGAGTAGTCCCCAATGGCAGGATTACCAGCAGGGACTTAGGTATTTGGAGTGACGACCATATAGAGGGACTTAAATCTTTAGTTGAAAGTGTAAAAGCCTATGGCAGTAAAATAGCCATACAATTGGCCCATGCTGGTAGAAAGTGTACTTCCAATGATGAATACATTGTGGCCCCTTCACCTCTTAGGTTTAGTGAGGAATATAGGGTGCCTAGGGAGTTAACAGTAGAGGAGATTAAGGGCCTAGTAAAAAGTTTTAGAGATGCTGCCCTAAGGGCATATAAGGCAGGCTTTGACGCCATTGAAATCCACGGAGCCCATGGTTATCTCATCCACGAGTTTTTATCACCCCTTACAAATAAAAGAACCGATGAGTATGGGGGCAGCTTAGAAAATAGAACTAGGTTTTTGAAGGAAATTTTACTTGCAGTTAAGGAAGTCTGGCCAAAGGATAAGCCAATCCTCCTAAGGGTATCAGCCGATGATTACATGGAAGGCGGCATCAACAAGGAGGAAATGGTTAAAATCATCAATGAAGTCAAAGAGTATATTGATATGGTCCATGTAAGTACAGGTGGACTTATAAGCGTAAGATTTCCTATCTTTCCAGGCTACCAAATAAGCCACTCTGAAACCATTAAGAGGGAATGTAATATACCTACTATCGCTGTAGGCTTGATTAATGAATTAGACCAAATAGAAGAAATCCTATATAATAATAGGGCTGACTTAGTTGCTATTGGTAGAGGCCTATTACGTGACCCCCATTTTGTACTAAATATGGCCTATAAAAATAGGCTTAAAATGAAATACCCTACCCAATACGAAAGAGGATATTATTAGAAGGCAGGACTAATTCCTGTCTTCTAATAATATTGAATATTTTTACAACTATGATATCATAATTATAAAACTATTTTTTAGATGAAAGGACGATTTATATGAGAATTGGCCTTGATGTTGGCTCTACAACATTAAAAGCAGTAGTCTTAGACAATGATGACAATTTGGCCTTTAAATCCTATGAGAGACATTATTCTAGAATTGCAGAAAAAACTGTAGAGCTACTAAAAAGGATTCAGGATGAATTAAATATTGATGATTGTGTACATATATCTGTTTCTGGTTCGGCTGGCATGGGGCTGGCTGAAAGTTCAAATATTCCCTTTGTACAGGAGGTCTATGCTACCCGTGTAGCTGTTGGAAGATTAATACCCCATGCAGATATAGTTATAGAATTAGGCGGTGAGGATGCTAAAATCCTATTTCTAACCAATGGCTTAGAAGTCCGCATGAATGGTTCCTGTGCAGGAGGTACTGGAGCATTTATAGATCAGATGGCTACCCTTTTAAATATAAGTCCTGATGAATTAAACGACTTGGCTAAGAAACATAAAAAGATCTATACCATAGCTTCAAGATGTGGAGTTTTCGCTAAATCCGATATACAACCTCTGTTAAACCAAGGGGCTAACAAAGAAGATGTAGCTGCTAGTATTTTTTATGCCGTAGTCAACCAAACCATAGCAGGTCTCGCCCAAGGCAGAGAGCTTAAGGGCAATATCGTATATCTTGGAGGTCCTCTCACTTTCCTATCTGAACTTCGAAAAAGCTTCGATAATACCTTAAATACTAAGGGTATCTGTCCAGAAAATTCCCTATATTATGTGGCCATAGGAGCTGCCCTTATGTCACAGGAGGAAAGATTAGATCTTGAATCAGTTATCAATAGAATTGAAAGCAACTCATATAAAGGTGATTTTGTCTCAAGCTCCCCCCTATTTGCCAATGAAGAAGAATATGAAGAATTTATAGAAAGACATAGTAAAGAAAAGGTACTTTTCAAGAATCCTGATGAATATAATGGTAATGCATATCTTGGAATAGATGCAGGTTCTACTACAGTAAAGGCTACCATAATCGATGAAGATGAAAATATTATTTATTCTAAATACCTTCCTAATACTGGAAATCCCGTATCTATTATAAAAGACTTTTTAATGGAATTTTATGAAAAATACCCCAATATCACCATTAAATCTAGTGCAGTAACTGGCTATGGAGAGGAAATAATTAAAAACGCCTTTCAAATCGACTATGGAATTGTTGAGACCATTGCCCATTTTACTGCTGCCAAAAAGTTTAAACCAGATGTTGACTTCATAATAGATATTGGCGGACAGGATATAAAATGCTTTAAGATAAAAAATGGGGTTATAGATAATATATTTTTAAATGAAGCCTGTTCTTCTGGATGTGGCTCATTTTTACAAACCTTTGCAGGAGCCTTAAATTATAGTATTGAGGATTTCGCCAACCTAGGCCTATTCGCTTCAAATCCCGTTGACTTAGGTTCTCGCTGTACCGTATTTATGAACTCTTCAGTAAAGCAGGCACAAAAGGACGGTGCTACTATTGAGGATATTTCTGCAGGCCTATCTTCATCTGTAGTGAAAAATGCCCTATATAAGGTAATTCGTGCAGGCAGTCCCGATGACTTAGGGGAAAATATTGTTGTACAAGGGGGGACTTTTTTAAACGATGCAGTCCTCCGTTCCTTTGAAATGGAAATAGGTAGAAACGTTATAAGGCCCAATATTGCAGGCCTTATGGGAGCCTATGGGGCTGCCATATATTCTAAGTATAGGGCCAAGGGTGAAAGCTCCATTTTAGATAAGGAGGCTTTACAGTCCTTTTACCACAAAACTAAGGCCACCCATTGCGGCCTTTGCAGCAACAACTGCAGTCTCACCATAAATTACTTTGATAATAATAGAAAGTATATCAGTGGAAATAGGTGTGAAAGGCCACTAGCTAAGAAGGATGGCATAAAGAATTTAAGCATCTACGACTATAAGTTGAAGCTTTTAGCCTCCTATAAGCCTATAAAAGGCCATAGGGGGAAAATAGGCCTGCCCATGGCCTTAAATATGTATGAGTTATTCCCATTCTGGTATAGATTTTTCACTGAATTGGGTTTTGAAGTCATAAAATCTTCTAAATCCAATAGGGAGTTGTATATAAAGGGCCAGTATACAATTCCTTCTGATACTGTATGTTATCCAGCTAAATTGGTCCATGGCCATATAGAATCCTTGCTGGAACAAGATGTAGATACTATATTCTACCCTTGTATGAGTTACAATCTAGATGAAGGCTTAGGAGATAATCACTATAATTGCCCAGTAGTTGCCTATTATCCAGAGGTTATAGGGGCCAATGTGGAGAAACTTCAAGATATTAACTTCATAAAGGATTACGTAGGCCTTCATAGGCCAAGGGATTTTGTAAAGAAAATCCACAAAATCCTGACTAAGTACTATGGTGATATTACATTAGAAGAAGTAAGACATGCTACAGAAAAGGCCTTTGAAGAATATAATTCTCATATGGAAAAAATATCCAATATGGGTAAATATTATATAGAATACGCCAATAAAAATAAGCTACCTATCATAATACTTGCCGGCAGGCCCTACCATGTTGACCCTGAAATCAATAAAGGAATAGACAAGCTCATATGCCAGCTTGGTGCTGTGGTGATTTCGGAGGATTCCTTAGGTGATAATCTGCCCCAAGTAGAAACTAAGGTCCTAAATCAATGGACTTATCATGCTAGGCTTTATTCTGCAGCTAAATATATAGAAGACAAGCCTAATATGAATTTAGTTCAGCTGGTATCCTTTGGTTGTGGTCTTGATGCCATTACTTCAGATGAGGTTATGGAAATTTTAGAAGATGGGGGTAAGATATATACCCAATTGAAAATAGATGAGATAACTAATCTTGGTGCTGTTAAAATTAGACTTCGCAGCCTAATGGAAGCACTAAATCAAGGAAGGGAGTCAAAATAATATGAAAGATTATACAATATTAGTTCCCGATATGTGTCCCATTCACTTTTCCCTTATTAAATATGTCTTTGATGAATATGGATATAAGATTGAGTTTTTAAAAAATGAAGGTCCATCTGTCATTGAGGAAGGACTAAAATATGTACACAATGACACCTGCTATCCTGCAATGCTTGTCATCGGCCAAATGATAGATGCATTAAAAAGCGGCAAATATGACTTAAATAAGGTTGCCCTTTTGATGACCCAAACGGGAGGAGGGTGCCGTGCATCTAACTATGTATTCTTAATTAAAAAGGCTCTAAAGAGGTTGAAATATGATCATATTCCTGTTCTGGCACTGGATTTAAGTAGCTTAGGCAGGAGGGGAGGCTTTAGGCTTACCCTGCCTATGATCATCAAGCTTTTAGTTGCAGTAACCTACGGAGATGCTCTCATGCTTTTAAATAACCAAGTCTTACCCTATGAGGTAAATAAGGGAGAAAGTCAAAGTTTAGTCAATTATTGGGTCAAACACTTAGGAGCTCAGTTTAAAAAGGGAAAAGGCTATCTTATAAGTGAAATAAAAAGAAACCTTGAAGAAATAGTTCAATCCTTTGAAAGAATCCCTAGGCTATATGAGGTTAAACCAAAAGTGGGCATAGTAGGTGAAATATATGTAAAATACTCTAAGCTAGGTAACAACCATCTAGAGGAATTCTTAGTAAAAGAAGGCTGTGAAGTTATGGTGCCTGGCTTAATGGGATTTTTATTGTATAGCGTTAACAATAGCATTGAAGATGTAGACCTTTATGGGGGTTCAAAAATTAAAAAATCCCTTGCATCTGTAGTATTAAAATACCTGATTATGTACGAAGAAATGATAATTAAGGCAGTAAAAAAATTTAGTAATTTCACTGCCCCATCTCCCTTTACCCATTTAAAATCCTTAGCTGAAGAAGTTATCAGCAGGGGATGTAAGATGGGAGAAGGATGGCTTTTAACTGCAGAAATAGTAGATTTAGTTAGGAACGGTTACGAAAACGTAGTCTGCGCCCAGCCCTTTGGCTGCCTACCTAACCATATAGTTGGCAAAGGCATGATTAGGAAGATTAAATTCCTTTATCCAAAGGCCAATATTGTGCCTATAGATTACGACCCAAGCGCAACCAAGGTTAACCAGGAAAACAGGCTTAAACTAATGCTGGCAGTGGCCAGAGAAAACTTGGAAATAGAGTTCAACAAATTTGGAGGAGAGAAAAAATTTTCAAAAACTAAGAGCTACTTACCTAAGCTAGAATTAAAAACTGAAAAGAGTCTAGATTAATAATATTTCTCCCCTTTATATTTTCCATTAATGGATAAGCAAGCTAGCAATTGGTGATACTAAAGTAAACCAATATAAGAGGGGAGGAAGCTTATGGATACAGCAGCTTTAACCTTAGTTACAATCGGAGCAATAAACTGGGGATTAATAGCCTTATTTAGATTTGATTTAGTTGCTGCTATTTTTGGTGGACCAGACTCCTTTTTAAGTAGGGTAGTCTATGGTTTAGTTGGATTAGCAGGACTATATTGTATTAAGCTAATCTTTGACAGGACTACAGCAAGAGAATAAAGCACAGGAAATCAATCCTGTGCTTATTTTATTACAAATTTATTTTTTTCAATTATCCCAATAAATCTTAGATTATAGCAAGCTAGGAAATATTTTTACCTAACCTTCATGGTATATTTTAATTACCCTAGGGAGAAAGGAGAATAATCATGGATACTATACAAGCACTCCAAAAATCCATAGATTATATTGAGGAAAACCTAAAGACTGAAATTGCCCTATCAGAACTTGCAGAGATTTCAGGATTTTCCCTTTACCATTTTTGTAGGCTCTTTACCTCTTATGTAGGTATGCCACCAACAGCC
Source organism: Tissierellia bacterium (assembly GCA_012735245.1). Lineage (GTDB taxonomy): Bacteria > Bacillota > Clostridia > Tissierellales > Tissierellaceae > JAAYFT01. Next base: position 9,845 of record JAAYHU010000060.1, read on the forward strand.
TATATTACAAAACGGAGACTTTATCATGGAATTTATGAAATTCAAAAGGGGAAAAAAGCTACAGATATAGCTTATATGTATGGTTTTGATACCTATGCAGGATTTTTTAAGGCATTTAAAAAGGAATTTGGTTGTTCTCCTAGTAAGTATTTAAAGTTAAATACTGCAAAAAGGCCTATGGCAGTAGACTTAATGAAGGAGGTAAAAATTATGCTTAACCAAACCCAAATAAAACACTTATTGTCTAATTGGAATATAGAAACCAAGGGTATTTTGATTAAAAATACTAGACCTAATGTGTGGACAATTGGCCAAGACTATATTTTTAAAACAGGAAAAAATGTAGTTGGACTAAAAAGTCATATAGCCATTTCAAAGGAGCTTGAAAAGGGTGGAATTCTTGGATCTATTCCTATTAAGACTATTGAAGGAGATGATTTTATTGTAGAAGATGACAGATACTATGTCCTTCTAAACCGTATAAAAGGGGAAAGTCTAGCAGTAGAAAGGCTTTTTGGTGAAGATAGATATATAATAGGAATAAAATATGGAGAGGCTATTGGAAACTTACACAAGGTCCTAAAAAAGCATGATACTAAGATTGAAGTCAACGATAATAACCTGCTTAAAACCACCCTAGATTGGGCCTTGCCTCAAACGAAAAAAATTATGGAACAATGGAATTGTCCTTTACCAGATAAATTCTATGAAGATTATATTGAAAACTTTAGTAGACTTTATGATGAATTACCAAGACATGTAATCCATCGTGATCCTAATCCATCTAATATCATATTCCACAATGATATGGTAAGTGGATTTATGGACTTTGATATTAGCGAAAGGAATGTAAGAATCTTTGATCCTTGCTACTGTGCAACTGGTATATTATCAGAGTCTAATGGTATAGAAGATAATTTTGAAAAATGGAATGAAATATTAAAAGGAATAATTACAGGATATGATAATGTATGTAAACTAACTGCATCAGAGAAGTTGGCTATACCCTATGTAATATATGCTATTGAAATGATATTCATTGCATGGTTAAATGGCAAGGAAGAATATAAGGATCTTGCAATTAAAAATAGAAAAATGCTCCTAACAATATGGGAAAATAGGCATAAGTATTTTGAAAACCTATAAAGGCAAGAGTTTATAACCCTTGCCTTTTACTATATTATTCCTTTACTAACCTAGCTCTTCTCAATGCTGCAAATAGTAATACTGCTGAAACTGCTCCAAATAAACCTTGCATAATATTTCCAGGTACAGATGCTAAGGCTGCCTTTGGTCCATACATGAATATTTCTGCTAGGTAATATCCTAAGGCCATCCATAAGCCACCTATGGTTGTGGCTATAATGGGTTTTCTTTTTCCTAA
>JAAYHU010000061.1 GCA_012735245.1 Tissierellia bacterium
GGACGAAACCTTTTATTATAGGGGTTTTAGTCGTTTTAATTCTAGGCATAATTTCACTCTTCACTGGAGTTTATGATATCCGAGGGCAAGAGGATGGAATGAGAATGTTTTTCATCACTCGGGTTCCAAGAACAATTGCACTGATGCTCACTGGTGCAGCAATGTCTATGTCAGGGCTGGTAATGCAGCTTATTACTCAAAATCGCTTAGTCGAGCCTACTACAACAGGGACCATTGAGTGGGCAGGTTTAGGACTGGTTTTTGTTTACCTATTATTTCCTGCACCAACCCTAGTTCAAAGAATGACGGGTGCCATTATCTTTTCTTTTCTTGGAACTATGATTTTCTTTCTCTTTTTAAGGAGAGTAAGGCTCCGCTCCTCTTTAATTGTTCCTATTATAGGTATGATGCTTGGTGCAGTGATTTCTGCAGTTTCTACCTTTGTGGGCCTTGTATTTAAAATGAGCCAGAATATAGAAACCTGGTTTGTAGGTTCCTTTGCACCTGTTCAAATTGGCAGATATGAATACTTATGGTTAATCGTTATTGTTACTTTCCTTATTTTTATCTATGCCGATAGGTTTACCTTAGCTGGCCTTGGAGAGGATGTAACCACCAGCCTTGGCCTAAATTATAATAATATAGTTTTATTGGGTACCGGTCTTATTGCTTTTGCAGTTGGAATTGTTGCAGCTGTTATTGGAAATCTACCTTTTTTAGGCTTAATTGTTCCAAATATAGTCTCCATGTATAGGGGAGATGACCTAAGAAGTAATTTGCCTTGGGTATGTGTAATAGGAATGGGTGTTTTAACTGCTTGTGATATAATTTCTAGAACTATTATTAAGCCCTTTGAAGTACCTGTCTCTATGATACTTGGAACCTTAGGGTCAATGGTATTTATAATGGTTCTATTGAGACAAAGGAGGTCAAGATGAACGAGTTTGCATTTGAAAATAAAAAAAGTGCTAGGATTAGCTCACGGCTACATATTGAAAATAGATCGGCTAGTGCTTTTCGCTCTAAGAAAGAGGAAAGGCGTTATTGGATATTACTTACAACATTGATTGCTCTAGGTCTTTTAGCATCTTATGGCCTATTGGTCTATAACAATCCAGTTCCTGTAAATTCTCCGTCCTTTATTCCAGTAGTCAGAAGAAGGATGGTAGCCATTGTTTCTATGGCTATAGCTGCAATATGTCAGAGTTTATCCACCGTTACTTTCCAATCCATTACCAATAATAAGATAATTACACCTTCACTTTTAGGATTTGAAGCCCTATATTCAACAATCCAGACCAGCACAATGTTTTTCTTCGGCCTTAGCACCTTTTTAAGTTTCAGCAATATTGGGGCCTTTACATTCCAAGTACTTGCCATGGTCTTAATGAGTTTAATCCTTTATGGCTGGCTACTTTCTGGAAAGTATGGAGATTTGCAGCTTATGCTATTAGTTGGAGTTATTATTGGAACTGGCTTGAGATCTTTATCATCTTTTATGAGAAGGCTACTTGCCCCCTCAGAGTTCGATATTTTACAGGCAAGATTATTTGGTTCTGTTAACAATGCAGATCCTAGTTATTTTCCTATTGTAATTCCAATAGTAATAATTACTGCCATTGTTCTTTTAAGCTACTCTAAGAAGCTGAACGTTTTGTCCCTTGGGAAGGATGTCTCTACTGCCTTGGGAGTTAAGCATAAGCCAGGTGTAATCTTTGGTCTAGTATTGGTTTCTGTTTTGATGTCAGTTTCAACAGCCCTAGTTGGCCCCCTTACTTTCTATGGCTTCTTAGTTGCCACTTTGACTTATCAAGCCACTCCAACCTATGACCACAGATACATTTTCCCAATGGCCCTTGCTATAGGATTTTTAGTAATTACTGCTGCATACTTCTTCATGTACCATGTTTTCAATGCACAGGGTGTAGTTTCAATTATTATCGAAATGTTCGGTGGATTAATATTTTTAATAGTAATGTTAAGGAAGGGAACTATATGATTAGTATAGATAACGTAAAAAAGGTATATTCTGATGAGGTTGAAATAGGACCGTTAAATATTAAGATACCAAAGGCTGGTATTACCTCCCTAATTGGACCAAATGGGGCTGGAAAATCTACCACCCTTTTGATGATTGGCAGACTTTTGAGGATGGATGAGGGTCATATTATGGTGGCAAATATGGATGTTACTAATTCAAAATCTGAAGATTTAGCCAAGATATTGACTATTTTACGCCAAGAAAACCATTTTGTCACTAGGCTTACTGTTAGGCAATTAGTTGGTTTCGGACGTTTTCCCTATTCAAAGGGAAGGTTAACTAAAGAGGATGAGGATATTATTTCAAAGTATATAGACTTTTTAGGCTTGTCTGAATTAGAGAATAGATATTTAGATGAGCTTTCAGGAGGTCAAAGACAAAGAGCCTATGTTGCCATGGTCTTGTGTCAAGAAACGGAATATGTTCTTTTAGATGAACCCCTGAATAATCTTGATGTGGCTCGTTCAGTTCAGATGATGGAGCATTTAAGGTATGCCGCTGATAAATTTGGAAGGACTATTTTGACTGTTTTGCATGATATAAATTTTGCAGCTAAGTATTCCGATAGGATATGTGCTATGAAAGATGGTAAGATTGCAGCCTTTGGTACAGTTGAAGAGATTATGGACCCAAAAATCTTATCAGATATTTTTGAAACTAAAATAGAAATAATAAATGGTCCCCATGGACCAATAGCAACTTATTAGGATAGGAGTAGCCATGCTACTCCTTTTTAGATAATATGGATACAAAACTAGTGGAAATAATCCCATAAAAGCTTTTTATGGTCACTTTGACAATTGGAAGATTCTGTACTATAATAGTCCTGAAAAAGTTCTGAAAGGATTATAAATGTAAATAAAAGTATAATGCACTGCTTAGTCGTTCAGAAAAAGAATTGATTTAGATACAAAATACTAAGAATAGTGAGGGAAAAAAATGGCTAAATATCGCAAAGAAATTCTTGATGTATCATCTTTTCCCCTTGATGATTGTAGAGAGCTTGTTGCCGCATTCAACAGTACATTTCCTAAGAAAGATGCTTATATGGCCCTTGAGGAATCAGCGATACATATAATGCTAATACAGCTAGATATGGTAAAATACCGTGAGTTTCTAGATGGGTTAAGCATTTCAGAAGACCTCATCAAGGAGGCCTTTGATGTTATAAATTCCATCGGCAGCTATGGTTTAAAGGGAAGCAAAAGGCTATTTTCTGGGTACAATGCAGAACGTAAGGTGGTAAATAGAAAGGCAAAAGAGCAGAGCAGAAGCAAACATTATTATGCTAATGATCACAGTTTTTCCAAAGTGAATAATGAATTACCGCCTGAATTTGAAAACAAAATAATCTGTGCAGATAGCCTTCAGCTTTTAAAAAAATTGCCAGACAACTGTATCGATATTATATTTACTTCGCCACCATATAATTTTGGCCTTGACTACGATACACACAACGATACTGCCAGGTGGGATGAATATTTCGATATGCTCTTTGCTATTTTTAAGGAATGTATAAGGGTGTTGAAATATGGTGGACGTTTTGTTGTTAATGTTCAGCCCCTATATTCTGATTACATTCCAATCCATCATATTATAGGCAATTTTTTTATCCAAAATAAAATGATCTGGAAAGGCGAAATTCTTTGGGAAAAGAATAATTATAATTGCAAATATAGTTCTTGGGGCAGCTGGAAAAGCCCTTCAAGTCCCTATTTGAAATACACATGGGAATTTGTAGAGGTGTATTGCAAAGGTGATCTTAAGAAAAAAGGGGACAAGGAAAATATAGATATTACAGCTGAAGAATTTAAGTCTTGGGTTGTGGCAAAATGGAGTATTGCTCCAGAGCGGAATATGAAGGAATATGGACATCCAGCCATGTTTCCAGAGCAGCTTGCTGAACGGGTTTTGAAGCTATTTAGCTACCAAAACGATGTTGTTTTAGATCCTTTCAATGGGGCTGGTACAACAACAGTTGTTGCTAAAAAAACTGGACGCAGATATCTAGGTATTGATATTTCAGAGGAATATTGTAAAATTGCTCAAGACCGTATAGACCAAGCTGACTTAGGCCAACAATCCTTGTTTGACTAAGAAAAGGACGTAAGGAATTACGTCCTAATTTTTATCTTATGCTTTTTATAAGGCTATCTATGTCATTTGCTATCAACAAATCACTTTGCTTGATCTCATATAAGGGTGCAAATGTCCTAAATGATGTTCCGTCTGACCTTGTACGCAATGACCCCTTAGGGAAATAGATAGCCTTTTTAAAAAAATCTTCTTTTTCAATATAGCCGCATATAGTTAAAACCCTATTGCTTGTATTGTATGAAGCGAATATGTAATAGTCTACATCATAATTTCTTTGATATCCAACAAAATTATGGACATAGTAGTCCTTAACTGGAACCTTTCTAGTCATAGTTTTTATATCTACTTTTTTCCCATTTATAAAAAAATCTGTTCCCCCGTCAAAACCAGTTGAACCCTTAGGCCGTTTTGCCCCAATTAAATCTGCAAAAACAGTTTGTCCAATTATGCCAGTTAACTGCTCCTTTTTACCTCCATCCCCATATCCACGCTGCCCAAAATTATACTTACAAACCATACTTATAGCATAATTCAGCTGTTCTTGCGTAACCTTCACATCAAACATAAGGAGTATCACCTCGCATATCTTTTTAGATCATTTGCAAAAAGGTTGACTGCTTTTTTCAACTCATTCATTTTCAGCTCTTTGAAAAATTCAGGCTTATGGATGGGCCTGTCAACCTTTCTTTCCCCTTTAAGTAAGGTGATAATTTTTAATTCAACATCCACATGTGACAGCAAAGCATGGGTAGCTGGGCTGCCATAGCTGATATCGTTCAATTCACTATAGTCTCCCCCAAGCTGGCTTTCAAGTTGAACTAAGTAATATGTGTTAATCCCCCTGGCTTCCTTCATCAATTTTGCATCAAAGAGTATTCTTTTCAACATAGCATTTTCTGTATATGATTTGCATTCAATGGGAAGAACAAGTCTTCCATCAATATAAACTTGAACATCTGTCCCAAACTTATATACTAGCTTGTCTCTATTTGAGATAACATAGGCTTTTACTTTAGGATTAGATATTCTTTGGATGTAGTCATCCTTGATACCGATGGGAATTTTCTTTTTGTTAATTTCCATTCTTGAAGGGTCCTGATCCAATATATCAGTCCATGCAATCTGGACAAGGTGAGAAGTTACTTTTTCCACAAGTTTACCTTTTCCAGCACGGATGATTCCTCCATATGCACGATCTTCACTCATACTTGCTGCATCATCGATGCCTTTTACCAGCTTGTTGTATGCATTGATCAGGATTTTAAGTTTTTTTTCAACTGGGTCCATAATAATTCTCCTTTCATAGGTTTTGACACCTGCATTTAATTATTAATCATATATAATTTATTGTACCATTTAATATATATTTATCAAAAAATTCTATAAAGTTTATCATAAAAATACATTTCATTTTGCACAATTAAATGAATATGATATAATAATAGCAACTAATTTTATGTTTATTATTTGACATTGGGCTCTAGGGGGTAAGCATTGTTATGAAGAAGATCCTTCCACCCATAATTATCACAATCATACTTATTATGTATTTTTTACTTTTTATTTCAGGGGCCATAACTATTTATGAACCCATGTGGTTGAGAGTAACAGGAGTCATAATTCCCTTAGCTTTAATAGGAGTTAGTATATTTGTACTAATAGAAAGAATAACAGAGATAAGGAGTGGTGAGGAAGATGATCTTAGTAAATACTGATTATATTCCAGGGAAAGAGCTTGAGATGCTTGGCCTTGTAAAGGGGAGTACTATACAGACCAGGCATGTAGGTAAAGACATTGCTCAAGGCTTTAAACACTTAGTTGGCGGAGAGCTAAAAGCCTACACTGAAATGCTGGACAGTGCAAGGGCATTGGCAACAAAGAGGATGGTAGAAGAAGCTGAAAAGCTGGGTGCTGATGCAATAATAAATATACGTTTTTCCTCTGCTTCAATCATGCAAGGTGCAGCAGAAATTATGGTTTACGGAACAGCAGTTAAGTTTAAATAAGATTTATTAGAGATCTGGATTAATATCCCCTAGACCACAAGTTTAGGGGATATTTTTTGTTTTAATAAAAGGGGCTTTAATTTGAGAGCTCCTTTTTTGTGCTTAAACAACTATTCTTATTTAAGAAATAATAGTATTCTATTAGATATAAAAAAGTTTTTATAAATGTGTAACATTTTAATAAATAATGCAACTAATTATATGAAAGGAGGATTTTTGTGGAGGAAATAGAAAAACTATATATGGATTATAAAGATGATGTATACAGGTACCTGGTTTCCCTAACTAAAAATCCTGACCTTTCAGAAGACCTATTATCAGAGACCTTTGTAAGTGCAATATCATCTATTAGCAATTTTAAAGGCCAATCTTCTGTGAAAACATGGCTATTTTCCATAGCTAGGAATATGTGGTTACAAAAAATAAGGAAGGAAAGGAATATAGATACAGTAGAATATGATGACCTGTTGGGCTTATACGTAATAGATAATATAGCTGACAAAGTAGTTACTAAAGAAATTGCAAATAGAATAAAGTGCTTGTTACAAGAAAAAGACGACCGTACTCAAAAAATAATTAATATGCGGATTCAGGGATATAGTTATGCAGAGATTGGACATAAGCTAAAGATATCAGAAAGCTCAGCAAGGGTTATAGATTTTCGTACAAAAAAGTGGATAAAAGCCACTTTGGAAAAGGAGGGATTAAAATGAAAATATCCTGTGATGTAATACTTGATTTAATACCACTAGTTAAAGACGGCGTTGCAAGTGATGATAGTAGTACAATAGTCAAGGAACACATAAAGAATTGTGAAAGCTGTAGAGCTGAATTTGATATTTTCGAATCCAATAGGATAGAGCAATCATCAATAAGTGATCAAAAGATAATCTCTGCAATCAAACGTAGTATTTTTATAACTCAACTTGCCATCCTTACTATAGGTGCTATTATTGGTACTGCATTAACAAATTCAATGGGTATGTTCTATAACTTTATCATTATGCCTGTAATTGGAGGAGTTGCCCTACTAGTATTTAAAAGAAAATGGTATTATGCTCCAATAGCAGTCTTTTTACTTTCCTATTTGTGGCAAACCATAAGGGATATAATCCTAGATGGATTTACTTGGATAATTCTATACAGTAGGTTTTATTTTAGTGCCATATATGCAATTCTAGTATGTTTAGGTGTTGTAATTGTAATGCTGTTAAAGTATGCATTTAAGAAAGAAGGTGAATAAAATGGGTATAAAGAAATCAATTTCAAAAATTCTTGCAGGACTAGTAGCCATAGGACTTATAATTGCTTTGCTTTTTATTACAAATGCATTTGTTGGTAATCCAATATCAGCAATGTTGGCTAATAAGGTTATAGACAAATATGTAAAGGAAAAATATTCCTCCTTAGACCTTGAAGTTGAAAAGGCAAGATATAATTTTAAGGATACATCTTATGTGGCAATTGCAAAATCTAAAACAAGCATTGATACCCGGTTTCCAATATATTATCAAAAAGGAAAAGTTCAACGTGATGGCTATGAAGGCTACGTACTAGGAATGTTTAATACATTACAAAGGCTTTCAGATGAATATTCATCTCTTGCACAAGAAATCTTAGCACAAGAACTTGGTTATGAAAATAACACTACACTTGTTATGTATGATAAGGATGAGTATACTGACAACAATGTTTTAGAACTTGATATGAAATTTGATAGAAGATTACCCCTTAAAGCAGAAGTAACACTTCGACTTGATTTAACTGATCATTCATTGGAAAACATTGCTAAGGTCCTAACTGAGGCCCATAAAGCATTTGTGGATAATGACTGCATTTTCAACCAATATAGTATCTATGTTGAAAATGATGGAATGCTTGTTAACATAGATGGAGTTACTCCTGCTGACATTGAAAGCGGTGAACTATTAACCCTTTTTAAAGAAGCTAAAGACAATGATGGTGAAGGTAGGATTTTTATTTATATAAAAGGTGAGGATAAGTAAGGATAGGTTTAAGGGTTGAGAATAATAGGGAATTCACAAAATTTTCTATCATCAAACTTCAAATGAGACATATTTAATGGTATGATAAATATAGAACCGAACGTTAAATTCCCAAGGAGGTTTGCTTATATGCCTTCCAATACTATTTCAGTTGATACAATAAGAGAAAAAATTACTCCTATATTAAGGAATTACCCAGTAAAAAAAGTAATTTTATTTGGCTCATATGCTAAGGATAATGCTACAATAGGTAGTGATATAGATTTATATATTGATACAAATGGGAAATTAAGAGGATTAGATTTTATTGGGCTATTGGAGTTACTTGTCGAAACATTAGGAATTGATATAGACTTGATTGACAAATCCCACATCGAACCAGATTCCTTAATAATGAAGGAAATTGAAAATGGAGGTATAGTTATATATGAAAAATCAGAAGATTATCCTGAAGATAATTAAATATATAGACTCTATCTCAAAATATACTAAAAATGTGGATTATAATGAATTTAGCAATAATAGTATGATGGTTGAAGCATGTGTATTTAATTTAAGCCAAATAGGTGAACTGGTTAATAAACTAGATAAAGAATTTATTTCAAAATATCCTGAAATCCCATGGTTTAAAATGAGGGGATTAAGAAATCGTATAGTTCATGATTATGAAGGTGTAAACTTAAACCTGATATGGGAAATCATAGATGGAGATATAAAGGTTTTAAAAGAGCAATTATTGGAGATTATTAAATAGTGGATTGGTTACTCAAAAAAAGAGCGAAAGAAAAATTACAGCTTTGTATGCCTTTTGGCAATATTGGGAAATAGTTATTCAGGGGGGGAAAAATGAAAAGAAATTTATTAGTTTTATTTATCTTAATGTTGGTTTTAACTCTTGTAGGGTGTAAGGAACCTATAAATGAAACCAATTCAGATAAGGTCATTAAAAATGATAATGAACCAGAATATCTTAATAGTAATGATGACCAGGTTGATAATGACAACAGCTTTATAGAAGTAGAATTGCCAGCTGATTATAGGCCAATGGAAGTAAAGGATTATGATATTAGTCCTAATCTTGAAAGATTAAGCTTGAGGATTTTGGAAGGAGATGGGATACCTTCTATTATCTTAAAAGATCCGTCAGAATATAAGAATAAGAATCCTTGGTTTAGTAATAAGGATGTAAAAGTATTACCTGTATTTA
>JAAYHU010000062.1 GCA_012735245.1 Tissierellia bacterium
ACCTGCTGGAATTACATGTGCAGGTGAATTAGCTAAGGAAGGCTACGATGTAACCATATTTGAAGCCTTACACGAGCCAGGTGGAGTATTAGTATATGGTATACCAGAGTTTAGGCTTCCAAAGGAAACAGTTGTAAAGCCTGAAATTGAAAACTTAAAGAGATTGGGAGTTAAAATAGAGACTAATGTTATTGTTGGTAAAACTATAACTATAGATCAAATGTTTGAAGAAGGCTTTGAAGCTGTATTCATAGGTTCTGGCGCTGGGCTACCAAAATTCATGGGTATTCCAGGTGAAAACTTAAATGGAGTTTTCTCTGCCAACGAATTCTTAACTAGAAATAACCTGATGAAGGCCTTCAGAGAAGACTATGCAACACCTATTAAAGTAGGTAAAAGGGTGGCAGTAGTTGGTGGCGGTAATGTTGCTATGGACGCTGCTAGAACTGCTAAAAGACTAGGAGCGGAAGTTCATATAGTATACAGGAGAACTGAAAATGAACTACCTGCAAGGGTAGAAGAAGTTCATCATGCTAAGGAAGAAGGAATTATCTTCAATATGCTAACTAACCCAGTGGAAATCATAGGCAATGAAAACGGTTGGGTTAAGGCAATGAAATGCGTAAGAATGGAACTAGGTGAACCAGATGCTTCAGGTAGAAGAAGACCAATCGAGATTAAAGGTTCAGAATTTGAATTTGAAGTAGATACCGTTATCATGGCCTTAGGAACTTCACCAAATCCCCTAATTGCATCTACTACTGATGGACTAGAAACCAACAATCATCAATGTATAGTTGTAGATGAAAAGGGTAGAACTTCTAGAGAAGGAGTATTTGCTGGTGGAGATATTGTAACAGGTTCAGCTACTGTAATACTTGCCATGGGCGCTGGAAAACAAGCAGCTAAGGGTATCGATGAATATATAAAAAGCAAAAACAAATAGCCGTAAATAAATAAACTCTCCTACGGGGAGTTTATTTATTTATTTTATTATGTTATAATATTTAGAGTATCGAATTAATAAAGAAAGATAAGGTGATGTAAATGGAGTCCAGTCTTAACAAAAGGCATATAAGAGATGAAATAGTAAAAATAGCTGGGCCAGTTTTTCTTGAATTGTTAATGGGAACTTTGTTCGGTATGGTAGATATGATGATGTTAGGTAGGTCTGGAGATGATGCTACTACTGCTGCATCTATAGCTGCAGTTGGTGTCACAAATCAATTGATTTTCTTAGGCCTATCACTGGTGCAATCCCTCAATGTTGGAGGAACTACCATGGTGGCCAGATATATAGGGGCTAAAAGAGAAGACAGGATAGAATCCGTTGTAAAACATGTAATAATATTAACACAACTGCTACTAGTTTTACCTATTGTCTATATAGGTGTTGGCATGACGGGCTCTGCAATGAAATTTTTTGGAGCTCAGCAGGATACGATTCAAATAGGTAGCGGATACTTTAGGGTAGTTTCCTTAGGCTTTATATTTCAATCCTTCAATTTTGCAATATTTGCTGCCCTTAGAGGTGCTGGCGATACTAAAACACCTATGAAGATTAACATATTTGCCAATTTATTAAATGTCTTTGGAAATGCAGTATTAATATACGGTTTATTAGGTTTTCCAAGGCTAGGCGTCTTAGGTGCTGGAATATCAACCTCTTTATCCTATGTCGTTGCAAGTATTTTGTTAATCAGAGTAATCTTAAATGAGAAGAATATAGTGCATATAAAGATAAAAAACAAATTTAAATTCGATAAAGACATTATATATAATCTAGTAAAAATAGGCTTGCCTGCATCCTTGGAGCAAATAGCCATGAGGATAGGAATCTTAACCTTTACAAGGATAGTTGCCTCCTTAGGTACCGCAGCCTATGCAACCCATCAAATATGTATCAATATACTTAACCTTTCCTTTACTCCAGGTCAAGCCTTTGGTATATCAGCTTCAACCTTAGCGGGCAGGAGTTTAGGCGCCGAAGAACCTAATAAGGCAGAACAGTATATAAAATCTTGTGGTAAAATAGGTGCTGTAATAGCAGCCTTAATGGGACTTGTATTCTTTTTCTTTGGGAATTTCCTAGCAAGCCTATATACTTCAAATAAAGAGGTAGTCTTTGAGGCTGCAAGGGTATTAAAACTAGTAGCCTTCATTCAGCCTTTCCAATGCTCACAGCTAATCATAGCTGGAGGCCTAAGGGGGGCAGGGGATACGGTATGGACCTTAGTATCTACTTTTATTGGAATCCTAGTAATTAGATTGATCTTAGCCTATACTTTTGTAGTTAAAATGGGAATGGGATTATCAGGTGCATGGCTAGCAGTATTAATAGATCAATCTATTCGTTGGGTTCTAATATTGATCAGATTTAGAACAGGCAAGTGGAAGTATATTACTATAAGATAAACTGAAAGACACTACCATAATAAAAGGGATACTTACTTAGTATCCCTTTTAAATTTCCCTTATTAAATTTAAGGCATATTTTTTAGCTTTTTCCCCTATATTAGGTACCCTATTTATATCACCCTTATGATTTGCCACTGCCATTAGGGAAAAATAGGGTGGAAGCCTAAAGGTTTTATTCATATTTAAGCTAGATATTAGCTGCTTAGCTAGGGCATCTCCACCAGAATATCCTGACACTATAATTGCAAATATGGCTTTATCATAGAACTTAGTTTTTCTATAAAGGGCAGTCAGCCTATTTATTGTAGCTACTAGATTGGCAGTCAACATATCATTATAATTTGGACATATAAGCAAAAGGGAGTCTGCCTCTAAAACTGCAGGATACACTTCTTCTACAATGATTCCACCATAAAAGCACCTATTCTGCTTACCGAAATGTTTACACGTTTTATAATGGCAGCCCTGGCAGTCTAAAATATTTCCATTACCAATATTGATTTCATTTATTTCTATTCCACTTAAGTTCATTGCTACCATGTCCCATAGGGTTAAGGTGTTGGAAGTATCCCTATTGCTGGAATGTAGAACCAACAATTTCTTTTTTTCTTTGAAACTCTTAGGAAGAGTACCTAAAAACCTTTTCCCCAATTCTTCACATTGAAATAGGCATATATCCTCTAAGGCCATATTATAGACCCTTTCCATTGCTTTAAAGTTTTCTAAATCCTTAGTTGCTTCTACCAAGGGTCTACCGATAAAAGTACATCCAAGGCTATTGGCCCAAAAAGCAATAGACTGGGCATAGGTCTTAGTAAATAAGGGGAAATTACTATGGACTAATATGGCCCCTTCAGATCCATATAGTGAGTCTCTACCCCTTTGGTAGAGCTTTAGAAATATATTGTTTAAATTATTGGACGTGCCTATTTCATTCAATTCAACTGCAAATAATATTTTTTTATTTTGCATCCCAGGCAAATTATCAGGCTTGTCCACTACAATTATCCTCTCACTACCTATGACTTTTTCTATCATCTGATTTAACCTGGGACTAGGCTTTTCTGGTAAAACAAGTACTATTTCTTTCATACCATCACTGCCAATCTATCATAGGTTTTTTGGATTCTATTATATAATTTTTCAGGCAGCCTAAGCTGTTCCACTTCCATGCCTGTAGGCAGTAATCTGCACCTGGCACCCATATATACTTCCTTCATATAAGTTGAACCATAGAACCAATCACCCTTTATAGTGGCTATAATGGATAAGGCACCTGATGAAAGGGAGGGGGCAATGTAGGGCTTATAACCAAAACTTCGTATTACCTTGTTTGCATTTATGGTTTTTTCAGTTAAATAATTGGATATTTCTTCATTATAATTATCTATACTGTCTGCAACTATGAGACCTTCTCCATGGGGGCCAAACAGCCTGCCTTCTTTTATAAAATGGAGTGTATCTGGAGACTTTTCAGCATAAAAGGAAGCTCTAGCATTCATGACTCCCAGTCCATAGCCTATTATCTGGTCAGAGCTTAAGCCCTGGAAGTCAAAGTTTCCACTACAATCCTTGTTGCTTTCTAAAAAAGCAACTTTACACAATAAATCAACAGGGTCAGATACTACTGCAAAAATCCCTTGGAATCTATTTTCCCTTGCAAGGCGGGCATATTCAGCTATGATTTCAGAGTTAGACTTAAACTGAACCATCCTTACATCTTCTACTTGGCTGCCAACAGGTGGTACTCCCTTGGAGGCACAGAATATAAACATGTCACAATTAAATATATGGCCCTTTTCAATGGGAACCACCTTAGGAAGTTTCAGCTTGCCAGAGGGGTCCTTTATTTGATTTAATTCATGTTCCCATCTTTTCAGCCTATTTATATTCCTATCATAGATACCTATTTCACTAATGCATTCTCCCCCTAGAAGCCTTAGGCCAATGCATAAGGTGCTGCCTACATCACCTAAGGCAATTAGGTTTACCTTCCATTTGTCCTTAGTTTTTCTGTTGAAAATACTTGTCCAATTAGGATACTTAGTATTTATACATCCTATCTCCCTTTTGTCTATTTTATCCAATATCCACTTGTCCACCCTTTCCCTATAATCCTTTTCATCTAAACGTAAAAGACCTAATCCTTCTTCTTCCATGAAGAGTAGGGAAGGATGAGAAATGGTGAAGTATTTTCTTGAATTTAAAGGGGAAAACCTATTTAAATAATAGATTATCCCTTTTTTATTTTTTATTTCTCCTTCTGGAACCCTTTGTAGTTCTTTATAATCCAGCAGAGAAAACAGATAATTATTCTCATATTTATAATAATTAAATTGAATATCCATTTTGCACTCCTTACCTGTTTATGATGTTTTCCAACCTCTTTAAGACTTCTATATCCCATTCAATATAGGTAGATGGCTTTGTATTTCTATCTATATAGAAATTCCTGTGGAGATCTGGATACCTAGGCAGTATAAGAATCTCTCTAAGGCTACCTATATTGAGATTTTTTTCATTGATGGTTTGATATACTTCTTCAATGGTTTTAAATATCTCCAAAGAATTCAAAAGGCAAACTTCCGACATATGATAGATGGCATGGTTTTCAGTATTCTTGATAAATCTTGGGGATACATAGGGCAAAATCATATTTATACTGGGTATGGTAGTGGATTCTATATTTTTTCTACTAACCATGTCTCCACCTATAAAGGGATACTGGCTGCTTTCATTGAACCAGAGCTTTAAATTAGGCACAAAATAAGCATAATCTAAGTCTAGGTTTTTAATAGCACCAATTTCCTTTCCCTTACCAGATAATATGCCCACTATAACTTTTTTAATGGGGACCCCTTCTTTTCTCAATATGGGCTCTATTACATTTATCCTATAGCCCTTGTGCAGTAGATCATCTACTAGAATAATTGCCCTATTGAATGATTTTAAAACCTTAGCTTGTTCCTCTAAGGAAAGGTAGTAGGGCGATGCCTCTATGGTAAAATCTACTATATTTGGCCTAAATACCTTTTCCGTATGCATGGTTTTAGTAACTGTATTGGGGATGATACATCCATTTAATATGGAGCCAAAGGGCACACACATATGGGGACCTAAATTTCTATTTATATCCTGTATAATACTTACTTCATTTGCTTCGCAGATCTTTTGTATTAACTTGCTATAGATCATATCCTTATTGTAAGTAATTAAAAGCTCACCAGGATATAGGTTGGACAAGGCTGATTTTAGTTTTTTTCTGGTGTCATTTATAACTTTTAAAATTTTAGGTTCATTGTTGTAGGGAGGCTTCAACATATTTTCTATATCCAGGTTTAAAGTCATAGGATTGTTCATATCTACTATAAATAATGGATTTTCCCTATATATATAATCAGTCTTTAGAAAACCCTGAAGGCTCAGCTGTTCTTCTACACTGAAATTCCTTTCTACTAAAAGTTTGTTGTTGTACAATGAATAGTTATAATCCCTATTTATGGCCAGGGCCAGGGTTTCATTTAAAACTATTTCTATTAAGTTTTCATCATTATCTAATGCTACAATACCAGAGATTAAAAGGGTCCTCCCCTTAACATTTCTCCTGATGAAATCTGTAATACTGGTGTCTTTAAATTCTTCATACAGCATATTATGTCTGACCCAATAAAAGGTGGAGAAGCCAAGTAGTTGGTTGGTTTCTGCATTTCTAACAAATAGTATTCTGTAGCTGAGTTTCTTGCTAAGGGCTTCTAAATGTCTGTAATCGATTAAGGAACCAAAGGTATTTTTAATTTCATTAATAGTTTTCATATCTATATTTCTAATTACGTCTATTTCTATTGTCTTAGATTGAAATAGGGTCTTATATTGGGGAGCCCTTAAGTATAAGTTGTTATCATAGATATAGGCCATGGCCAAGGGGTCCATTAGTTTTGATATATCCCTATTTAAGTCTATATTTTCCCTTATCTGTGTAGAGCTAATGTCTTCATATCTAGGTGGTAGGGCCAGCCTAATAGTTTCAGCTCTAATTCTACTTATGCTTAATTCCAATTTCTTCTCATCGTCCTCCTGGGAGATGCTGGTTTTCCTATCAAAGATAATATGAGGAAAGTCTAGAATAATGTTATCCCTCTTATAGGCAGATGCATTTATCAGGACATCTGAGCCTACCACCATATATACTTCCTGGTCGGGAAACAAGTTTTTTAGCCTTTCTAAATCTCTTGGATTGGCAATATTAATGGGTATGTTTTTTGGAAATAAGTTTATATTCTTTTCGTTGGCAATGCTCATATTTATAATATTTCTTCTAAAGGAATGGGGTTCAGTCCTCTTTGACCAAGAAAACTCATCTACTGCCAAATAGACTTCAAATCCCATATCCCTTATTTCTATGGCTATTTCCTTGTGGCTTAAGGAGAAGGGGTCGAAGCTTCCCGGAAAGAAGGCGATTTTTTCTTCCTTTCCAGTATCTATAGGCCCCCTATAAAATTCATAGTCTGATATAAACTTATATATATAATTTAAGGATGAGACATCGTTGTAAAATAGAAAATCGTCTTCTTCATCAAAATTTATTAAAGTTAGGATTTTCTTGCCTATTATGTTGAAATTATAATATTTATCTTCTAAGGACAACTTATTTGATTTAAACAGGATTGAGCCAATTACCCTCAAGGCCTCACTTCTTATATCTGTATCATAGGAGGCCATTCCTATGGCCAAGAGGCCAAGGAGCCTATTTATTCTGTTATTATTTGTCTCTTCATCTTCATTAAATCTTTTTCTGTAGGCTGGATAGTTTTCTATGGCAATGGCTATGGTATTTAACAGTAAAATTACCACCCTTGTACTGGATACTTTGATTTTTTCTTCAAAATCATCAATTACTTCATCTAGCTCCTTAGGTGTTAAATACAGGAGTAGCTGTCCTAAATAGTTGGGAATAAACTTGGTAAACTGGTAGCTCTCCATTTCCAAAGCCCTTAAAAGCTCCACTGCCACATCATTTCTTTCCTCAGGGGATAGCAGGTGGAATATATTTAATAAGGTTATGCCGGCATAATTCCTTACTCTCTCCACTGCGCTTACCTTTAATAGGTTACATAGGTGCATGGCTGTGTGAAGTCCATTGTCACTAGGATTTAGAATTACTTGGTCATATAAAAGATCAATATTTATTTTCTTCTTAACCCATTCCGTTGCAGTTTTTAAATTTTGTAAAAATATTTCAGAAGTTTCTCCTTCTTCATAGTTCTGACTTAAAATTTCCATATAATGGGGAGATAAGTTGATCTTTCTTCCAATAATATATTTCAAATAGTTTTCCGAAGGAATATCTGATTTGTCTAAATGGGTAATTAGCCAGTTTCTTATGGATGCAATAAACCATACATGTTGGGTCTTTACAAGCATTTGGGAAATACTGTCTAAGGTGGTAAGCCTAAGCTCCACATTGTCCGAGTCTAGTTGTTTTATGGTGTACGTAAATAGGGTTAAGAGCCTATCTTCGTCTAAACTTTTTACAGGCACATAATCTATGGTCTGGGACAAATAAAACTGTGCTATGGGTGAAAGTTCAGTGGATATTTTATAATATTTGCTAATTACATCGAAAAACTTCTCATAATGGGTTTCATGGCAATTTTTAAATAAGGAATCAATCATATTTTTTAAATTATACAGCCATTCTCTTTGTGTATCTGCAATTTTATGGTCTGGGAAGAGAAGGATATTTAAAAATTCATCTAATAAGTCCTCTGAATCACCTTTATCCTTGTAGAATACTGGATTTTTAGGTAGTTCCTTCCTATATTCTTCGTCAAATAGGGCAATTAATTTACCTATTAACTCAGCAGATTCTTTTCTAATATCTTCCCCCTTGTGGAGGAGTAAATCCTTTAAAAAGTGTAGTGTCTTAATCTTTTGATTTTGGGTCAAGTAAATAGAATATTCATCGAAGATTTTAAGAAAAAACCTTAACCTTCGCCAATTAGTTTCTCCCCTGGCCATTTCCAAAATAGAATTAAAGGATACGTTATCCGTTAGCCTGGCCATTAACTTAATATTACTTTCAATGGATAGGTGCTTTAAAGTTTCTATGACTTCCTTTTTATTCATTAGCTCATAGGGCTTTTTAGATGTTTTGACTAGTCTACCAGATAGGCTAGTGTCAACACCTAGGGAAATTATATAATCTTCAAAATCCTTTAACCTCTTATAGACCTTTTTATATCTATTTTCCTTAGCAGCATCTACATTATCTAATTTATTGAGTATTACCTCGAAGGATTCTTCTAGGGTATAAATATGCATAGAATATTTGCCATTTTCTACTTTATTTTTAACCCTAAAATCAGCATATATTAGAATAAGGGATTCAATTGGCAAGGTCTCCAGCTCCAAATCCCAGGTGGAATGGTTAGTAGCTATATGGCCTATTTCATCCATGGAAAACCTATTGAACCATTCCTCAGTATAGTAATAATGGAGATATGGTACCCTGTCCATTTCTTCCTCTAGGACCCCATATTTGCCTATATCATGTCCTAGGCTTGCTCCTACTACTATGCCTAAATCTACAGGTAGCTTTAATTCATAGAGCTGCCTTCCTATATGCATGGCCAGATGGTTTACCCCTATTACATGATGAAGGGTATTGTGGCCTGTAATGGCCATATCTAGATGCATCAGTTCATTTATATAGCAGTTGTAAAAGACATCCTTGAAGGTGAAATATTCACTGGTAATGTTTTCATCTAGTTCTTCTTTGGAGTCTAAAAAGGACATGGGGTATTTTTGAACAAACTCATCTAATTGATAAATACCAAGGGAAAGGATTTTTTGTAAGGTCCTTACATAAAATTCATACAAGGGAGCTAACTTGGGATCAAAACCATTTACTCCCTTATGGGGGAAGGACTTGTTATTAAGCCAGTTAAATATGGAGACTAAGCATTCCCTTTCAGAAATATCACTATACCTATTAAATACTTGTCCAAATAGACTTAACAAAGAAAAGGCAGAAAAGCTTCTGTCTTTTACATGGAGGTCTAATTGGCTAAGAAACTTTTCACTATAAATAGACTTTGAAAGAGTTTCTTTATATTCAATTAAGTAATCTTTTTCCAATTCACATTCAAAAAAGTCCATTATTGAATTAATCAATTCAATAGCCTCCTTCGAATTTCTTCTCCAGTTGGAGTAGTGGCCAAGCCTCCTAGGGCCGTTTCTCTAAGGGCTTCTGGCATCATCTTTCCTACCCTTTTCATTGAATCAACTACTTCGTCAAAGGGAACCAAGGATTTAACACCAGCCAAGGCTAAATCTGCACATATAAGCGCATTGACTACTCCTGAGGCATTTCTAAGGGCACATGGATATTCAACTAAGCCTCCAATTGGATCACATACAAGGCCTAAAATATTTACTAGGGCAAAGGAAGCAGCATGGAAGGATGCTTCAGGGCTGCCACCTGCCATTTCCACTATGGCCCCTGCTGCCATTGCAGCTGCAGTTCCACATTCTGCTTGGCAACCTCCTTCAGCCCCAGAAACAGTAGCATTTTTAGCCACTATTTCCCCTATTCCTGCAGCTACGAAAAGGCCCATTATTACCTGTTCATCTGTTAAGTTTAATTTTTCCTTTGCAGATAACAAGGCACTGGGGATTATACCGGAAGCTCCAGCTGTAGGTGCAGCTACGATTTTTCCCATGGAAGCGTTTACTTCTGAAGTAGAAAGTGCTTTTGCCATGGCCGATATTATTAAATCTCCTGATAATGTTTCATTAGATTTTCTGTACTCTTCTAGTTTTTTTGCATCGCCACCAGTTAAGCCACTGACTGATTTTATTTCCTTATCTAAGGCTGCCTTGGAAGACTCTTTCATTATCTGTAATATATTCTTCATCCTATCCATTAAATCCTCTTGGGAGGTCTTATTTGCCCTGATTTCCTTTTCCATTACTATTTCAGATATCCTTTTGTTCTTCTCATTGCAGAGCCTTAATAATTCTTCTGCCTTATTAAACACGTTATCACCTCACAATGGGGTTTATTCCCTTAATGTAAATTATATCTTCTAATCCCTTTATTTCTTCTACAACCTTGTTTTCTATGGCTGAGTCAGTTTCTACTACCATAGTAGCAATATTATCCTCTCTAGAAACCTTCATTGTAGCAATATTTATATCGTTATTTGCTAAGGTGGCGGTAATTTTAGATATTATTCCTTTTTGATCATAGTATTTTATAAGCAGGGTTGGATAATCCCCTGTGAATTCCACATTATTTCCATTAATATTTGTTATTAAAACATTGCCTCCACCAATAGAGGAGCCAATAATATAGGCATCCTTTTTATCCAATGATTTGAAGACTATTTTCACAGTATTTGGATGATGATAGCCTAAGTCTGTTTCTATAAACTCATAGCCTATTCCTTGGGCTTTGGCTAATTCAAGGGAATTTCTTAAATTTTCATCAGAAGGCCCCATACCTAAAATACCGGCTACTAAGGCCTTATATGTTCCATGGCCTTTGTAGGTTTTAGCAAAAGACCCGTGTAGGTAAAAGATTACCCTATTGAAATCTGTACCTAAAATGTCCCTAGCGATTTTACCTATCCTAGCTGCTCCAGCAGTGTGTGAACTGGAAGGTCCAATCATAACTGGGCCAATTATATCAAATACTCCAAAATCTGCCATTGATATCACCTCAATTATTTGTTAAAAAATTATATCATCTTTATACCCATATTCCAATGGAAAACATTTAATTTATCCCCCCAATGTAATGTCTTGCTTACTATACCATTCTAAGGCGTCATATAGATGTTGAGGTTTGAAATCTGGCCAGTAATCATCAATGACATAGAAATCAGAGTATACAGATTGTAAAGGCAAAAAGCCACTGAGTCTCCTTCTGCCTCCCCATCTAATTATCATGTCAACCCTTGAAATATCACGGGACTTTATACAGTTTAAGGGGTCAGTTTTATCTCCTTTT
Source organism: Tissierellia bacterium (assembly GCA_012735245.1). Taxonomy (GTDB): domain Bacteria; phylum Bacillota; class Clostridia; order Tissierellales; family Tissierellaceae; genus JAAYFT01. Next base: position 11,432 of record JAAYHU010000062.1, read on the forward strand.
AAGAAATAATCTCTTAAATCCCATTGCCAGCCATAATTTACGAGAAAATTAACCTTTGTACCGCCTTTTCCAAATCTTTGCCTTTTTAGGGTAAAGGGCAATAGCTCCTTTGGAAACATTTCTGATTCAGTATTTCCCAGGACTAACAAATCTGCATTTTCCTTAGATAGGAGCTTGACTGCATCTACGCAGGCCTTGGTAAAGGCCAGTCTTTGGTACTTAGGCCTCTTGGTATTATCAACTGTAAACCCATAATAGGTAATCTCCTTTATCCCTATTTTCTCACATAGTTTAAAGAGCTCTAGTCCTGGATTTAATCCCTTCTCATACCCCTTTTCCTTAGTCATACCATGTTCCACTGCCCATCGCCTATTGCCATCGGGAATTATACCTATATGATTTGGAATTCTCATGCTCTACCTCCTAAATATTGCTAATTCTAGTATTCCAAAAGGGGAAAAAAGAATTCTATATTTTTAAATAAAGTTATCAATCAATTATCAATTTTTAATACTAATTAGTGTAAGGTTATCCATTACGTTTCATTTATGGTTTATCTATTCTACCACGATTTTAATCAGGTTTATTTAAATATTATCATATTATATAATGTAAATATGTAATTAATTGTGGAAAGGGGAAAGGGGATAGAATGGAAGAAAAAAATGATAAAAGCTGCTATTTATATTGTTATTGGGATTATAACTTATTCTTGGTTTAATGTAGGCGGGACAGAGATAAAGGGAGCTTTGGAAATTTGGCCAGATTGTTCTGTGACAATAAAAGCAGGGCATGAAAATCAGAAAGTGTATGAACTTAATGAGGAGCAAATTATTATGCTTAAAAATCTTATTTTAAAATCATCTTTTAGGAGAGTTTTTTCAAAAATGGTATTCTATCCTTCTGGAACTGAACAATATGATATTTTGATTGATTGGAACAATAAGCAGGATTTTTTAATTATTCATTCTTCAGGGAATGAATATATTTCAATACCAGATCAGTTTGATGGAAATTTTTAGATAAAAAACCCTCAATGGGAAGCTACCCTAAAGGAAATCCTTTCTTTTTCTGAATCAAGATAATAGGTATGATACCTTAATACTATTTAATATATAATTATGAACTTTTAGACAAATACCCTTTCTTTTGTTAAAATATACTATTAGAGGCTAATAAAAATTATATTTGTGTGGAGATTTGGTATGATGAAAAGAATGTTTTTTTTAATCCTATCTGTAGGCATGATTATCTTATCAAGCTGTGTAAAACAAAACTATAAAAGGATAATAGCTGAAGAAGATGTAGAGTGGGGAAGAGAAGTTATTGTAGATACTTCTGTTCCACAAGAAATTTATTTAGAATTGGATAGTAATGATATATTTTACCCCTCTTTTTTTCACAAAGGTTATATCTATGGGCACCTTAGAAGGCTCCATGGCAATGACCATATGGAAAGGAAATACTTATATAGGATAGATGTATATAACAAAATATCAGAGACAATAAAGGAGAACTTTAACGATTTACCTGGTTTAAAACCCATTGGCTTAATTGACGATCAGATTTTTACTGTAGACTATAGCAGGGGAAATAGGCTATATACATTACCATTGCTTTCAACCCTACTTACCAGCAACAGAAATTATAGGGCGGAAAATAACTATGAAATGTCCTATGTTACTGGCAATGATAATTATATTGTTATTTATGAGTTCCGACCAAATAAAAAGTTGAATAACATTTATATATTTGATATAGAATTAGGTAAGTTATATGTAAAATTAACAGATAAAAACCACGGGGAAATCGTTTATTTAAAGGATTTGAATTCCTTAGTTTGGATAGACCAAGAGGATTTTAAATTATACAAAATAGATCTTATTAATGGCTATTATACCTTAAGTGAATATATGGATTTAGAACTAGATGAGGGTATAGACAGGCTAAGGGCATATATAAACAATGGTTATGAGCTCATCCTTTTATTTGATTCAAGAATTGGGAATAAGGAATGGGATTTAATGGAGACCGTTGAAATTCGAAGCTATAGATTTAGAACTAAGCAAAGTTTAACCTTATTCAAAAAAGTCACTGATAATAACCTGTATTTTGAATATTTAGGAGACAATATCTTTGTTTCAGAGGGCTTTGAAGTCTTAGCACATCATATTGAAATAACAGAAAGACAAGCCTATTATTATAATTATAAGAAATTAAATCTGATTTATTCAGAAATATTTAAAGAGAAATCACAGCAGCTTTATCCAGAGATAAAGGTTATAGCAAGTAGAACTAGCAATGAAATGTTTTCCACTAGGGAGATAAAGGAAATAATTGACGGTGTTCCCATTACAAAAAGAGTAATATATCAAAGAATAAAATTAGATATAGGTAAGGAGAGATTATTACAATAAAGGATAGTGATACAATGTCAAAAAAGATCTTGGTTGTAGAAGATGAATATTCAATAAATGACATATTGACCATAACCTTAAAAAATGAAGGATATATAGTTGAAAGTGTATTTGATGGCAAAAGTGCTCTGGAAAAAATAGATACTTTTAAACCTGATTTGGTCTTATTAGATTTGATGCTTCCCGATATGGATGGTTTTGAATTATGCAAGGAAATATCTAAGGACCATTTGGTGATTATGATCACTGCTAGGGACAATATTTTTGATAAGATTGTAGGCTTAGAACTAGGTGCAGATGATTATATTGTGAAGCCCTTTGAAATCAGGGAAGTTGTAGTCAGGATCAAGGCCTTGTTTAGAAGTATAGAAAAGGAGAGAACCAATTATACTGAGGAGCTCATTGAATTAGCTGAGGGAATAGAAGTAGATGTGCAAGGAAAAAGGGTATTTAAAAATGGCGAAGAAATTCAATTAAAAAGGCAAGAGGCTGCCCTGTTTTTCTTCCTATTAAATAATAGGAATCGGGTATTTACCAGAGCTGAATTATTAGATAAAGTTTGGGGATATGACTATTATGGAGATTCAAGGACGGTAGATGTTCATATAAGAAGAATTAGGGCTAAGCTAGATTGTCCTAGCCTTATAGAAACAGTATTTGGAATAGGTTATGTAATGAGGTAGGAAAATGCTTAATACAATTAGAGGAAAGATAACCACTGGTATAATATTAATTAGCTTTACAATCTTAATAATAATCAATATATTTATTTGGAAGATCTTTGAAAGCAATCTGCAAAATTTTATACTTAATGATATGGAAAAGATTAGGTCAATAGTCCATTATGAGCTTGAAAGACAAACCTTTGATGCTGGCCTAGTATTAACGGTATATAATAGAAACAATTTATGGTCTATTATGAACACTGCAAATCTACAGTATGATGCTTTCTTATCCATAAAATATGCCATGGATGATTACATGCAATATGCAGGAGAAATCATCGATAAGGACAGTATGGATAAAATAATTGAGGACAGTGGCAGTGAATTTTCCTTGCTATATATACATAATGATGGTAATAAATACTATGCCACATATTCATATCCTGTATACTTAAAAGATAAATATGTAGGCACCTTTGTCTTTCAAAAGGATTATTTTGACCAATATAGCAATTACGGGACTTTGATGACCAGGATAGTAGCTATCCAGTCTGTCCTATTTATAGTAATGATACTTACAAACTACATTTGGCTAAAGAAATCAACTAACTCCCTAAATACATTATTGGAGGGGATAAGTTCCATAGGGGAAGGGGAGTTTTCAAATAAACTGGAGGCAAAAAGCAATGACGAGGTGGCCATAATCATTAAGCATTTCAATAAGATGCAGGAAAAGATTGCATCCCAAATGGAGCACTTGCAGCAGGAAAAGGCCAAAATTGAAAAACTGGAGAAATCTACTAGGAACTTTTTTAATTATGCTACCCATGAGATGAAAACTCCAATTACCTCAATAGCAGGATATGCCCAGCTCCTAAGTCAAGGAAAGATAGACGAAGAGACAAAGAATAGGGCATATGAAAGGATAATAACTGAAGCCAATAGAATGAATAAAATGGTCCAAAATATGTTGATTATAGCCAGGGGCAAAGAAATAGAAGAAGGACACCATGAATATATTAACTTAACTGAGCTACTGAAACAGTTGACTAAGGAATATGAAATGATACTTAACAGAGAAAAAATAGAAGTGGATCTTGTAAATGACAATATTATTATCTATGCCTGTGAAGAGGAAATTCGAGCCATTATCTTAAATCTATTTGACAATGCTATAAAATATAGCGCAGATGGTAAGATAAAAATTAGTTTAAATATAGATAAAGATGCTTTTATTATAGTTGAAAACAAGACATTGCCACTACCAGAAGAAATACAAGACAGTTTATTCCAGCCCTTTGTTAAATATAACTACGGTGACCAAAAGCAGGCTAGTTCTGGCTTAGGCCTCTATATATGTAAGGAGCTGGTAAAGAAGAATAGGGGGGAAATATCTTATAATATAAATGGGGATAAAATTAGTTTTACAGTGGAATTGCCCATAGTAATAGATAAACAGATAGGACTATAATCCTATCTGTTTTAAAATATTTAACAATTTGGAAACATTTGCAGGCAAGTTGGTAAAAATTTCTTGTTATAATTTGACTTATTAGTATAAATTCAATTAAAATACATAATTTTTGAGTTCTTGTCACTATTAAATGGGGGGAAATATATGCTAAGAAAAATTGCTGTATCTGGCATGAAGGGGCGAAAAAAGGATACCTTAATACTTTCCTTTGTAGTAGGGCTATCCTTTGTATTCACCATATTGGCTACAATCTTTCATGCTAGTTCTGAAGGAACAAAATTAGAACAAAGAACAGCCATGTTTGGGTCTTGGGATGCTGCATATTTAAATAGCGGTAAAGAAATGGTAGAGAAAATAAAAGAAAAAGAAGAAATAGAAAAACTAGGAGTTAGCAGAATCTTAGGAAACTCTCCCACCCTAGGTGTAGTAGGCACCATAAATGATGACCTAAAGGATTTAGGGAATTTTACCATGTATGAGGGTAGGATGCCTGAAAAGGACAATGAAATTGCCATAGAATTAAGTAGACTAAGTTACTTTCAATCAGATATTAAAGTAGGAGATACTATACCAGTGGAAATAGTCATACCAATATATGAAAGGGACTGGTATGAGGCAGCAAGGGAGCAAGTTATTAGGGTTATACCTGAAATAGAGAAAAGGTTTGGCTATAAAAACATTCTCTATGAAATGAACAACTTTCCTATCTGGCTGCGGGAGTTTGAAGAAAAAGAGAGAAAAGGTGAATTAACTGATAGAGATTGGTATCCAACTGATTGGTTTAGCTACATATATTATGGCTTAGCTAACTCATATAGGAGAAATGTACACTCCTTGGAGCAATTTAATGATACTAAGCTGGTGATAAAAACCTCTTATGTTCAGATGTTTGTACCAGATAATTATAGTTACTATAGGTTTTCCCCATATTCTATACCTGATGAAGTGGAAACGGGATTGCCAGAAGACTTGCCTGAAGAATTGCCTGATGAAGGACCAATAAATCCAGAAGAGCTGTCTATGATAAGTCAATATGCCCATATTACAAGAAACATGGTAGTTACAGGTATAATTCAAAACTACAGCAATTTGTGGGATGTGGGAGATGAACCAGTTGCCAGTGCTTTTGTCACTGAAGAAGGAGGTAAAGCCTTTATAGAAAACGGTTTTCTATTGACTGAGGAAGTAGATGTATCAGATTTCGAAACAACCTATAACCTATTCATTGGCAGCAACATTCCATCAAAGGAGTTTTTCAACAAATATGAGGGAGAGTTTGAAGGCCTAAGAAGAAATACCTATGCTTTTCCTGAAACAAGTGGAAGTACAGAATCCACACTAACCTATGGTATTTTAGCTGCCATATTTATAGCCACAGTCTTTGCAGTATTTCAAATATATCTAACCCAAACCAGAAGGCGTACAAGGAGAATTGCCTTATTAAAATCCATAGGAGCTGTCAATGGTCAAATAATAAGGGTACTGATATGGGAGGTTGTATATCTCTTATCCTTTACCCTGCCCATTAGTGCAGTCATAGGTTTTGGCCTATCTAAGCTCATAATATTGTATATGAACAAATATGGAAATACAGTGCTCAATCTCCATATAGACTATAAGCTTACCCTCCTTGGCATAGGTTTAGGGATATTTTCAGTTTTCTTAGGTATGATAGTACCTATGATAATGTCCTTGAAAGTACCTTTAACTGGAACCATATCTACACCACCCAGGAAAAAGCCTATTATAAAAGGCAAATTAAAGACAAAGCCTGTTGATTTAAATATGAAGGTTCAGTCCTTTAGTAGGATTTATCTTAGAAATCTTAGATATAACAAGGGCAAAACCTTACTTACAGCTAGCTTATATACTATTGCAACTGCAGTACTATTGGGAACCATATTTCTTTCCTTCATCTTCTTTGGAGATTATATAGATAATGTAATTGTAAAGGATAAGCCATCCTATGGATATGAATTAAACCATGCCCTAACTAATAGGTCTATACCTGAATTTGTAGATTCCATATATGAGGTTGAAGGAGTTACGAGGGTAGAGTTGTATAAGGCTGGCGAACATGCATATCTTTGGCATGAAAATATAGATAAAAATGAGATATATCCCGTTTTTAAAGAAATCCTACCAAGAAACTTAGTGGAAGAGCATTTTGGTACAGATGATTCAGACTATGTAAATTTAGATAAGGATAATTCACACTTAGTAAAAGATTCAATAGTTACAAATATCTATACTATAGATGTGGAGGACCCTTTATATACTAGATTTGAAGCTTCCTTAAGTATTGGCAAATTAGACAAAGAAAAGTTTAAAACTGGCGAGGAAATTATATTGCTCATCCCTCTATTTGAGAAGGTTGAAGGAGAAAATAGTGAAGTTGAAATATCGGAGGATATTATATCAAATACAAACCAAAAAAATAGGATGGAAGTCCTCTTAAGAAATAGCAATAAGTATAATCTAAGCTATGATTTTCGCTACGCAGACTATTACTTAAAGGATGAAACCATATCAGTGGGAGATACAATTTATCTAACAATACCTACTGAAGATATGGCAGGTGAGTTGCCTACCAACGATGTAAGGTTTATTGAGACAAAGGTAGCAGGTATAATATATTATTTCCCAGAAAAAGGAATTTGGCCCTTTGCAGACACAGTAGAAAATCCTGTAGTCATAGGTTCTTATAATTTCCTCGGTAAGGCCTATCCAGCTACTATTTTCGGGAAAGGCCATCTAACAACAGAAGATTTGAACTATTTAATAGCCAGTATATATCCTACCAAATTTGGTAAGACCTATGTTTATATCTATGTAGATAAAAATGCCAATGAAATAGATGTAGATGTGGGATTGAAGAGGGTCGGAAGGGAATATGAAGTCAAACTAACTAATTATATTGAGGAGAATAACAAGATATTTGGCAAATCCCTAAATATGACTGCAATTGTTACACTGCTGGGTATTTCTGTTGCTCTAATTACACTCATAATCTTATATAATACAACTTTATCGAAACTTGAACAGGAAAGGGAAAGAATAGGTATATTGCAAGCATTGGGAGTAACAGAGGGGCAATTTAAGGGCTTGTATTTGATTTCAGGCTTTGGATATGGCTTGTTTGCCTTAATAATTAGCCATATATTATTAGCCTTGGCTGTTTTAATCACCTTCATTAGTGGAAGGCCAAAGCCCTTATACCTATATCCATGGAAGCTTCATGCTTTTGTATCTATAGTAGTGTTTATCATTATAACATTGACATATTTTATGCCAATCAGAAAGATAATTAAGAACCAGCCAATCGATAATATAAGGAATCTGGGACGATAGGGGTGAAAAAATGAGTTTATTGAGATTGGAAAACGTAAGTAAAACCTACATTACTGGAGATTTAAAAGTAGAGGCCTTAAAATCTGTAAATCTTGAAATAGAAAAGGGATATTTCTACGCCATAATAGGCAAATCAGGTTCAGGAAAATCCACCTTGCTCCATATATTAGGAGCCCTAGATAGGCCAACAGAAGGGAAACTATACTTAGAAGGAGAATCTGTATTTGATAAAACTGATAAGGAGATTACCATATTAAGAAGAAGGAGAATTGGATTTGTATTCCAGGCTTACAACCTATTACCAGAACATACTGTGCTGGAAAATATACTGATGCCTGCCCACTTAGACGGGAAAAAACCTGATGAAAATAGGCTAAAGGAAATAATATCTGCCTTGGATATAGAAGATAAACTGGCCTATTATCCAGACGAGTTGTCTGGTGGTCAAAGACAGAGGGTGGCCATAGCAAGGGCATTAATCACTAACCCAGCCATAATCTTAGCAGATGAGCCTACAGGAAACTTAGATGAAAAAACTGGCCAAGAGGTTATAGATTTAATTAAACAATCTGCAGAAATGTTTAACCAAACTATTGTCTTAGTCACCCATGACATGGACATAGCAAAACAGGCAGATAGGATAATTCGCATTGTAGACGGAAGGATAATGAACTAACTTGAGGAGGGAGATGACAACAGTCGTCTCCCTTTTAATCTCTCTTATTTGACAATCCTTGAAATAACAAATAATATATATATAATATGGAAAAAGAGGTGAAAAACTTGGTAACTAAGGTATATGAAGATATCTTTATGATAAATGTGGTCCTGCCTAATAAGCCGTTGAAGGCTATAAATGTCTATGTAATAAAAGGTGAAGATAAGTCTTTAATAATTGATACAGGATTTAATCAAAAAGAATGTATAGATTCCCTTTTCAAGGGTTTGAATGAATTAAATGTAGATATAAAGGATACTGACCTATTTATTACCCACCTACATTCAGACCATTCTGGCATGGCTGGTATATTTAAGGATGCAGGAGTCAAAGTCTATGCTGGGGAAGTAGATGGAAGATATATTAACAAAATGACATCCCTATCCTATTGGGAGAGATTTGAGGATTCTAAAGTATTGTTAGATTTGGAAAAGGATAAGGTTACCTTTACGGAACATCCAGGATATAAGTATTGTTTAAGGGAGCCTATAGAGTTTACCTATGTTAAAGAAGGGCAGGGAATTCAAGTAGGCCAATATTTCTTTGAGGTAATAGATATTCCAGGCCATACTCCTGGCCATATTGGCTTGTATGAGAGAAAACACAAGCTATTCTTCTGCGGTGACCATGTGCTAGATAAGATTACTCCAAATATAGGATATTGGGGAACTGAAGACAATATCTTAGCAGTATACTTTAACAGCTTGGCCAAAATCTATTCCTTTGACATAGATATCCTATTTCCAGCCCATAGAAATATTATAAAGGACCATACTAGAAGAATAAATGAGCTTATGATCCATCATAAGGAAAGGCTCGATGAAATTCTTAATATACTTCAAAAGGGAGAGTTATCAGCCAGAGATGTGGCCAGCAAAATGAAATGGAGCATCAGGGCAAAGGCTTGGGAAGATTTTCCCAATGCTCAAAAATGGTTTGCAGCCAGTGAGGCCATGTCCCATTTAGAGCATCTATATTATAGTGGAAAAGTGGATAAAAGATTATCTGAAGGTAAATGGTTATATAAATTAAAATAACATACTCCTCTCCTAAAACCATATACATTTATTATAAGGGTTTTGGGAGAGGATTTTTTTGTGAAAATCAATATTGATGGAATTAAAGCCTTAGGGGAAGTTTTAGAAGAAGGAATTAACTATGAAAAACTAAAAAGGCTAGTGAAAACTAAAAGCATAAGCAAATTCATAGATCATGAAAGGGCTCTAGACAGAAAGATAGATAAGTACATCCTAGTGGAAGAAATAATAAAATTAAAAATCCACAAGGACTATAAGGATAAATTCTATTTATATATCTTAAGGGAGAATTTATCTAGGCTCAATGAGGAATTAGAAAATATTACATTAAAGGAAGAAAAAATCATCAATGAAGCCTTAAGCAAGGTTTATAAGATATTGCCAGAATACATAAATATTTGTCCAAAGATCTATCTATATGGTGGAGGTACAGATGGAGGCTTTAGCCTGTATGGAAAGGAAATCTATATAAACTATATTAAATACCTTGGTAATATTGAGGAATTCATAAAAGTAATTAGCCATGAATTATTCCATTGCAGAAGTATTCCTCTAAAAAACAAACTAAGAAATTATTTTCAGTTAAATCTTAGAAAAAGGTATTTATATGAAGTATTAGGAAAAATCTTTGAAGAAGGAATTGCTTTACTCATACAGCATGGCAATGTTTTAAGAAAGGATGATCCAGTAGGTAGTATTACTAGGGAAAAGCTAAGCCTAGTGGATTTAGAATTTAAAAAACTTAATACCTTATTAGCAGAAATAAAAGATGAAGATATTGAGTACATAAATATAAAGACTATTGATTATTACACCCTAGGCTATTATATGGTGACCTTTCTTTATGGTTATTACAACAGGGAAATCCTGCTGCCCTGGATGCTAGACCTGGACTATAAACCTTTAATTAAATCTTTTATATTGGGAAACAGGGAGAAAGAAAATTGTATTAGATTTTCGAAAGATATAGAAATTTGGCTAATGAATTTATAAAATTATCACCAACTTCTTAGTTCTGCATATTTTATAGTAATGAATGAATTAAAGGGGTTGATATGATGAGTGGAACTGATTTATTTGTTTCTATAAAGACATATAAATTAGATATGCCCAAGCTAGAGATTTATTATCCTCAAATTTACGGATTGAAAAATATATATGTACAAGATAAAATCAATAATACTATTTTAGAAGCCATTTATGAGCAATTAAGGGAGCAGGGCTATTATGATAATGAGGAAACGGAAATTACAGGTACATGGGAGCTAAAAAATAATAGCAAGGGTATATTGTCATTGACCTTGATAAACTATGCTTTCTCTGGAGGTGCCCATGGTTTAACTAAGGTAAAGGGATTAACCTTTGATCTTGGGACTGGAAAAAAATATGAACTACATGAATTGTTTAAATCTAAATCCGATTATGTAATGGTATTATCGGAAAAAATCAAAAAACAGATTAAGGAAAGGGACATACCTGTTTTAGGTGAATTTAATAAAATTAGGATTGATCAAGATTATTATATAGCAGATCTTTCCCTTGTCATATTTTTCCAATTGTATGAAATAACTCCCTATGTCTATGGCATACCATATTTTCCAATCTCCATATATGAAATAGAAGACATAATAGATGACAATGGGCCCTTGGGAAAGATGTTAACGAAAATTTAAACCAGCTTAGGCTGGTTTATTTTGTAAATCAATATATTTCTATGATATAATTTTAATATCTTAAATAGGGGGTAATAGAATTGATTAGATTTATTCATACAGGGGATATACACCTGGGATTGAAGTTCAACAATGTCTCCTTTGATAGGGAAAAGGCAATTGCTCGAAGGAGAGAAATATGGAATACCTTTGAAAGAATAATTCAATATGCAAAGGAAAAAGAAGTTGACTTTTTATTTATTGCAGGAGATTTATTTGAAGAAGCCTATTTTACCATTGGAGATATAACCAGGGTAAGAGACAATTTTAAATCTATTGAAAATGTAAATATAATCATATCTGCAGGGAACCATGATTATAGGGGAAGAAAATCTCTTTATGATAGAATTCAGTGGTCTAGCAATGTGACCATCTTTGGAGGACAGGCTATAGGAAAAAAGGACTTCCCAGACCTAAATACTGTTGTTTATGGATATAGCTGGGAAACTAAGGAGATTTATGATAAGGAGCTTTTTAAGAACTTTATAGACATTGATAATACTAAAAATAATATCTTAGTATTACATGGGGATATAAGCCATAACTCTAACTACCTACCCCTTAGCTTACAGGAATTAAAAGACTTGAATATGGACTATATAGCCTTAGGCCATATACATAAACCTCAGATTTTGGCAGATAATATAGCTTATTGTGGCTGCCCTGAACCATTGGACTTTGGTGAAGAAGGAGAAAGGGGGATAATTGAAGGTACCATTATAAATAAAAGAGTAGATATAAAGTTTCTTCCCTTTAGCAGAAGAAAGTTCATTGTAACAGAAATAGAAGTAAATGAAAATATGAACTATCTTGAAATAGTAGAAAGGATAAAAAACATTCCAGAGGGCAACCGAGACAAGGACTTTTATAGGATAACTTTAAAGGGCTATATTAGTAGAAGTATTGATATGGCCAATATAATTAAGGATTTGGAAGAAAGTTTCTACCATATAGAGCTAATAGACAAGACTATTTGGGATTATGATTTAGAAAGTTTAGAAGAGGAAAATAAAGACAATATTATTTACCATTATATAAGGACTATGAAGGAAAAGGGCTTAGATGACCCTGTGGTGAAAAGGGCCTTGTACCTAGGCCTAGAAGTCCTGTTAAAGGGGAGAGAATAGTATGATTTTAAAGGAATTGAATTTAATAGGCTTTGGTAAATTCAAAAATAAAAACATAAAATTAAAAGAAGGTATCAACCTAATATATGGAGAAAATGAAGCGGGCAAGTCTACAATACATAGTTTTATCAATGGTATGTTTTATGGATTTTTAAAGCCTAATGTAAGAACTGCCTTATATGTGGAAGACCATGACAAATACAATCCTTGGGATAAAAGTCGGTATGCTGGAGTCTTAAGCTTTCAGTATAATGACAGGTTGTATAGGATAGAAAGGGATTTTACTAAGGGAAGGGAAAGGACCAAGGTATTTGATGAAAAGACAGGAGAAGACATAACCAATAATATAGATAATGGACCCTGCAGGGTTCTGCAGCCTGGAATTCATTTTTTTGGCTTCAATACAAGGGTCTTCTCCAATACCATTTCCATTAAGCAGTTGGGCTCCAAAACTGAAAAGGATTTAGCCCAGGAAGTAATAGAAAAACTAATAAACGTTTCCCAGTCCTTAGTTGACGATATATCCATAGATAAGGCTATTTCGGAACTAAAGGGCAGGATGGCTGAAATAGGTACTGAACGGGCTCCTACTAAGCCCTATGCTAGAAACCTAAAAGCAATAGAAAGCCTTCAAGAAGAAAGAGACCGAATTCTCTTAGAGAAGGATGATTATGAGTTCTATCTAGAGGAAAAGGATAGGTTAAATACTGAACTTCGAAAGGAAGAAGCAAAATTAGAACATTTAAGGGATACTTTGAAGAAACTTGAAATATATGAAAAGGCAAAGAAGCTTGAAGAAGCAAAGTTGATTCAAGGGGAAATAGAATCATTAGAGAGGACTCTAGATGAATTATCTATTTATAGTCACCTATCTATGGAAGACTATAAAGAGGCCATAAGCTTAATAAATTCCATAGAGCATGCAGAAAAGGACTTAAGTGAAAGTGAATCTAAATTAAGGGAAACTGAAGAAAGATTAAGATCCTTAGAAGATGTTAAAGACCAAAATACTGAAAGTTTAGATGAAATAACAAGAGATTATAACCTTTATGAAGAATTAGAAGTAGAAAGGAATACTATTATATATGGCAAAGATGAAAATTCTTTAGGGCTTTTGAAAAGGGATTATAATGAATATAATAAGGATGTATCTAAATACGAAAGGATTCAAATTTTTTCTATTATATTAGGTCTTATCTCCCTAGGGATTATGGCAATACTTCCATCAACTAGACTTTATTTACCTATATTAGCCATTGCTTCGTTAGTTTTTTGGCAGTATTATAGGCTTAGGGTTAAGAAGCTTAAGGCAGTTATAAAGGACATAAACGGGCAGATTATAGAACTAGAGGAAAAAGAAAGAGAAAGAAAAACTAGGTTAGAAGAGATTGAAGGAATCCAAGGGGACCTTCTAAGAAAATATGATGTAAAGTCTAAATTGGAATTGAAAAGGTTATTCGATAGGCTGCATATGGAATATTTGGGTAGGGAAAATAATATCCGCTTATATAATGAATATAGTAATGAAAAAAATATATTATTAGATAAGATTGAAAAAGTAAGACTAGATATAGAAAACAATTCAGATAGACTGAGAACCATTTTCCAAAAGAATAAGGTAGAAAATCTTGATGAATTTGAAAATGCCTTAGAGAAGAAGTCCCTATATGAAAAGCATATAAAGGAATTGGAATCAAAGAAAGAGCTGTTAAATAAGACATTGGGCCAAACAACTTTAGAAGCCTTGATTTTAGAATTAGATAAGGAAGACATAAGTGGGGATTTTGAAGGCTTAGACAAGGAGCAGGTAAGAGCAGAAATAGATGAATGTACTGAGAGAATTTCAGATTATAAAATTTCCTTGAGCAGGGTGGAGGAAAATATTAACCTGTTGAGTAAAAACATCTCCAGATTAGTAGAAATAGAGGAAGAACTAGAAAGAAGGAAGGAGTATAAGAAGGAGCTTGAAAATGAATATAAGGCCTTGGACTTGGCAGCCAGCACCATAGAAAGTATATCTAAGGAAATACATGATGAATTTGCTCCTGATATAAACAATAAGGTAGGCAGACTAATAGAGAAAATAACCAATGGAAAATATAACAGAATTAGGGTAGATGAGGGATTAAATATTAAAGTGGAAAATCCTGCTACTAAGGAATTGATAAGCATAAACGATTTGAGCGGTGGTACCATAGACCAATTATATTTTTCCTTAAGGTTTAGCTTAGTTAATTCCATGGTGGAAAACAATTTTCCATTGATTTTAGACGACTGTTTTATTCAATACGATGATAATAGGCTGAGAAATATCCTGGAGTTTTTAGTAGATATTAGCCATAAAAGACAGATTATCCTATTTACCTGCCACAATAGGGAAAGGAAGATCTTGGAGGAAATGGATGTAGATTATAATTTTATATCCTTAATGTAAAGTACTACATTAACTTAAGAAACATTGAAAATACAAGGTTTCATTTTAAAGTTCAAGTCTAAGATTAACGAGGTGGTATATTGATTTTTGCTATAGGAGATTTACATTTTGACAGCAGTGGTGAAAAACCAATGGACGTATTTGGAGATATTTGGTTAAGCCATCAGGAGAGAATAATAGAAAATTGGTATTCAACAATTGGAGAAGATGATTTAGTATTATTAGCAGGAGATATTTCATGGGCTTTAAAGATAGATGAGGCCTACGAGGACCTACTAAGGATTGACAAATTGCCAGGAAGAAAAATCATAATAAAGGGAAATCATGACTATTGGTGGAGCAGTTTAAAAAAACTAAATAATCTAGGCCTAAAGACCATAGACTTTATTCAAAACAACAGCTTTGTATATAAAGATGCTGGCATTGCTGGGACAAGAGGCTGGTCCTATATAGATGTGGAGGTTATAGACCCTCAAAATGAGAAAATATTTAATAGGGAATTAAATAGGCTGAAACTATCCTTAGAGTCTTTAGATGAGAACTTAAAAAAGAAAATAGTCATGCTTCATTATCCTCCCTTTAATTTGGACTCCAGTCCCAATGAATTTGTAGAGATAATGAAGGAATACAAGATAGATATATGTATATATGGCCATTTACATGCAGAAGGCCACAGATATATTGTAGAAGGCACCATTGAGGGTATTGAGTTTCACTGTGTATCCAGTGACTATATAAACTTTATACCAAAAAAAATATTATAGGGGTGAAAAGTGATGAAAATTTTTGTTGAAAAAGACTATGAGGCTATGAGTAAAAAGGCAGCTGAGATTTTTATTGAGGCGATAAAGGAAAAACCCAATATCATCTTAGGCTTAGCAACAGGCAGCACACCCATTGGCTTGTATAAGGAATTGATTAGGGCTCACAAAGAAGAAGGTTTGGATTTTTCAAAGGTAACAACCTTTAACTTAGATGAATATATAGGCTTGTCTCCAGATCATCCTAGTAGTTATGAATATTTCATGAGAGAAGAGCTTTTTAACCATATTAATATACCAAGAGAAAATATCCATATACCTGATGGATTGGCAGAAAATATTGAAGAATACTGCAAAAAATACGAAGAGATGATAGACAAGGCAGGAGGTATAGATATTCAGCTTTTAGGCGTTGGGGAAAATGGGCATATAGCCTTTAACGAACCCGATGAATCCCTATCCTTAGGAACCACAATAGTAGAATTAACTGAAAATACCATAGAAGTTAATTCGAGATTTTTCCAATCCGTAGAAGAAGTGCCAAGAACAGCCATTTCCATGGGGATAGGCAGCATATTAAAGGCTAAAAAGATTGTTCTTCTAGCCAATGGCAAGAGAAAGGCACCGGTTATTAAAAAACTGCTAAGTACAGACAGGGTATCTACAAAATTCCCAGTATCCTTTTTACTCCTTCACCCTGATGTAACAGTAATCGTTGATGAAGAGGCATATAATGGTTAAAGGAGCAGGTTAAATGAAAGAACTTGAAGTAAAAGTGTTAAATATAGACATATTGAAAATGGAAGACAAATTAAAAAGTTTAGGTGCAAAACTCATAGAAAAAGAACTTCAAGTAAATACATTAATCGATACAGGGGATAGTTTTATTGAAAAAGAACTTAACTCTTATATGAGGATTAGAGAAACTAAATCTCTCCTAACTGGCAAGACAAAATTAACATTGACTATGAAGAAGAATATTAACAGGGACGGCCTAAGGGAAAATATAGAGATTAGCACTGAGATATCCAATAAGGAAGCCATGTTAGACATATTAAAATCCCTAGGATATATAGTAAAGGAAGAAGGGACTAAGGAGAGGATTTCCTATGAATTAGATGGGATAAGATTTGATTTAGACAAGTGGGATGAAAAAACCTATCCTTATCCCTATATGGAAATTGAAGTTAATGATGAAGTCGAACTTCAAAAGATAGTTAATATACTAGATATTCCAAAGGAGGATATATCGACAAAGTCTATTGTAGAACTTAGGCGGGAAGCAAATCTAATGTAACAAAAACCTCCCTATTAGAATAATATGTATTAATCTAAAATAGGGAGGTTTTCTTATGTTAAGTGGTTTCTTCGGTGGAGATAATTTTGAAATATTAATACTACTTTTCCTGATACTCTTATTGTTGGGGGACAAAGATAAAAAAGGAGGAAAAGGCTTCTTTGGCGATGATAGTATAATATGGCTACTTATATTGTTCCTCTTTTTAGGAGATATTTTCTAAACAGCAGAAAACCTGCTGTTTTTTTATTAAAAGAAGAACTATAATAGTGTATAATAGAAGAAAGTCAAAAAGAGGAGGGGTTTTTTTGCTAAGTCAAAAACTAATAGAAAATGTCTTGCATGCTGCCTTATCTAAGGGAGGAGATTTTGCAGAGATTTTCGTTGAGGACAAATTAAGCACCAGAATAAGGCTAGTAGGAGGACTAATCGAAAATAATATATCAGGTAGGGATTATGGTGTTGGCATAAGGATTTTTGACAAATTAAATTGCATCTACGCTTATACCAATGATTCTTCTGAAGAAAATTTAATTAAGGTAGCAAAGGAAGCAGCTGCTGCTTTAAAATCTGCTCCTATGGACCTAACTCTAAATTTCTTGAAGGGAAATGATAGAGATATAAATCCTATAAAGATAATTCCTTCAACAGTGGACAAGAAAAATAAAGTAGGTTTAATGAAAAGGGCTTATGAAGTTGCCAAAAATTACGATCCCAGTATAACTCAGGTAATAGTTAACTATTTAGATGAAGATCAAAAAGTACTGATAGCCAATACAGAAGGAGTTTTAGCCGAGGACAGGAGGGTAAGGACTAGGTTTAGTGTAGCTTCTGTTGCAGCAAAAAATGGAGAAATGCAAGAGGGCTTTTATGGTCCAGGTGCTTCCATGGGCTTTGAATTCTTTGATAAGATAGACGTTGAAGAAGTTGCTAGGGAAGCTTCTAGAATTGCAAAGACCATGATAGATGCAGACTACTGCCCTTCAGGTGTAATGCCTGTAATTATGGACAATGAATTTGGTGGAGTATTATTCCATGAAGCCTGTGGCCATGGCTTGGAAGCAGCCTTTGTATCTAAGGGTACCTCAGTATTTGCCAATAAGCTAGGCCAGCTAGTTGCCTCCCCCTTGGTAACAGCCATTGATGATGGAACAATACCAAATGGATGGGGAAGTACAAACATAGATGATGAGGGTACTCCTACACAGAAAAACATCCTCATAGAAAATGGAATCTTAAAGTCATATTTAATAGATAAATTAAATGGTAGAAGAATGGGAATGGAATCTACAGGTTCAGGTAGGAGGCAATCCTATAAATTTGCACCTACTTCTAGAATGAACAATACCTATATAGCAGCAGGGGATTCTAGCCTAGAAGAAATAATAGCCAATACTGAATGGGGCCTATATGCTAAGAAACTAGGGGGAGGTTCTGTAAATCCAGCCACTGGAGACTTTAACTTTGCCGTTATGGAAGGATATTTAGTAGAGAATGGAAAGATAGTAAAGCCAGTTAGAGGGGCTACCCTCATAGGCAATGGGCTAAAGGTATTGGAATTAATAGATATGGTAGGAAGAGAATTAGACTTAGGACAAGGGATGTGTGGCGCAGAAAGCGGTTCCATACCTGCCAATGTAGGACAACCACCCCTTAGGATAAAATCCTTAACAGTTGGTGGAAGAAAGGAGGATAAATAATGGATTATAGGCAGTTGTCCCAGGAAATATTGAATAGGGGAAAAGAAAAATTTCAAGACCTAGAAGTCTTCATTCAAAATAGCAAGGAAATTGAAATTCGTGTATTCAAAGGAGAAGTTGACAAGTATGGTATTTCTGAATCAGGAGGCCTGTCTTTAAGGGGGATATCCAATGAAAAAATGGGATATTCCTATACAGAAAAGCTAGATGAAAGTTCCATTGACATGTTAATAGATGAAGCCTATGAAAATAGCAAGTATATAGATTCTCCTGACAAGGAAATCATCTTTGAAGGCTCTGATGAATACCAAGAGGTCAAAATAAAACCGGGTAATCTAACCAGTATACCAGCAGAGGAAAAAATCCAATTTTTACTGGATTTAGAAAGGGAAGCCTTAGGAATGGATAAAAGGGTTTCCTCCATCCAAATGTGTGCTTACCAAGAGTTTCAAAGTGAAAGATATATTATGAATACTAAGGGAGTAGACTTATCTGACAATAATTCTGGGGCCTTTGTATATATTTCAGTTATCGTGAAGGATGGAGAAGATACAAAGACCGGTCTAAGCTATAGAATTTTCAATGACTTTAATGAAATAGACTATAAGGAAATGGCAAAGGAAGCCGTAGAAGAAGGACTTTCCCTCTTAGGAGCAAGTCCAATAGAAAGCGGTAGTTATCCTATTGTATTCAAAAATACAGTATTTTCAGATATTTTATCTGCCTTTGGCAGCATATTCTCTGCAGACCAAGTTCAAAAAGGCCTATCTCTACTTAAGGACAAAATAGGAAAGGAAATTGCCTGTGATTTATTAACAGTAGTTGAAGATCCTTTCTTAGCCAATGGCTTTTATTCAAGGTCCTTTGATGATGAAGGTCATAAGACCATGTATAAAAAGATTATAGATAAGGGAGTATTAAAGACCTACTTATACAACTTAAAAACAGCTAAGAAAGATGGAGTTGAATCGACTGGAAATGGAAGTAGAGGTTCATACAAATCACCCATTTCAATAGGTCCTACAAATGTATATGTTGAAAAGGGAGATAAAAGCTTAGAAGAACTAATTTCTAGTATTGATAAAGGCCTTTATATAATTAATGTGGAAGGCTTACACTCTGGTTTAAATGAAGTATCTGGAGATTACTCCTTATCAGCCTATGGATATGAAATAGAAGATGGAAAGATTAAAAGACCAGTAAATCAAATAACTATAGCTGGAAATTTCTTTGAAACCTTAATGGACATAGAAGCCATAGGAAATGACTTGGAATTTAGCATGCCCATGTTTGGATATGTAGGCTCTCCATCAATAAAGGTAAAGAAATTGTCCATATCAGGGGAATAAATATATTTTTTGGAAAAAGAGTAACCACTTATATGCTTTCCTCATAAAATACAGTGAGGAATAAATATAAGGGGGTTATTTGAATGGCTGAAGAATTAGGAGTAAGAAAAGACCGTAGAGGTATATTTGGAAATTTTGGCAACGATGAATCACTACTATTCTTCTTCTTACTATTAGTTGTTCTATTTGGCAATTCATGCTGGTTTAATGAAAGAGCAGATGATTCATTATTATTCTTCTTCCTATTACTTGTAATACTATTTACAGGGGAAGGCTTTTGCTTCTAAATATACCTAATAAATAAATAATCTATGAAAAAATCCCGTAAACCGGGATTTTTTTCTTTTCTAAGGGTAAAATATTCAATAATCAACAGAAATGTTACAAATATTTAATAAAAATATATTAATTAGTATGGCACAATTAAAATAATGTGCTATAATATATAATATAAATTGTATAGGAGGTTATACTAATGTCTAGTTACAAATACATCAAATGGTTTAACGAAATCAATAAAGAGGATATTCCAATAGTAGGAGGAAAAGGTGCCAACCTAGGTGAACTAACTCAAAAAGGACTGGATGTTCCACCTGGATTTTGTGTAACTGCAGAAGCATATAATTATTTTATTAACTATGCTGAATTAGATGAAGTAATAAGAGAACTAATTAGTGGCCTAGACGAAGAAGATTCTACAATGTTACAAAATGTAAGTAAAGCAATTCAAGATAAAATAAACGAAGGTAAAATTCCAGAGGATTTAAAAAATGAAATCATAGAAGCTTATAAAGATTTAAGTAATAAAATAGGCTTAGAAGATCCAGAAGTGGCAGTAAGAAGCTCTGCTACAGCAGAGGATTTGCCAGAAGCCTCCTTTGCAGGTCAACAGGATACTTATTTGCACATAAGCGGGGATGAAGAACTAATTAAGTATGTTAGAAGATGTTGGGCATCTCTTTGGACCGCTAGAGCCATATATTATAGAGTAAAACAAGACTTTAACCACTTTGAAGTTTCTTTATCTGTTGTAGTTCAAAAGATGGTAAACAGCGGCAAATCAGGAGTTATGTTTACAGCCAATCCCATAAACAACAATACCGATGAAATAATGATAAATGCTTCCTGGGGCTTAGGAGAAGCAGTTGTATCAGGTACTGTAACTCCAGACGAGTACTTAATCAATAAAAAGACAGGGGAAGTAATAGAAAAGCATATTGCAGAAAAAAATATTATGATTGTAAAGAAAAAGGATGGAGTAGGTACTGAAGAAGTAAAAGTGGCTGATTATATAGGAGAAGAAAAGATTAAGGAACAATGTTTATCTGATGAAGAAATAAGGGTCTTAGTAGATTACGGTTTAAAGATTGAAGAATTATATGGTTCCCACCAGGATATAGAATGGGGATTTGATAAAGACACTAAGAAATTATATATATTGCAATCAAGACCAATAACTACATTAAAAGGAGATGTGAAAATGGGTGAAGTTAAGGAAAATAAAGAATTAAAAATGTTAGTTAGAGGATTACCAGCTTCTCCTGGCATCGGCAGAGGAAAGGTAAGGAATATTAAGGATATATCTGAAATAGATAGGGTTCAAGAAGGGGATATCCTAGTAACTGTAATGACAAACCCTGATATGGTGCCAGCCATGAGAAAGGCTGCAGCGGTAGTTACTGACGACGGTGGAAGAACTTGCCATGCTGCCATAGTATCAAGGGAATTAGGTATTCCTTGTATAGTAGGGGCTAAAAATGCCAGCCAAGTTTTAGTAGAAGGCTTAGAAATTACAGTAGATGCTAGCCGAGGAGTAGTCTATGAAGGCTTTGTATTGGAAGAAGAGGAAAAGGAAGAAAAAACTTCAGTTGGCTTCAGTGAAGAAATGCTCCATCAATTGGCTCCAATAACTGCTACAAAGATATACATGAATCTTGGAGAACCTTCTATAATAGGCAGATATAAACATCTACCTTTTGATGGAATTGGCCTTATGAGAACTGAATTCATATTTACAAATATGGTGGGTGCACACCCAATGTACCTAGTAAAAACTGGCCAAGGGCAACTGTTAATAGATAAGATGGCAGAGGGAATTCAAATAGTAGCTGGAGAAATATATCCAAGACCTGTTGTCGTTAGGTTGTCAGACTTTAGAACCAATGAGTTTAGAGGTTTAAAAGGCGGAGATGAAGTAGAACCAATAGAAGCTAACCCAATGATCGGTTGGAGAGGAGTTTCCAGATATATTTCACCAGAATACGAGGAAGGATTTAGATTAGAATGTAGGGCCCTAAGAAAAGTAAGGGAAGAATTTGGATTAACAAATGTTTATGCCATGTTACCCTTTGTGAGGACTACCTGGGAGTTAAAAAGGGTAAAGGAGATAATGGCAGAAGAAGGCTTAGTTCAAGATAGGAACTTTAAAATTTGGATAATGGCAGAAGTACCCTCAGTAGTATTTGAAGCAGAAGAATTTGCTCAAATGGTTGATGGATTTAGTATAGGAAGTAACGATCTTACTCAATTAGTTATGGGAGCAGACAGGGACTCTGGAATATTAAATAACATGGGATATTTCGATGAGAGAAATGAAGCAGTTAAAAGGGCCATATCTATATTAATCAAGGCAGCCCATAAATATGGAAAGACTATCTCCATCTGTGGTCAGGGACCATCACAATATCCAGAGTTTGCAGAGTTCCTTGTAGAAGAAGGAATAGACAGCATAAGCGTAAACCCAGATACAGTTGCATATACTAGAAGGCTAGTAGCTTCAGTAGAACAAAAAATTATGTTAAGAAAGCTTAGAAATATCTAGAAAAAGGCAAGTTTCTTGCTTTTTTTTTTATATGCAAACTGGATAAGTTATAGTATAATATCATTATCATTGGGCATCGAGGTGGAACATGATAAATGTAATGATAGTATTTTCAATTATTGCAGCAGTAGACAAAATATTTAACAGTAAATTAGGCTTAGGAGAAAAATTTGATGAAGGAATTAAGTCCATAGGCAGTCTAGCCCTAAGTATTATTGGAATTTATAGCATGTCTCCTTTATTGGCCATGGGCTTATCGCCCTTATTATATCCCTTAGGAAAAATATTAAATGTAGATCCATCTGTGTTTATTGCTAGCATCCTTGCCCCAGATTTAGGTGGATATCATACTAGTATTGAAGTTGCACTATCAAATGTAATAGGTGAATTAAATGGCTTAATCCTATCCTCTATGTTAGGGGCCACCATTTCCTTTACTATTCCAGTGGCAGTAGGCCTAGTTCAAAAAGAAGATTTTACTTATTTTGCTAAGGGAGTCTTAGCAGGTATAGCAACCATCCCCCTTGGTGTTTTAGTAGGGGGTATAATGATGGGAATAAGTCTGAAGCTTCTTTTACAAAACCTAATCCCTATTATTATTTTTTCTATTATACTTATCCTAGGCTTAGTAAAGGCCCAAGAAGGGACCCTTAGAATTTTTAATCTTTTAGGAAAAATAATAATAATTATAGGCACAATAGGGCTAATAATAAGTATAATCAGTTTTATGTTTGGTATTGACTTAGTAAAGGGTATTATTCCATTGGAAGAGGGGGCCATTTTAGTAGTAAAAATAGGCATTATCCTATCTGGTGCTTATCCAATGCTTCACTTTCTATCAAAAAAACTTGATAAGCATTTACTAAAAATAGGAGGGAGATTTAAACTCGACAAATATTCTATACTAGGAATTTTTAGCTCCTTAGCGAATTCTATACCAATGCTGGGGATATATGATAAAATGAGTAATAAGGGAAAAGTATTAAATGCTGCCTTTGCAGTATCAGGTGCCTATACCTTTGGTGGCCAACTGGGATATATTTCTTCAGTATCTTCTAAGGCTATAAATCCTTTTATAACAAGCAAATTAGTAGCAGGAATCTTTGCAATTATGGCGGCAGCCATAATTATGAGAATAGAAAAAAGGAGCATGGAGGTAAGTGTGGTGATTAATGAAAGATTAAAGAACTTAAGAAAATTAATGAAGGATAGGGGAATTACTGCTTATATAGTAATTACGTCAGACCCACACCAATCGGAATATGTAGCTGACCATTATAAGGGAAGGGTTTGGATATCAGGCTTTACTGGGTCTGCAGGTACTGTAGTAGTCACACAAGATGAGGCCATACTTTGGACAGATGGCAGATATTTTATCCAAGGGGAAAAGGAACTTCAAGGTTCAGAATACAAGATGTATAAAATAGGAATACCTGGTTTTCCCTCCTATATAGAATGGCTCAAGGAAAACTTAAAAGATGGAGATAGTATTGGATTTGATGGAAAAGTATTTTCCCAATCCCAAGTAGAAAATTTAGAAAAGGAATTTGTTAAAAAGAACATTAAATTCATCGATGAGTATGACTTGGTAGGGGAACTGTGGGAAGATAGGCCTCCTCTTCCAAAGAAAGAAGCCTTCATTCATGAAATAAAATATACAGGAAAAAGTACCAAGGAAAAAATCGAAGATGTAAGAAAGGAAATGGAGAAGGAGAATGCAGATTATTTCTTATTGGGAAGCCTAGACGACATAGCCTGGCTATATAATATTAGAGGCAGAGATATAGCATACAATCCTGTAGTCATATCCTATGCCATTGTATCTAAAAATGAGGCCTATTTATTTGTAGATAAGGAAAAGATAAATGGAGAGGTAGAAGTCTTTCTAAGGGAAAATGGAGTAGAAATAAGAGGCTATGAAGAGGTAATAGATTTTCTAAAATCAATAGATAAGAATTCTAAGGTAATTGTAGATAAGGAAAGGATAAATAGGTGGGTTTATAAGGCTATACCAGAGGAATGCAAAATAATAAATAAAGCAAATATAACTACAACCCTTAAGGCAATTAAAAATCCTATAGAAATTGAAAACCAAAAAAATGCTTATATAAAAGATGGAGTAGCCCTAGTTAAGTTTTTCCACTGGCTAGACAAGAACATAGGTAAAATTGAAATTACTGAAATGTCAGCCCAAGAGAAATTATTGGAATTTAGAAAAGAACAGGAAGGCTTTATTGAGCCCAGCTTTGGCACCATTTCTGCTTATAAAGCCAATGCTGCTATGGCTCACTATTCAGCTAGCGAAAATTCTAATGCTGAAATAAAGGAAGAAGGATTTTATCTAGTAGACTCGGGAGGACAGTATTTTGATGGAACTACAGACATTACTAGGACTATGGCTGTAGGTCCTATAACAGATGAAGAAAGACGAGATTTTACATTAACTCTTAAAGGGCTTATAAATCTATCTAATGCTAGATTCCTATATGGTGCTACAGGCCATAGCTTGGATGTTTTAGCAAGATATCCCTTGTGGCAAGCTGGTCTAGACTATAAGCATGGTACTGGCCATGGAGTAGGATATTTATTAAATGTCCATGAAGGGCCTCATAGGATAGCCTCTGTTCCAAATGATGTAGTCTTAGAAAAAGGAATGGTAGTAAGCATTGAACCTGGAGTTTATAAGGAAGGCAGCCATGGTATAAGGATAGAGAATATTGTAGTAGTTGAAGAGGATATAAAGACAGACTCAGGTCAATTTATGAGGTTTGAAGTCTTATCATATGTACCTATAGACCTAGATGCAATCGACATTAGCCTATTGACTGAAAAGGAAAAGGCTTGGCTCAATGACTACCACAAGGAAGTATATGAAAAGCTATCCCCATATTTAAATGAGGAAGAAAGGGCTTGGTTAAGGGAAGAAACTAGGAGCATATAAACTATAACTGCTAACATATAATATGTTAGCAGTTTTTTAATTTTAGATTAAGTCTGGCATTTAGGGGTAGTAAATATTAATAATAGTAGTTTAAGGGGGACTTTATATGAACGTAACTAAGGTTACTGATAATATATATCAGCTTTCTGTAAATGTTGAGAACATCTTATTTGAGGGATTATGGGAAATGCCCAATGGAGTTTCATTAAATTCCTATATAATTAAAGGAGAAAAGACTGCCATTATAGATGGAGTCTGTGGTTGGGATGGAGTACCAGAATCCTTATTTAAACTCTTAGATGAGTTGGAAATAGACCCAAAATCCATTGAATATTTAATAATCAATCATATGGAACCCGACCATTCAGGATGGATTGAAGATTTTAAGAAAATTACCTCTGATTTCAAAATCGTATGTACTGAAAAAGCAAAGGACCTTGTAGATGCCTTCTTTGACCATAGTGAAGATATTATAGTAGTAAAGGATGAGGATACCTTAGACTTAGGCAAGGGCCATGTTTTGAAATTCGTGGAAATACCAAATGTCCACTGGCCTGAAACCATGGCTACTTTCGATACTAAAACAGGAACCTTATTTTCCTGTGATGCCTTTGGTTCCTTTGGGACAGTTAAGGATAATAATTATGACGACTTATTAACAGCAGAGGAAATAGAATTTTATGAAAAGGAAGCAGTTAGATATTATTCAAATATTGTGGCAGCCTTCTCGCTGCCTGTCAGGAAGGCCATTGAAAAATGCAGTACCCTTCCAATAAAAATAATAGCTCCAGGCCATGGAATAGTTTGGAGAAAGAATCCAAGTAAGATTATAGAAGATTATAGTAGATATGCCAGCTATCAAAAAGGACCTGCAAAGGAAGAAATTACTCTCATCTGGGGTTCCATGTACGGAATGACTGAAAAGGCAGTAAAACATGTAATTGACGTACTTGAAAGGGAAAAGATAAGATACCATGTCCATAGGGTTCCTGAAGACTCGTGGGGAACTATACTGACTTCTGCTTGGACTTCAACAGGAATAATTCTAGGAATGCCCACCTATGAATATAAAATGTTCCCACCTATGGCAGCAGTTTTAGAAGAATTGGGAAAGAAAAAAGTGTTTAATAGAAAAGTCTTTAGGTTTGGCTCCTATGGATGGAGTGGAGGGGCTGAAAAAGAGCTTTGCGACATTGTCAGTAGGTATTGTATGAATTGGGAATTCCTTGAATCAGTTGAATTTAAGGGAAGGCCAAAGGAAGAAGACCTTAAACTAATTGAAGAAAGAGTAAAAGACTTAGTAAAAATCGTTAGGAAGACAGTTAATGAGGGGTAAATTGCGATATCAGTGCTGCTGATATCGTTTTTTTGTACTAATAGATTGTTAATTTGCTATAATATTGATAAGGAAAAGAAAAATTCACAACTAAGGGTGATGTAATGTTCAATATAGAAGAAGAGCTAAAAAAACTACCTGATAAACCTGGTGTATATATAATGAAGGATAAAAACGAGGAAATTATCTATGTAGGGAAGGCCATATCCTTGAGAAAAAGGGTAAGACAATACTTCCAATCTAGTAAAAACAATCCTCCCAAGGTCAAGGCCATGGTAAAACATATTTCCGAATTTGAATATATAATAGTTGACAATGAAGTTGAGGCTTTGATACTGGAAGCCAATCTAATTAAAAAGCATAAACCAAAATATAATATTCTATTAAGGGATGATAAGCAATATCCTTATATAAAGGTAACAATTAATGAAAAATATCCTAGGGTGCTAAAAACCAGGCAGGTAAAAAAGGATGGGGCAAAGTATTTTGGCCCCTATCCAAGTGCCTCTGCAGTAAACGATGCTATAGAAATCATAAGAAACCTTTATCCCATTAGGACATGTAATAGAAACTTAGAAAAGGATATAGGCAAGTCAAGGCCTTGCTTAAATTATTATATAGGTAGATGCTTAGGTCCATGTCAAGGCAATGTGGATGAAGAAAAATACCTAGAGATGATAGATGAAATATTACTTTTCTTGAATGGCAAAGAAGATAGATTAATAGAAATAATAGAGGAAAAAATGAAGGAAGCTTCAAAGAAACTGGATTTTGAATCTGCAGCTAAATATAGAGACCAGATAAACTCATTAAATCTCCTTCATGAAAGACAAAAGATAGTTTCTACTACCCATCTAGTAGACCAAGATGTAATTGCCATGGCTAGGGGCATAGAAGAAGTATGTATTCAGATTTTTTTCATTAGGGATGGCAAAATCCTAGGTAGAGAACATTTCATACTGGAAGACACTTACAACGAAGAAAGAGGGGAAATATTATCTTCCTTTATAAAGCAGTTTTATATTGGATCTGCCTATATACCTAAGGAGATCATCTTGGAAGAAGAAATAGAGGATATGGAGATTTTATCTAAATGGCTAAGGGAAAAGAGAGGAAATAAGGTAACGATTACCGTACCAAAAAGGGGCGAAAAACTAGACTTAATAGAA
Source organism: Tissierellia bacterium (assembly GCA_012735245.1). GTDB lineage: Bacteria > Bacillota > Clostridia > Tissierellales > Tissierellaceae > JAAYFT01. Next base: position 39,741 of record JAAYHU010000062.1, read on the forward strand.
ATGGTAAGAAAAAATGCCATGGACATGTTAAATAAATACGGGGACAGGTTTCTAAAAAAGGCTAGGGAAAATCAAAAGGCCTTAGAGGAGATAAGGAATGCCTTAGGTTTAGAAAGGGAATTGAATAGAATCGAAGCCTTTGATGTTTCCAATATTAGAGGAGTAGAGCCTGTTGGTTCCATGGTTGTTTTTGAAAGGGGGGAGCCAAAAAAATCCGATTACAGAAGATTTAGAATCAGAAGTAGAAATACTCCTGATGATTATGGAAGCCTGGAAGAAGTCCTTACTAGAAGATTCATAAGAGGCCTGGAGGAAAAGAAAATAATGAAGGAAAATAAAATTGAAACCAAGGGATTTTCAACATTTCCAGATTTAATCATGATGGATGGGGGAAAAGGACAAGTAAATGTAGCCCTAAGGGTATTAAAGTCCTTAAACCTCAATATACCAGTATGTGGACTTGTAAAAGACGATTTTCACAAAACTAGGGGGATTATATACGATAATAAGGAGATAAATTTGGAGGAAGATTCCTTAGGGTTCAGATTGATTTACAGAATACAGGAAGAAGCCCATCGCTTTGCCATATCTTATCATAGGTCCTTGAGAAGCAAGGAAATGTTTAAATCTGAACTAGATGACATAAAGGGCATAGGAGAAAAAAGAAAAAGGGCCTTACTAAAACATTTTGAAAGCATTGAGAGGATTAAAAAGGCATCCATAGAGGAACTGGCAAAGGTTGAAGGTATGAATAAAAGAGTAGCAGAAGAATTATATAATCATTTTAATAAAAAAGGAGAAGGTGAGAAATGAGGAGGCTTTATTTATCCAATACAGATAAAAAAATATCTGGAGTCTGTGGTGGGATTGGGGAATACTTTGATATAGACCCAACCTTAATTAGATTAGCTTGGGCTTTTATTTCAATTGCAACAGGGGGAATTCCAGGCCTGACTGCATATTTTATTGCAGCCGCCATTATTCCAAGAAAATAATGGCAATATTGAAAGAGTTTGACAAAAAACAAACATTGTTTAGAATAATCTAAATATTCTATTCTTTTAATTTGTTTCCCGGAACGATTGACTTTATGAAGAAAATTAAATATACTTTAATTAGATGCCATTTGCAATTATTTAACTTTTCAGTTGTAGAATGTTATTCTTTCTACAAGTAAATATTAATATAAGGGGGCTTTATTTATGGCAAGAGTAATGAAGACCATGGATGGAAATACAGCTGCCGCCCACGTGGCTTATGCCTTTACAGATGTAGCTGCAATCTATCCAATTACACCATCTTCAACAATGGCAGAGTTAGTAGACGAATGGTCTGCTAATGGCAGAAAAAATATATTTGGTCAAACAGTAAAAGTTACAGAAATGCAGTCAGAAGCAGGTGCTGCTGGAGCAGTTCACGGCTCATTATCAGCTGGTGCTTTAACTACAACTTTTACTGCTTCTCAAGGCTTATTACTTATGATCCCAAATATGTACAAAATAGCAGGAGAGCTATTACCTGGAGTATTCCATGTTTCAGCTAGAGCTGTAGCTGGACACGCATTGAGTATATTTGGTGATCACCAAGACGTCATGGCTACTAGACAAACAGGATTTGCCTTACTCGCATCCGGTTCTGTTCAGGAAGTTATGGACTTGGCTGGTGTGGCACATCTTTCAGCAATTAAGGGAAGAGTACCATTCCTTCATTTCTTCGATGGATTTAGAACTAGCCATGAAATCCAAAAGATTGAAGTTATGGACTATGAAGATTTAGCAAAGCTAGTTGACTATGATGCATTAAATGAATTTAGACAAAGAGCTCTAAACCCTGAAAGACCTTATACAAAAGGTACAGCTCAAAACCCAGACATATATTTCCAAGCTGCAGAAGCTGCTAATCCATTCTACGAAAAAATAGTAGACATAGTAGTAGAATATATGAATGAGATTAACAAAATAACTGGTAGAGATTACAAACCATTTAACTACTATGGCCATCCAGAAGCAGAAAGAATAATAGTTGCAATGGGTTCAGTAACCGAAACTATTGAAGAGACTATTGATTACTTAATGGCTAAGGGAGAAAAGGTAGGAGTTATAAAAGTTCACTTATATAGACCTTTCTCAGCTGAACACTTCTTCAATGTTCTACCTAAGACAGTTAAGAAAATTGCTGTTTTAGATAGGACTAAGGAAAAAGGTGCAATTGCTGAACCATTACATCTAGATGTTAAGAACCTATTCTATGATACAGATATTAAACCAGTAATAGTTGGTGGAAGATATGGTCTTGGTTCAAAAGACACTACTCCATCACAAATCAATGCAGTGTTTGAAAACTTAAAACTAGACAATCCAAAAGATAGATTTACTATTGGTATAGTTGATGACGTAACAAATCTATCCTTAGAAATAAAAGAAACTATAAAAACTGAACCAGAAGGAACTATCAAATGTAAATTCTGGGGATTCGGTTCCGACGGAACTGTTGGAGCTAATAAGCAAGCCATAAAGATTATCGGCGACGACACCGATATGTATGCACAAGGATACTTCTCCTATGACAGTAAAAAGTCTGGTGGAGTTACTATTTCACACTTGAGATTTGGCCATAAGCCAATTAAATCTACTTACTTAATTACAGATGCAGACTTCATATCTTGCTCAAAACAATCCTATGTATATCAATATGATTTGCTAAAGGGATTGAAGAAAGGCGGAACATTCCTACTTAACTGTACTTGGAATGAAGAAGAATTGGATAAAAACCTACCTGCCTCAATGAAGAGATATATTGCTGAAAATGACATCAACTTCTATACAATAGATGCTACAAGAATAGCTAGAGAAATTGGCTTAGGCGGAAGAATTAATATGATAATGCAATCTGCCTTCTTCAAATTGTCAGAAGTACTTCCAATAGAAGAAGCAGTAGAACACCTAAAGAAATCCATAGTTGAAGAATATGGAACTAAGGGTGAAGAGATAGTTAGAATGAACTACGAAGCAGTAGATAAGGGTATAGAAGCCCTAGTTAAGGTAAATGTTCCAGAGTCTTGGAAAGATGCTAAGGATGAAGAAGTAGAAGAGAAAAAAGATGTACCAGAATTCATCAAGAATGTACTTGAGCCAATGAATAGACAAGAAGGAGACGATTTACCAGTAAGTGCCTTTGTAGGTAGAGAAGACGGTTCCTTCCCACATGGAACTTCTGCATATGAAAAACGTGGTATAGCAGTTGAAGTTCCACACTGGATTAAGGAAAATTGTATCCAATGTAACCAATGTTCACTAGTATGTCCACATGCAGTTATTAGACCAATCTTAGTAGACGAAGAAGAAAAGAAAAATGCTCCAGAAACCTTTGAAACAATAAAGGCTACAGGAAGAGGCTTAGAAGGTTTAGAATTCCGTATCCAAATAAGTCCACTAGATTGTACAGGATGTGGAAACTGTGCTGACATTTGTCCAGCTAAGGAAAAAGCCTTAGTTATGACACCATTTGAAGAAGAACTTGAAGTAGAATCCAAGAACTGGGATTATGCTATGACTGTTAAGGCTAAGCCAGAAGTTATGGACGAATTCAGCATTAAAGGTTCTCAATTCCAAGAGCCACTACTTCAATTCTCAGGAGCATGTGCTGGCTGTGGAGAGACTCCTTATGTTAAATTAATTACTCAATTATTTGGCGATAGAATGATGATTGCCAATGCTACAGGTTGTTCATCAATTTGGGGAGCTTCTGCACCATCAATGCCATACTGCAAGAATCAAGAAGGTAAAGGTCCATCTTGGGCAAATTCACTATTTGAAGACAATGCAGAATATGGCTATGGTATGGCAATTGCAGTAAGACAAATGAGAGACAAACTTGAAGCATTGATGAAAGAATTCATCGAATTAAATATAGATGAAGAATTAAATGGATACTTCACTGAATGGATAGAAGGTAAGAAGGATGCAAAAGCATCTAAGAAGGCTGCAGGCATGATCATACCAAGATTAGACAAAGAAGTAGACAGCGAAAGAGGAAGAGAAATCCTTGCAGAAATTAAAGAACTAAAAGACTTCTTAATCAAGAGATCCATGTGGATAATTGGTGGAGACGGTTGGGCATACGACATAGGCTTTGGTGGTTTAGACCATGTTCTAGCATCAGGCGAAGATGTAAATATATTAGTATTAGACACTGAAGTATATTCAAATACTGGTGGTCAATCATCTAAGGCTACTCCAACTGCAGCAGTTGCAAAATTCGCAGCTTCTGGTAAGAGGGTAACTAAGAAGAATCTAGGATTGATGATGACTTCCTATGGCTATGTATATGTAGCACAAGTAGCAATGGGTGCAAATATGAATCAACTGATTAAGGCCCTTAAGGAAGCAGAATCCTATGACGGACCTTCAATAGTTATTGCTTACGCTCCATGTATAAACCATGGTATTAGAACAGGAATGGGTACTACTATCAGACAAGAAAAGAAGGCAGTAGATACAGGATACTGGCACCTATTCAGATACGATCCAAGACTTAAAGAAGAAGGTAAGAATCCATTTATCCTAGACTCAAAAGAGCCAAAAGAACCATTTATGGATTTCTTAAATTCCGAAGTTAGATATACATCACTAAAAGTAACATTCCCAGAAATAGCAGAAGAATTATTCCAAGCTGCAGAAAAAGATGCTAAAGCTAGATACGAACAATACAAGAAAATGGCTGAACAAGAGTAATTAATATAGACAAAAACCAAGGTTATGGGAAAACCATAACCTTGGTTTTTTTATATATCCCTTAGAGCTTAGGCTCTGTTTTTTTCATATTTATAGCAATATAAAGAATATTATAATATGATTATAA
>JAAYHU010000063.1 GCA_012735245.1 Tissierellia bacterium
GGTTTATTTAAGTGTGCCCAAAATACATGTAATTCTATCCATCTCAATCATAACACAAAAATAAGGGTAAAAATAGTAATGGAGCGGGATTTAAGAAAATCCCACCCCAACTATTGACAAAGAGCCCATTTTAACTATATTTAGTATCCAGCTTATCCAACTTGAAATGGTCTGAGCCCTTCTAAAAAAAGTGCTGTCAGATCTTATATTGTAAAGATTAGATTCCTTCATAAACCTTACTATGGTGCTTTTGTTAGGCATTTGGCCAGTTCTAAAATACTCCTTTAATGTCTTGTTAAAAGCCTTATGCTCTAATATTAATTCAATAAACTTAAGCTGCCTAACCTTTAAATTCATCTTAAAAAGCTTTTTACCCTTTTCCGTTAAGAAGAACTTTATTTCACCGTCTTCCCTTCTTTTATCTATAAGGCCTAAATACCTACCTGCATCGGTATAGTAATTGGTTTGCCTAGGATCAAAATCGTATGTAGTTGTAATCTCTTCTTTAGTCATTTCATCATTGTATAATAATTCGCATAGATTTATAAGCCTCTTCATACTATTTGCCTGAGGAAAAGGAATTCTTGGCTCTTCAATAATTTTTATATTATACAAAATTTCCTTTACATCCTTTAAAGTAATTTCATCTTGGACTAGAGTATAGTTTTTTTGTTTTACCAAAATCAATGAATTATAATTGTTGGGCTCCTGAAATTCATATTCATATAATGAAAAAATCCCATTAGAATATACCATAAAGACTGGTCTAATCTTTTTAGTTACCTTACCATCCCATAATCTAAAAGGATAATATAATTGCCGAATCAAAAAATCCTCAGAAATTGAATTTTTAGCCTCTATTAAAGCTAGACTTTCTACACCTTCATAGCCACCATCTATCTCTATTTGAGAATTAGATACTTTTACCATTACATCTACATTCTTAGATAGATTATGTATATAAAAGGAAAACTCATCGGAACCCATTCTACCACTGATGGTAGGGATTAATTTGGGGTCTTCTAGAAAATCCGTCAATATACCCGAAACGAAAGCACAATTTATGGCAATAGATTCAGAAGTTATGTTTTCATAATCAATACTTTCTATATAATCTGGAAAGGGAATTTTTATAACTTCTGGATTAGTCTCATCAAATTCCTTATAAGCTTCAAAAGAAGATATTATATAGCTACCCCTAGTTATGGGTAAAATTGATAGGCCATTTTCCCTGAACAATTTTGGAAGATTTGATTTATGGTCAAATTTAGTTGCTAATCTGGCTTCTCTATATTCATTTATCTGCCGAGATGTTATTATATAAAAACCTTTCCTTTCTATCTCTCTCAAAATTTTATACTTATTAAATAACTTTTCCCAAGCTAAATCATTCTTTGTCTTAGCCATAATTTCTCACCAACACTTCGTTGACTTCTCCTCTTCTATCTCCCTTTGAATTTATGAACCTTTTAGCAGGTACTATTTCTATCTTGTAATCCTTATAAAGATCTAGTATAAAGTCGGTTTCCGAATTAGAAAGGAGAAACCTAACCCCCTTTTTATCCAACCTATCGCATAGCTCTTTAAGCCTAATTTGTTCCTTCCTATCAAACCCTCCCTTGTTATAATCTGTAAAATTACTAGTGTCACTTACTGGATCATAGGGTGGATCAAAGTAAACAAAACTATCTATATCGGCTCCTTCAACTGCATCTTCAAAGTCTCCACACTTGATTATTATGTTTGCTCTATTAAAATATCTGCTTACCGCCCTTAAAGTTTCTTCGTTTATAATATTAGGATTTTTATATCTTCCAAAGGGTACATTAAATTGGCCTTTGGAATTAACCCTAAATAAACCATTATAGCAAGTTTTATTAAGATAATGTATTCTTGAAGCACGTTCAACAGGAGTTAATTTATTGTATCTATCTAAATCCCTATCAAGTTCCCGTATTTTATAATAATATTTAGATTCATTTTTATGTTTTTTTAAATCCTCTATCAACTCATCAATATTATCCTTTATCACTTTATAAAGGTTCATTAGTTCCTCGTTAATATCGTTAATAACTGCATTTTCTGGCTGCAAATGGAATAAAACTGCTCCTCCCCCTACAAAGGGTTCATAGTAAGTAGAAAATTTTTGAGGTATATATTTCTCTATCTCAGGTAAAAGCTGCCTCTTGCCACCTGCCCATTTAACAACCGGCATTACTAGTTCATCTCTTTTCAATTTAATCCTCTCCCAACTAAATCAAAACTTATTGCTAAGGCTTCCTAAATATAAACAAATATTCATGGGCTATCAATAAAAAATTATGTTGAATACTCTTATTGTACCAAAAACCAGTCATCTTGCAATTCCGTTGTTCTTTTATAACTATCTCCTTTAACAAAAAACCTACCTCCAAAAATTTTTCCATTACCCTAAACCCTAGAGGCACTATATGTTTAGATTTTCTTGTATCTCCCATTAATATAGCACAATACCTATTATTTTTAAGAACCCTAAAAGATTCCTTAGCAACAAATTTCATCTGAGATATAAATTCATCAATATCATAATTCGACAGATCCCCCTTTATACCATTGCTATATCTTATAATATTTGCATAAGGAGGATGTGTACAAATTAAATCTATACTATTACTAGGTATGAAGTATAAGTTTCTTGCATCACCATTGTATATCCTTGGTTCATATTCTTTATTTTTGTTAAAGTTTAAATTTCTCTTTGCTATTATAATAGTCTCAGGGTTTATTTCTACTCCAATTCCTCTTCTTTTCAATAATTTTGTCTCGATTAATGTAGTTCCACTACCAAGGAATTGATCTAAAACGATGTCGCCTTCTTTGGAATATCTCATTATTACATTTCTAGGTACATATGGTGACCAATTTCCCCTATACTTTCCATTATGGGTAGCCCAATTCCCTCTATCCGAAAAACTCCATAATGTACTGACTTCCATTTTATAGTTTTCAGGTTCCCACTTCATATTTTTTCTCTCACTTTTATCATTTTAATTTTATTATACAAAATACGAACGTAAGTTTCAAGATGCGTTTTTACTCAATCAGGTGTAAAAAATAAGAGATGGTTTCTACAACCATCTCCCATCATTCATAGAATAGCTTTAAATACTCTCCATAGCCTTCCTTTTCCATATCCTCTTTTTTGATAAACCTTAGAGCAGCGCTGTTTATACAGTATCTTAACCCACCCCTTTCCTTAGGGCCATCGGGAAATACATGGCCTAGGTGGGAGTCGGCAAATTTACTCCTTACTTCCGTCCTTATCATACCGTGGCTGGTGTCCAATTTTTCCTTTATAAAATCCTTATCTATGGGCTTGGTGAAGCTAGGCCATCCACAGCCTGCATCGTATTTATCCCTGGATGAAAATAAGGGTTCTCCGCTTACTATATCCACATATATTCCTTCCTCTTCATGGTCCCAGTATTCATTGTCAAAGGGCCTTTCAGTGCCATCCTCCTGGGTAACCCTGTATTGGATAGGGCTTAATTTCCTTTTCAATTCCTCCTTGCTGGGCTTTTTATATTTTTCCATAGCATCACCTCAAAACTTTGCTATCTATAGTATACCCTATATACCCCCTTATATTAAGAAGGATGTGGCTCTCATTATCTCAAAATAATCCTCCGTTTCAAACAATATGCTCTTTGGTGAAATTTGAACAGCTCCTGGATAGAAGGAATATTTGTAGGCATCTCCGTGGTAGTTGTAGCCAATCTCTAGGCTGAATTTCTTTGGCAACTCCACCTTATACCTATAAAACCGAGCTGGTATAATTCTCAGCTCAAAAAAACATAGCTCTTTTATTTAAACTTTACTGCCGTTCCATATACTATAACCTCTGCAGCCCCTTGCATAATGGAAGCGGTAGCATAGCCAATATTTATTACTGCATCTGCTCCTAGCTTTTCTGCCTCCTTTCAACTTTTAAGACATTAGATATGAGAATGGTCCCACAATTTCGTGATATAGGCTAAATCTTTCCCCGGAGATGCTGGAGACAACCACCTTTACTCAACGGACAATTATCAATTGTCCATTGTTTGGATATTATGTTATTCAATTTTTAAATGAAAAATCCTTCATAATTTGTTACAATTATATATAGTGAGTTTGAAAATAATCTGGGTATATTTTTTATATAAACTGTTCTATTTATATTTACCGGGAGGGTTTTTTATGTTTAAAAACGACATTATAGATCAGAAAATACAAGCTCTATTTGAAGCCCATAATGATTATATAGATGCTACAAAAGATGAAGATATGCTACTATATTATGAATTAAGGGATTTTGCAGAAAAACATGGAGGACTTCTTTACTTTTTCGATAACAAGACCTATTTGATTATAAATTTCATCGGAGAAGAAGAATTTCTTTTCATACCTGCTGAGTATAGCTTGTAATAATAAGAGCTGAAGAAAAAACTTCAGCTCTTATTATTTTAATACTTTACTTGGGATACCAATTCCTGAAGTCTAACGGATATCTCTTCATTTTTACTGATAACGTTATTTATATTACTTATAGACTTTACCATATTCATATTCATCTCCGCTATATTGTTGGTGGCTAAAGCTGAATCCTCCACTGTTGAAGATATCTCATCCATGGATTGGGTTATCTGATTGATGGTAGCAGACAATTCCTCCGATGGGGCCGATAAATCGGATATAATATCGTTTAAGACTGAACCATCGCCCTTATACTGGTTAACCGCTTCCACCATCATCTCATAATCCCTAAGCTGTCTATCCATTAACTCTAAATCTTCCTCCATTAGCTTTACTAGCTTGCCACTTAATACCTCCCCTACATTAATAGCTTTTTCTTCAATTGTAGATATGGCTAAGATGATGGTAATACAAACCAATACCGTAAACAGTATAAGCTTACCCTTGAGTTTCGCCTCTATCCCTCCTTATCTTTTGTTTATTTATTCTATCCACAACACTCTGCCAGAAAAATTATGTACTCAAATAAAGGATTTCTTATTATACTATATATACCTAATATTAGGCATAATATAGCAGCAATCGATATTTTTTGAAAAAGTTTTATCTAATAGAAAAGGGTAGGTGTAGTTATAAAAATAAATTGATGGATATTTCAATAATTGTATAAAAGAAAAAAGCCGAAGGCTATCCTCCAGCTTAAAAATTATTTTATAAAAGCAAGCTATTGCAAACATTAAATAATATCAATTCCTTTTATATATTGTAATACCTACTCTATTTATATGATCTATTAGATCCTTATTTTCAATTCTATCAAATATAACCAAATCAAAATTATAAGGTAAATATAGTTCATCTAATTCTAAGAGGATTCTATTTAAATCTCTAATATTTATATCCTCCCCTATTAATGCTAAATCTATATCTGATCCTTCTTTATAGTTCCCTTTTGCTCTGGAACCATAAAGCAATACTTTTTCTATTTTTGAATGGCCAGCAAAAATATCAACAAGATTCCTTAAGGTGCTCTCCTTTAACCCATATTTCATTTTCTAATCCTCTTCCTTTTCCAGTTCTTCCAATTTAATGCTTAATTTCTCGAATTGATGGAAATATAAGTCCTTTACAAGGACAATAATCTCATCTGCTGTCCTCTCATCATATGTATGGCTTGTAAGATTACGACTTTTTATCATCTCCATCCACACTTCTCCATCATCTATAAGCCCTAAGGCAAAGGCCTTCCTTGTAGCATCTCTTGAACCGTATATACCTGTAGTACCCCTATACTCAAGAAAATCCTTTAAAGTTTTCCAAGCTAATTCATGGGTATATTCAAAGGATTGAATAACCCCTTGTTTCTCAAGTATGGATAGTTCTCTTTCCTCCATCAATTCTACTGCATTTCTAAGTTGGCTTAAGGCCCTTTTATAATTAGCAAACCTTTGGATCCAACGGATATCCTCCCCCACAGTAGCACCCCTCCTTCACCTTTGGGAGTTTCATTATCTGTTTATATTTATTATATCTTATATTATAAAAAGTGCATAGGAATTGCTCAATTAATTCCTATGCACATCTATCTATCTATTATACTTATACCCTCTGCTTTCTAAAGTAGCAGCGTGTATATGAACATATGCGTTAGTTTCTAGTCTTTCAAGCATCTCATTGGCTGAGTGTAGATTGTCTGATGCTACTATTACCCCGTGTCTTCTTAATAAGGCTCCATAGGCATAGATGTCTTCCATTACCAATTCTTTTTCTTTAAACTCCTTGCTAAACTCAGAGGTCCATTTACCCACTAGTTCTGCTAACTCCTGAGTTGTAGCAGGCCTATAGGGTAGACAGGGGATGGTCTCTCCTAAGTACTCTAAAGCTTCTGATACAACGGGCATATCGATACCCATGCAGGCATAGACCATTAACTCCTTTGGGTGGGCATGGATTACAGCCTTTACCTTGTCATCGTTCCTATATATTTCCATATGCATATTGATTTCTCTGGTAACCCTGCCCTCTCCTTCGATTACATTTAAGTTATCGTCTACAACTAGTATGTTTTCAGGCCCAATATCCCATAGATATTTGGAAGAAAGGCCTGAGGCTGTCATAATATAGTGGTTGCTGCTTACCTTACATGAAAGGTTTCCACCAGCTGCATTGGCAAGCCATCTGTCGAACATGGACTTAACTATTCTACACATTTCCCTTCGCTCTGCTTCGTATAACATCTTTTCACTCCTTATTCAAATTCCATACTTTATTATCCTACTATTTTATTGATTAAACTTATGATTACATTAGCCAAGTTGTATCCAAAGAATCCGTCTGTAACGGTGCCTTCTACTGCTACCCCTGTAGCATGCATCATGGCTGTAGCCTCTGGGGCAAATACATTTGCACAAATTTCCACTACCAATAGCAGTTGTATTTTAAATGGCCAAAAATTGTATTTTCATATTGCCAAACACAGATCCCTCTATTAATATTGAGTTTCTAAGTCAATTTTGTTAATTCAGTTCTGTTATTTAAATTATATTTGAAAGATAATTCTTTGAACAGCACAAGTTATTGGATTTTCCGGCACATATTTGTACTAATTGTCTTACAATTTAAAAAAGACGGGAAACTTAACGAAATCCATTCGAATATTTCATTCATAAGGACATAAAAAAAACAGGGTTACCCCTGTTGGATAAAGCTATAATCTTTTCATCTTTTCTAAAAAAGTCTTATGCATAATCTCATTCCTAAGCCTTCTGAAGTGCTCCATATCCATATAAAAATCCATGACCCTTGATTCATATAAAACCTTGGTCAACAAATCCTTCATGTAGACTACTTTACCATACTTAATCACCTGGAATTGTAGCACTATATCCACCCTATTTAGTATGACTAAATCTATATCTTCCCTTCTAAGAATTTCTACCAATTCATCAAGTATCTCAAGTTTTACAAAAGCATCTGGCTTTCCTTCTAGCAAAACTGCAATATCTAAATCGCTGTTTTCAGTATTCTTATTTGTAGCATAGGAGCCAAATATATACATTAGTTTAATATTATGCTTTTCTACCAAACCATCTATATGATTACCTAATATTTTTTTGACTTCTTCAATATTTTTGTGCATTTTATTCACCTATGAATAATTTATTAATAATTATCTTTCAGCCATTTATTAATGTAATCTATAAATTGGATGAAATCATCTAGTTTATTTTTTAAAAGCTCTAATATTATATCCTCATCTACTTCAGCATAATCATGAACTAAAATATTCCTAAAACCAGCCATCTTTGATATTTCATCGGCAAATTCCTTTGGAAGTATATTGATTTGAGATAGTGTTAATATTGTTTCTCTGTAAGTAGGAGGTTTTTCTAAATCAGTTGAAGAAATGATTATATTTGCTATATCTAATACGATTTCTATTAAAATTTGAAGGCCTCTTTCAATTCCCCAGTATTTTATGATATCATCTTTAATATTTTCCTTTGTAATTCCCCATGAAGCCTTCTTAAGATAAATTAGATTTTTCTCCATTTCCCTTAATTTTTCATTAATTAAGCCCATTATATCCTTAGTCATAAAATTTCCTCCTGATTTTACCCTTTTATATATGTTATCATAATGGGAAGATTATAGAAATGGTTTTAATGATAAAAAGAAATTAGGTTTTCTTTGATTTGTCCTAGTTCCCAAAAAAATTTGTTACTATCGCCCAGATGTTGCAGATTCCCAACATGCTTCAAGCCATTTCTGCTCACTTGCACCAAGTATTAAATCAGGTACTCTACCATTAAGTACTTCAAATACATTATTCCAATCAACATCGCCGCCACGTAACTCCCCTTTTCCAGTATCAGGGTCATACACAAATACCCATTGTTCTCCAAATTCGTTCTCAAAGTAGCCAAAATATTTGTTAGATTTGTATTTGTAATAATAGGGGGTGTGCCACAGCTCTCAGCATGCTTATTTTCCATAATGAAGACTTTATTATTCATAATATCCCTCCAAACTTTTTGATATTAATAACAC
>JAAYHU010000064.1 GCA_012735245.1 Tissierellia bacterium
ACTCCCGGCTCCATAACTAAGGCCCTAGCCAATGCAACCCTCTGCTGTTGACCTCCAGACAGTTGGCCTGGATTCCTTTTTTCTAAGCCCTTTAGGCCCACTAAGTCTATTATGTGTGAAACCTTCTTATCTATTAGCTTTGGATCCATTTTTCGGATTCTTAAGCCATAAGCAATATTTTCATATATATTATAGTGAGGAAACAAGGCATAACTTTGAAAGACCATGGCAATGTCTCGTTTATTGGGAGGTTGATTGTTTATATTTTCTCCGCCTAGTATTATATCTCCAGAAGTGGGAGTTTCAAAGCCTGCAATCATCCTCAATGTAGTAGTCTTACCGCATCCAGATGGGCCAAGTAATGTTACAAACTCACCTGGATTAATAGTAACTGATATATTGTCTACTGCTCTAAATACTCCTTCATTGTTATGGCTTTTAAATTCCTTAGTTACATTTCTTAGGATTACATTTTTTGATTCTTTCATAATTATTCTCCTTTAAGTCAAGCTAATATTATCTTTACTTACACCTAGCAATCCAACAGCCTTATACATGATAAATATGGCTATATATACAATCACTATTAAAATAGTTGAGAAAGCTGATGCAGTACCAAACCTGCCTACTTCTACTTGGTCTAAGACAACTATTGTTAGTAGCCTAAATCTAGCAGAGATCAAGAATATTACAGCACTTAGGCCAGTCATACTCTTAATAAAGGAATATATCAATCCCCCTAAAAATGCTGGCTTTATCATAGGCAAAGTAATGGTAGTAAAGACTTTAAAAGAATCAGCCCCTAGGCCTTGAGCTGCCTCTTCTATACTTGGGTCAATTTGCTGCAATGTATTAATACCAGATTTAATCCCCATTGGTATAGTCCTGGCAATAAATGCAATGATGATAATTGCTGCTGTACCTGTTAAGACAATTGGTGGAGAGTTAAAGGCCAGTATATATCCAATGCCTATAACTGTTCCCGGAACTGCTATCCCAACTACAGACGTAAAGTCAATGAAATTTCGCCCAATAAACCTCTTTCTAACTATTAAATAAGCAATTATCATCCCTAGAATTCCCGTAAAAGGTAACCTTGGAAAAGGTATCCCACCTTGAACCTCCTAAATTTTGAGAAGCTTCCTCCATTGAGGGATCTATTGTTCTTAGAACCCCACTTAAAATTAAGTAGGCCATTGGGAAGAATGACAAAGTTTGTACTAGAATAAGTCCTGGCAAACCATAGATATTAAAGTCCCTTAAACCTAATAAGGAATAAGTGATTAGCCCTCTACTACCAAATAGGTAAATAATAGATAAGGATATTGCAAAGGGTGGTGAAATCATTGGTAAAAGGGCTATTAAATTAAATATCTTTTTCCCAGGCATTTTTATATAGGTTTCTGCATAAGCAAAAATATAGCCTACTATAGTGGATAAGATCCCTGTAATAGTCCCTAATAATAGGGTATTTTTAATGGCTTGAACATTGGAGGAAGACTTAAATGCTCCAATATAGGCCTTTAAAGTAAAGTTGCCATCTAAATCTACTAAACTTTGCTTCAACACCTCATAAAGAGGCAAGACAATGAATACGAATAGGGAAAAAATAACTAAGATTATAGTGATAAACAACATGGGATCCCTAAGAATTTTTTGAAATCCTGCAGTATTTTTATTCATATAATTACACTCCTTACCTTTCCCCAGCCATAACATACATTAGCTTAGGGGAAAATAATGGTTCCAATCAGTGTGAAATACTCCGTCTTCATCAATCCTATTGTAAGTATGGGCACCGAAAAAATCCCTTTGGACTTGAATAAGATTGGCTGGGAGCCTTTCCTCAATCATACTAAAGAAATAATCTAAGGACGAATTAAGTCCAAAAGTTGGAATATAATAATCCTTTGCTATACCAGTTATATATTTAACTGAGTTGATTTTCTCCATTAGATAGGATAAAGCTTTTTCACTATTTAACAAGTTAACATTATCCTTATTTTCATCTATAATTTCAATAAAAAAGTCTAGCATCTTGGCCCTAATGATACATCCGCCCTTCCAAATCCTCAGTACTTCTGAAATATTAATATCAAAGCCATAAGCCTTAGATGCTTCTGAAATCAACCAAATTCCCTGTGAGAATATGATAAAGTTAGTAAAAAGCAAAGCTTTTTCTAATTGGCTGATTAACTTTTCTCTGTCTGAAAATCCTTTAGGTAAGTCTTTGTTTACCTTCCTTGAAAGTTCAACTCTATCCTCTTTAAAGAAGGATAACTGCCTGCTTTCTACGGCTGCATTAATGGATGAAGCTGGTATTCCAAGCTCATAAGAGATTTGAGCTGTCCATTTCCCAGTCCCTTTTTGTCCAGCCTTGTCTAATATCATATCAACTAAGGGCCTCTTAGTTTTTTCATCTTGTAATTTGAAAATCTTGTAGGATATTTCCATTAGGTATGAATTTAGGTCTCCCTTGTTCCAGTCTTCAAAGACTTCTGATATTTCATCTGCAGAGAGTTTCAATACCCTTCTCATAATGTCATAGGCTTCTGAAATGCCTTGCATCAATCCATACTCTATGCCATTATGTAACATTTTGATGAAATGACCTGCTCCACCATTACCTATATAAGTACAACATGGACCATCTGCGGTCTTGGCTGCAATTTTTAACAGTAGGTCTTCAACTAGTTCATAGGCTAGTTTAGTCCCTCCTGGCATTATGGAGGGCCCTTGTAAAGCACCCAGTTCTCCACCCGATACTCCTATTCCTAAATATAAAATCCCCTTTTTCTCTAATTCTTCCATTCTTCTTGTAGTATCTGGAAAGTAGGTGTTACCACCATCCATAATAAGGTCCCCCTTATTTAAGTGGGGTACCAAGCTTTGAATCATATCATCTACTGCCTTGCCTGGCTTAATCATCAGAAAGATCTTTCTAGGTCTATCTAATGATTTTACAAAGGTCTCAATATCGTAAAAATCCTTGATATTACGATTTTTTCCTTCCTTGTCAAAGAAAAATGCCCAGTTCAGTTAATAACCTGGGCATTTTATTATTCATATTCACAATTGAGGTCATGTTTTGCCAGCTTTTCTTTTAAAATATAATCTAAAAATTCCCTTACTGCCCCATTTCCTCCGTCATACTTGGATACAAAGTCTGCTATATTTATTATTGCCTTAGCTGCATCTCTTGGGCATCCTTTTAGTCCACATAATTTCATGGCAGTATATTCATTTTCATCAT
>JAAYHU010000065.1 GCA_012735245.1 Tissierellia bacterium
GCCTTTATTAGCATTCCTATAGGAGAAGTGCCTATTACATTGCAAACCTTATTTGTCCTCTTGTCTGGCCTTATTTTGGGACCAAAATTAGGGGCCTTGTCTCAATTGATCTACTTGATTTTGGGACTTATTGGCCTTCCCATATTTGCTGGTTTCACTGGCGGACTCCAATCAGTAACAAAGCCTAGCTTTGGTTTTATCCTTGGATTTATGTTTTCAGCTTATTTGGCAGGAAAAATTAGCCATATAAAAAAAGAAACCTCAGCCATTAATATCTGGCTAGGTTCCTTAGTAGCTACTATAACTACCTATTTATTTGGCCTACCATATATGTATTATATTTTAAATATAGTCTTAGGTAAGGAATTGTCTTTTAGTACTGTATTAAATATGGGCTGTTTAATATTTTTACCTGGAGATGTACTAAAGCTTGTAGTGGCATCACTAATAGCTATAAAAACTTTACCCCTAATTAAGACTATGGATAATTAGGGTTTATTCACTATTTATTAGCTCTTAAAGATACTTCTCCTGAAATTATTTTTTCAACCTTATCTCCAACTTCAACTACCAATTCTCCATTGTCATTTATATCTATGGCCTTACCTATTTTTATATTATTTCCCCTAATTATCCTCACTTCTTCTCCTAATAAAATAGAATTTTCCCTGGAGATTTTCAATACTTCTTCAATATTGTCTTCTTCTTTAAATTTCAGATATAATTTTTCAAACTCGTTTAATATATTGGCTGTAAGTTCCTTTCTACTTATTTCCTTTCCAGTACTAATTTTAAGGGATGTGGCCTTATCCTTTAATTCCTCAGGGAAATCCCCTTCATCTAGGTTAACATTGATGCCTATGCCCATGATTACATAGTTTACCATATTTAATTCTCCGCTCATTTCTGTCAATATGCCGCAAATTTTTTTCCCATCTATTAATACATCATTTGGCCATTTTATCTGGGCTTTAATCCCCATATTTTCCAAGGCCTTATATACTGCTGCAGCACCTACTAAGGTCAGCTTGGGAACTTTCATGGGTTCAACATTGGGCTTCAGTATAATACTCATCCAAATACCCTTACCCTTTGGTGACACCCAGCTTCTACCCATTCTGCCCTTGCCCTCTGTTTGCTCCTCAGCTATTAGGACGGTACCTTCCTTTTCATCTAGGGCTATTTCCTTGGCCTTGCTATTGGTAGAATCTATGGAATTAAAATAATGAATATTTCTTCCCATAAAATCAGTATTCAAGTATTCCTTTATTTCCTCATAGCTAAGTATATCAGGTAAGGCTACTAACCTATATCCTTTGCTTGGTACTGATTCTATATTATAGCCTTCTTCCCTTAGAATATTTATATACTTCCATATGGCAGCCCGGGTTATGTGGAATTCCTTAGATATTTCCTGGCCTGATATGAAATCTTCACCTTGCTTTAGCTTTTCTAGTATCTTGTATTTCATTTAACCACCCCTACAAACTAAGCACATCCCTCATACTATATAGGCCTGGTTCTTTTCCTATGATAAACTTTGCTGCCTCCAAGGCCCCTTTGGCAAATACTTTTCTATCATAGGCCTCATGGCTAAGCCTTATAGATTCTAAGTCTCCTATGAAGTTTGCCTCATGGTAGCCTACTATATTTCCCCCCCTAAGGGAATGGATGCCTATTTCACCCTTTTGTCTAGGGCACTGGCCCTGTCTGCCATATTGATATTTTCTTCTTTCCCCTAGGCCTTTTTCTATGGATTCAGCTATGGTTATGGCAGAGCCTGAAGGAGCATCCTTCTTTCTATTGTGATGGGATTCTACTATTTCAATATCTGCATCCTTCCCTATCTTCCTAGCTATTTCCTCCACTAAGGAGAATAATAGGTTCATGCCCAAGGACATATTTGTAGCATATAGGATTGGAATCTCCTTAGAAGCAGCTTTAATCTTTTCAAGCTGTTCATCATTATAGCCAGTAGTACCTATTACTAGGGGAAGCCTTCTCTCCAAGGCCAATTGTAGTACATTATCCAATGCAGATGGATGGGTAAAGTCCAATAAAACATGATATTTAATATGATCCGTAGGTTGTGGTTTTTCCCTACTTAAACCATGAATCTCCTCCCAAAAATTATCTTTAAGGGCTAATTCTCTTATGGTTCTTCCCATATAACCGTTTATCCCGTTAATTAGTAGATTCATATACTCCTCCTAAATTAGATTAAATCTCTTCATCTCTTGAACTAGTTTAATTTTATTTTTTTCCTCCATAGGTGTTAGAGGTAGTCTCAATTCATTTTCTATTAGCTTCATCTCTGCTAAGGCAGCCTTAACAGGAATAGGATTTACTTCGGAGAATAATAAGTCGATAAGTTTTTTGTATTCTAGTTGGAGTCTTAGAGCCTTTTCCACATCTCCGTCCATATAGGCTTCACACATTTCCTGCATTTCTCTAGGTATTACATTTGAAGCTACTGAAATTACTCCATGGCCTCCACAAGCTAAGATTGGAACTACTTGATCGTCATTACCTGAATATATCATATAATCCTTAGGTACCAATCTCTTTATCTCAAGGATTTGGGATATATTTCCACTGGCCTCTTTAACTCCTATGACATTTTCTACCCTTGACATGCTTAAGTTTACTTCTGGTGGTATATTAACCCCAGTTCTGCCAGGCACATTATATAAAATTATTGGCAATTTTGTAGCCTTGGCAACTGCTGTAAAATGAGCTACCAATCCATTATTGGTGCACTTATTGTAATAGGGGGTAACTAAAAGGAGCCCATCGGCACCTAGGCTTTCTGCCTGCTTTGTATTTTCTATGGCCAATTCAGTGGAGTTAGACCCTACTCCCACAATTACAGGTATTCTTTTGTTTACCCTCTCTACTGCAGTAGTTATTATTTCAGCCTTTTCTTCCCTACTAATAGTGGCTGCTTCTCCAGTAGTACCTAAGACGATTAGGGCTTGGGTTTTGTTTTCTATTTGAAAATCGATAAGTCTTTCATAGGCTTCTTTGTCAAACTTTCCATCCTTAAATGGTGTAACTATGGCAACACCTGCACCTTTAAACATAATTATCCCTCCAATTTATATTCTTCTATTTTCTCTAAAATTTGAATGGCATTTGTAGCAGCCCCTTTTCTTAGGTTATCTGCCACTACCCATAGAGATAAGGCCTTAGGATTGAAAATATCCTTCCTGATTCTGCCTACATAGGTATAATCAGTGCCTGCTACCTCCAAGGGTGTGGGATATTTGTTTTCCTTAGGTTCATCTTCTACTATTACACCTTCAGACTTCTTTAGTAAATCCCTTATCTCCTGTATATTTGCTTCCTCCATTAATTCCAGATAGATGGATTCACTATGGCCATAGAAAACTGGAACCCTAACTGTAGTTGGATTTATTTCAATGGAATTATCTCCTAAAATCTTGTGGGTTTCATAGACCATTTTTAATTCTTCCTTAGTAAAGCCATTTTGATTAAATTCATCTATATGGGGTATACAATTGCCAGCGATTTTCCTTGTATATACCTTGTTTGGATAAGTTTCATCTTGAAGCTGGTTTTTTAACTCCTCAATAGCCTTATATCCACTGCCTGAAACTGCTTGGTAAGTAGATACTACAATTCTTTTTATGCCATATTTTTTATATATGGGGCCTATGGCTATTAACATTTGTGTAGTAGAACAATTTGGATTGGCTATTATGCCCCTATATCCCTTTAATATATGGCCATTGATTTCAGGCACTACTAGGGGTATACCATCCATCATCCTAAAATGGGATGAATTATCTATTACAATATTACCTGCCTCTGCTGCTATAGGCCCAAATTCTGCTGAAACTTTCCCTCCTGCTGCAAACAGTAGGTAATCATATTTTTCCCTCATGGCCTCTTTTGTCAACAATTCTACTTCTACTTCCCTATCTTTGAACTGGATTTTCTTTCCTGCAGATTTTTCTGAGGCAAATAGCCTAAGCTCCTTTATTGGAATATTTCTCTCTATCAGTATTTCTATCATCTTTTGCCCTACTGCACCTGTTGCTCCTACTATACCTATTATTAATCCCATACTTTTACCTCCTGTTCTTTAGTAAGTTTATTATATATCTTTTTCGATTTACTAACAACTTTTGATTATTTATTTTTAGTTATAAACCCTATTTCCATTATATGAAAAATTAATAAAATATTAACATATTAAATCAGCTTTGGGTATAAATATTGTATATTAATCTCAGGAGGTGCTGAATTGATTATGAAAAGACTATTATCTCTGTTTGTTGTAATCCTTATGTTGCTAATATCTATGCCATCCTTTGCTGACAATGATTTGATTATTAGTAGGTGGATAGTAGAATCAAGCCTATTGGAAAATGGTGACTTGCTTGTTGTAGAGGATTTAACCTTTGACTTTAAAAGTAAGTTCAATGGAGTCTTCCGTAATATTGTTACAAGCCTAACCGATGGTATAGAAAACTTAGAAGTTTACGAAATGATAGATGGAAAAGAAAACCCTTATAAGTTTGTAAGCTCTGCAAAAAATGGGGATAGTGGAGTCTATCTTGTTATTGAAGAAAACAACAATAAAACAATAAAAATTTTCTCTCCTTCAAAGAAAAATACATTGAAAACTTTTCGTTTGAAGTATACAGTTAAAAATGTGGCTGTTAAACATGTAGATACGGGAGAATTATATTACCAGTTTATTGGTAGAGGAAATTCTACCCCTGTAGAATACTTTTCTGCTACTATTAAACTGCCAAATAGCAACAGGGAAAGAACTAAAATATTTGCCCACGGACCTCTAAATGGTGAAATTTACTTCATAGAAGCCAATCTAATCAAAATGGAAGTTTCTGATGTGCCAGCCAATACTTTTGTAGAGGCAAGGATATTATTTCCAGAAACCTTCATTAGTCAAAGTACTAGAATAGGAAATAAAAGTTTTGAAAATATAATGGATGAGGAATTATTCTATATAGAAAGGGAAGAGGCAAAAGTAAAGAGGAGAAATAGGAATAAGAATTTATTTGAACGTACATCCCTTTCTATAACCCTTGCAGGAGTAATATTTATCAATTCTATATATAGGAAGTTAAAGCGAGATCCAGAGATATTTAATGATTTAAAAACTTTAAATCCAGAAGATATATCTCCTGCCGAATTGAGGGCTTTCATGTTTTCTGGAGTAGTAGATGCTAGGGCCTTGATGACTACTATTTTTGACTTGGCAAGGAGAGGCTATATAAGTATCGAGGAAATCCAACCTAAAAAGAAAAGAAATAAAGACTTTCTTTTCCTTAGAACTGATAAATCAATAAGTGACTTATTGCCTTTTGAGACCTATGTAATTAATTGGCTATTTAATACCATAGGAGATGGCAATACTGTCTCTACCATAGATATAGAAAAATATAGGAAAAAGAATTCTAGTAAGTTTACCAAGGATATTAATCAATGGTCTAAGATGGTTAAAGAGAATTTGAAGGATAGGGGGTATTATGAAAGGAAATCAGAGTTAGGGGTATTATTGATTGTTATGTACATTCTTTTTGTAACCATAGCCATAATAACCTTAGCCTATGGTGGCCTATTGGGCTTGATACCGCTTCTTTTCTCCGCAGTTTTGCTTGTTTACGGTATATCTTTATTTACTAGAAAATCAGATAGAGGCTATGTCCAGTATAGGTTGTGGAAAGAGTATAGGAAGGATTTAAGAAACCAGAAAGATATCTTGAAGGATTATAATTTCATCCCCAAGGACAAGAGCCTGTTATATGCCCTAGCCCTAGGTTTGCCTATGAAGACTATGAAAAGATTTAGGGATTATGTGCCTGGCTCCCATAGTACTGGCCATTGGGCATATTATTACTTCATGACTAATAAATATGGGGGATCAAGCTTTGAAGATAGGTTAAACTCATCTTTCTATGGCAGCAGAACTAGTACATCCAGCTCCTTTGGAGGTGGCGGAGGCTTTTCCGCAGGTGGCGGTGGTGGCGCCGGCGGCGGAGGAGCTGGTGGATTTTAATAAGGATGACCCTAAGGTCATCCTTAAATTGTATCTTCTATTTTTGATCAA
>JAAYHU010000066.1 GCA_012735245.1 Tissierellia bacterium
CTTGCAAACTAAAATTTTGTTGTCATTTGGAGGGAATCTTCCTCAATAGGATGAATTACAGCATCAAAAAATCATAAACTCGCTTATTGAAATCCTTCTTTGCTTCTTCATAGACAGCATGTCCATACTCTTTATACATATATATCTCACAACCTATTTTTTCAGCGATTTCCACTGATGCTTCACCTGTTGTAATCTGGTCACATTCTCCGCCGATCACCAATACTGGGCATTTAATTTCAGAAAGTTTTTCATAACAATCAAATGTTAAAATTGATGACGCAAGTATCACAAATCGATTTACGTCCTTAGGCTTAACAAGGCGCACAATAAATGGCATTATAAGTTTGTATTTTTTCAAATAGGATGCTGTATACATAAGAGAAAAGGTTTCTTTATTGATTGAAACATAGTCACCTTTTTTAGCATACACAACCCAATTATTTATGTTTTTCTTGATTGTATCATTCGGTCTTGCGGCAGTAGCGCATAAAACAAGTTTGCTAACCTTGTCAGGATATTTAATTGCAAGTGCCATTGAAATCATTCCACCTTGCGAAACTCCCAAAAAATCAGCACTATCAACTCCCAATTGCTTCATTGCATTTGCTATGTCATCTGCCATATCCCAGATTGAAAATCCTTCTGAAACATCGTGCCTTCTGTCAAACAAGTACACCCGATAATCCTTTGCAAAACACTTATACATTAGTACAAGAGATATCCCGGCACCCTTTAGATCTCTGACACTCAATCCCGGAACAATAATTAGATTGCGGGAGCCTACTCCAAATGCAATATAATCAACATAACTATTATTGATTTTTATTTTATCTTTAATTAGATTGTAAAACATAATACAAGCTCCTATAAGTAATTAAATTTTCCCAGCTGCTTATTCAAAACTAGCAAATCAGATTAGTCTTTAAGCCGCTGTAAAGCGAATATGATTTTGGTTAGATAATGTTTATGTTTTCTCATAATATATTCTAACATAGTAATCCATCTTTTCAACCAACCTGTTCTCAAACTCCAATGTATTATTGTCAATCCATTTTAAATTGCTACTCCAACTCTATGCTCCATCTGGATAGGTATTATTATAATCTTTGTTATCCAACATACCTTTTCTATGGCCAGTTTCATTAGTTCAAGGCTCATCTCCCCAGTATTTAATCAATAATATTCGCTGAACTGCTTATTCTACGGGGTGTTTGTACTGCTATTTTATCCTTAAATGGAGATATTTTAGTCATCTTAGTACCATCAATATATGCTGCAGACCACTAAAAGAGTGAAGTTTTGATAGGTTATCATTTTTTATTAACCATATTTTTTAGCTAAAAGAATTAAAACTCCACTTAGGTTGGTAGACTAATAATATCAGTACTCAAAAGGAAGATTATGTGAAAACCTATTAATCCTTTTCTATTAACTCCATCGTATTTACATTGTATTTATACTCTATATCATGGTCATTGACATCAACTACTTCTATTTCAAATATGCTTTGGCCATTTTCGAACTTTAATTCCCACTCGTCTACTTTATAGTTATTGCCTGCATCTTTTAATGCTTTGTCCATTAGTTCTAGTATTTTATCCACATTTTCTACTGTTATTTCCCCTGTATCATCATCTCTTTGATTTTGTTCTTCTTTCAATATTTTTCCATCTACGGGTTCAATCTTTAACTTATATTTATTTGAATCGTCATATCCTTCAATTTCATAGACATATGATCCACGGTCAAAATCAAGTGCCAACTTATTTACCTTTACATTAGGATACTTCTTTACATAAATATTAAATACTTCTCCTGGAGTCAACTTGATATCTTCGTATACAAGATTAGTTGTAGTATCAGTATTTGCATTATCCCGCTTACTTATCTGGTCATTTGAATTATTATTAGGAGAATTTCCAGTGCAAGCAGATAGTGTTATAGCCAAAACTAAAGCTATAAATATAGTCCATCTTTTCTTTATCATAGTTACTCCTTCCCTTCTTTTATAAAATAGTATCTTCTATTAATAGTTTGCTTATAAAACTATAAAACATGCGCTATAACTAAATATTAAGGCTCTTCTTTTATATCATTTACTGTATCTTTGATTCTGCTAGAAGCGCCAGTACTCCAACTCCCCTAACAAAAAAGTCCCCTAAACTCATCGTCTAAGGGAACAAAAACACACCTACATATTTATTTATAATGCCTTCATCTTATCCTTTTCAACCTATTCCCTCTCTATCAACACCACGCACTCAACATGGGTTGTGGCAGAGATATGATATAAATACGCAGAAATAGGGGGTTTTGCGTATTAGTACCCCCCCATTATATATTCTTGAAACTAACTTCCCTTAAATTAGTATTAATAACATCCTTATTATAATATATTCTGTAAGTGTTTTTATAGGTCTTCGAAACATATTTTTTTATATTAGCTCTAATTTTGATTAACTCCAGCTCATTACAACAATTTTATTAAAAATCAGATTCCACTCTCCTACAATTATCACTCCGCTGCTTGTCTAGGCATCTAAATCTTTAATTCTCTAGACAATGCTTCGAATAAAAGTGATTCTCGTTCTTTCAGAAATACATCAAAGTTTGCAATGCTTAGGTCAACATCTGGTATGTAATGTTTCCTTTTGTATTCTTTCATTATAGTTGAAGGAATAAAATCCTTAAGCCAAAGATCAAAGTCCATATTATTCTTCTCCATATTTGGTATTCCTTCAAGCAACTGAAGATTTCCAAGATAATTTCTTTTTTTCTATAAACTCATCTATCTTGTCATCGGGAACAC
The DNA here is from genome assembly GCA_012735245.1 of Tissierellia bacterium. GTDB lineage: Bacteria > Bacillota > Clostridia > Tissierellales > Tissierellaceae > JAAYFT01. Next base: position 2,813 of record JAAYHU010000066.1, read on the forward strand.
CTTTCTTTAATAATTTATTTACTGTAAATGTACTCTTTGGAAAGATATGATCAATATGAAAATTATTACGTAAATCTGCCCATGGATATAGTATTGATAGTATAACAAGAGTGTCTCCTTGACCATATTTTGAACTAAGTAAATTGATAATGTCATCATCGGTAAAAATTAATGTCTATTTGTTCCTTTAAAATATTCCACAATTTCTTTAAGTGGAAAGCCATTAGAGCTATTTTTTATAATGCTTCGAACTGGTTTTAGCACACCATCTAGCATAAAGCTAAATACACGTTTTAGTAGTGAAAGAGTAAACCATTTTTTTATCTTCTTCCTATCTTCAATATAAGAATTAGAGGTTTCAAAATTATTTGGAAGCCCAATATGTTTCAAGTAGTATGCAATAGGAATAATTAGATTATTTGAGGTTATATTCTCTCTACTAAAGCCAAAACTTGAGACTAATTTTACTGCATCTCTTATGGCTTTTGTAATATTATCCCAATCTTTTTCTATATGAAGCATATTTGTCCTATTTAGTATAGCCTATCCACTCTTTTTCATTTATTGATTATAGTACATTGAAATACAATTATGCAAATACTTTATTAACTAAATATCTTGTTTTTGAAACTTTGCATTAGCCGCAAGTGAAGTCATTATAATCCAGGCTAACAATAGGCACATACTTGCAATTGTTCCCAATGATTCACCAGAGCCTTTTTTCACTACACCTGCTAAACTGTGTATAGCTGATTGAGGAAACACTGGAAGTAATGTCCTCTGTATAGAATTAGAAAACATTTTAATAAGAGCAGGTAAAGCCATAACACCTAATGAAAAGGTAATAGCTCCTGCACCACTATTAAATAAGAATACAGCTGCTACTGTTATAATAGCATAAAATATAGGCATAGTCATAACTCCTAAAATAAATTGTCTTACTGCTAAATCTTGAAGAGTAACTCTAGGCATATCATTAACTGTTAAAATCAACTGACTGGCTAAATAGGCTAATATTACTACAATTATACTTATTGCTGTAGACAATAGAAAAAAAGTAATTATCTTACCTAGAAAGAATTTCTTTCTATTAGGCGTTATTACCAAGGAAACATTAATAAGCTTTGTTGAAAACTCCTTTGAAATGGATATAGCAGTAAAAATAATAAGCATGATATTAGCTAAATCTACGCCTAACATATTAGCCGAAAGCACATCCATTGAAGATAAGTCTGTAATTGCTTTCCCTTGAGTTACATTTGTCGTTAGAGAAAATATTAGTCCTAATACTAGACTTAATACTATTAAAGTCAATATATAAATTCTTGAAGATTTTAGAAAAAATATTTTTTTGAATTCCGATCTAATTAAGTTTCTCATTGTCTATCGCCCTTTCTTTCCTTTGATTCTACATTGGATACATAGTCAGCTTTACCTTCAGTCAGTTCTATAAATAGCTCTTCCAATGATGGCTGAATCTTTGTTAATTCATATATTGCTAAATTATTATTCCTTGCAATAATTCCTATTTGTTTCATATCTAATTTGTGAACATGCAGTTCCTCATCATTCATAGATTGAATCAAAGCACCCTCTTTCTCTAATAAGGATTTGAATTTTCTATTATTTTCACTATTAACTTTCATATATGTGCTCAGACTTTTATTAGTCATTTCTTCCATGGTCATATCCGCAATTAATTTACCTTGTGCTAATACAACAATTCTTTCAGCAATGGCTTGTATCTCACTCATCAGATGACTTGAAACCAATACTGACTTTCCTTGTTCAGCCAATTCTTTTGTTAAGCCCCTTAACCAGTGAATACCATCTACATCTAGACCGTTAAAAGGCTCATCTAATATTACCGTTTTTGGGTCTCCTAACAAAGCAGTTGCTATTCCCAAGCGTTGCTTCATTCCCAATGAAAATTCTCCAATTTGTTTATTTTTTACCTTATCTAATCCTACCATCTTAAGCATCTCTTCAACTCGCCCAATAGATATGCCACTTGCTGTAGCAATCAATTCTAAATGTTGTTTAGCTGTAAATTTTGGATTCACCGCATCTCCGTCAATTAATGCACCAATTTTTGAAATAGGTCTTATTAAATCCTTATAGTTTTTACCATCAATTTTTACTTCTCCTTGAGTTGGGTTAATTAATCCTATTATCATTTTCAAAGTTGTAGACTTTCCAGCTCCATTAGGACCTAAAAATCCTGTTACTACTCCTGGTCGAACAATTAATGACAAATTATCAACAGCTATTTTATCTCTAAATTTTTTTGTCAAATTCTTAATTTCAATCATTTTAATCTCTCCCAATCTTTATCATCCTTATTAGTTAAATATATCTTTGTAGCTTTATCTATAAAATCATCTGTAAACTCAATTAATCTCCGATCCTCCTCTGGCCATTGAGCTCTATTTTTATAAGATGTCCTATGAGCTTCTAACAGTTCCTCATTTCCATTAGTAATTCTAGTAATCATATTTAGCCATTTTCCTGCAAATATCTGACCTTGATCACTTTCAGGTTTAATATCATTTAATATATGGGTTACAGCTTCTAGTATAAGTGATTTCCAATCCCAATACATCTCCAAAATAGTTTCGCTGTCCTTATAGTGTTTCATAAAAATATTTTCAGTATTTTTATCATATTCAATATTTTTATATTCAAAGATAGTTTCCTTATTTAAGGAAATCATAAGCTGAATTAAATTCCCCCAAGGTATACATTTATTTAATTCTAAGCTAATCAAACTTGCTTCAATAAGGGCTATACTACTCTTTAAATCATTTAACTTGTAATAGAAAATATCCAATTGCTTTCTTAAAACATTGCTAATCTGCTCTGGTGTAATAGTTTCAACAAGAAGATTTTTTATGTCCTCTATCTGTAATCCCAAAGATTTGTAAAAAAGAACCTGTTGAAGTCTTGTTAAATCAGCCTCTCTGTAATATCTTCTTCCGCTTGAATTATCTCTCTTTACTGGCACTAAGCCAATATTATCGTAATACTGTAAAGTCCGAATGGTAACTCCTGTTAGCTTTGCAATTTCTCCTATAGGAAATATTTTTTCTTTTTGCATACCAATTCCTCCTTAATTTATATTAAACCACATTACGTAACGTAATATACAAGGGATAATTTTGTTTTTTACAAAATTCGTATTTTTTCTAAATCATCTGTTACAGCCTATCACAATAAGGCATAATTATCATGAGGTAGGAGAAATTTAATCTCTCCTCTCACACTACACCTACATACGGTTTTGTATACTCTACAAATCTTGCTAATATATTGTAGGGAACTCCAGTCTCATGAAATCATCAAATACATAGTGTAGGAACTTATATTGCTAATTTATTCTGTCTATTTCCATAGGAATCATAATAAAATATCGGCTCAATGCAAGATTCAAAGTACATTTAGCTACCATTTCGGCAATCCTATCTTCTACTGTTAGTATTCCTAGGATATGTGTTCCTCCGTTTTTCTTGGGTATTACTTCTGCGTTTACAAGTTTGGAGAAATATCTACATGATGACATACTATTCCAGATTTTGTATAAATTATTGATAAGGTTCATTTTTAAATCTTCAATTGATTGTTCATCAACTCCATATGTTCCCATATTTGCTTTACCTTTTCATATGTTTCTTTCACTTTCCATACTGTTAGTCTGTTCCAGATTTTACTTTAGGCTTACTTCTGATTCTACATCACCGTGGCACCCTTGCCCTCATCTAATGGATCCTACTCCCAAGATAGTGGTGGACGTTTACCACCATGCTGTTGCCCATGCCGGGCAGACGTAAAAATCCCGCTTTCGTCAAAGCGGGTTATATATCTATTGTCTCAAATATACTTACACCATATACATTCAGCTATTCCTATCTCAAACTCTGCAATTTGCTTTTTATATCTCTACCAAGCACTCAGTCGTAACTTGCTCCCATCAAACTTCTC
>JAAYHU010000067.1 GCA_012735245.1 Tissierellia bacterium
AGTAAGGTTTTGAAATTGATTATATCCAGCAAAATAGTTGGCTGTATTTGAGGATATGGTCCATACCCATTCAGACAATTTAATCCATAGGGCTTCAATTAATTCTTGAGCTTGAGACTCAGTAATCCTTCCATTTTCTATATCATTTTTATAGTAGGGATACATATATTGGTCAAATCTACCTAGGTTTAGGGCAAGGGGATTTTCAGAAATAATGCCAGATAATTGAACGAACCATACAAATTGTATTGCCTCATGGAAAGTTTCAGGTGGATAGGCGGGAACCTTATAGCAGATCCTTGAAATTTCCAGCAATTCCCTTCTTCTCTTTTCGTTACTTTCCTTCTCAGCCAATTCCTTAGCCTTATCACCATATCTTCTTGCTAGAGTAATTATTCCCTCTGACACAATGGCTACTGATTCATAAAAAATTCTCTTTTCAATATTTTCAATTGAATCAGCTTCAATTTTTTTAAGATATTCCTCTGCTTCCTCCTTAATTTTTAAATATCCCTTTGGGAACAGTACATCTACATAATCTGGCGTTATTTCTCCCACTGCTTGTCTCCACTTAGAATCATTATCTATAATTCCTGTATCGATTAAAAGCTTTGCAGTATCCTCTGGCAGATGTTTTAAAAAGGCTTCCTCTAAGGATTTACCTTTCCAATAGGGGAAGATTTCTTTCCTTAAATATTCACGGTCTTCTTCAGAAATGTAATAGGGATCCTGAGGGCGATTTTCAAAATCATCCATTTCCTTATCTACCCAGATCCAGGAAAATTCAGGAGTTAATATACCAGTTCTTCTAAATTTCCCTGTAGTACCTACGATTAATTCTCCCTCAAAAATATTAACAGGAAGTTCCTGGCAGGCAGCTAAAAAGGCCTTTGCCCTTCTAATGGCAATGGGTTCCCCTTCAGTTTGCTTGTGGGATTCGGTCCAAATCCTACTTCTTTCAATACAGATGGAAGGCTTGGAGTTGATATATTCCTTCCGAGCCTTTTCAATTCTTAGGGTCTCACTCATATAATTCACTCCTTCATTATTATATTTGGATAATAGATGACCATAGAAATTCTAGTGAGATTGTCACTTAAATTATAGTAGCCATGTGCCCTATCTGCTCTGTATCTAATGGCGTCTCCTGCTCCAACCTTGTAAATATCCCCATCTATTTTTACCGTAAACTCTCCTTCCAGGACTAGGACATATTCCTCAGTGTATTCATCGTGGGGTTCAGAAATTGAAGATGCCCCTGGCTCTAGTTCAATATTTAGTACTTCAAACCTCTTTTCATAATCAAAGGGAAATATGGGATAGATCCTAAACTTGCCTCCGTCTGCCACTATGGGAGATATATTGGACTTTTTAATTATTTCAGCTTCTGGCTTTGTTGCTACTATTAAAGATGTAAGAGAGATTTTAAGTCCAGTGGCTATTTTCCATATGGTCTGCAGGGTTGGATTAGATTCTCCCCTTTCTATTTGGCCCAGCATACTTTTGCTTACACCAGTTAATTCAGATAAATTATCAAGGCTAAGTTTGTTTTTTTCTCTGATTTTCTTTAAATTAGTAGCTACTATGCGGTTAATATCATCCATCAAATCACTCCAATAACGTTCAAAATGTGCACTATATTGTCCGTTTACCTATATAATACCAGAACTGGTAAGGAAAATCAATATATACTAAATATTGCCTTTAAACTATTTAATTGATAAAATCACATTAAGTATTAATACATATAAGGGGGACATAAGATGAAAAAAGGAAGAAAAATAAACTCATTAATAGTTGCACTATTGGCCATAATATTAGGACTCATCAACCAATATTTCCATGAAGGGCAGTACAAGGTTCTTAGGGTAGTAGATGGAGATACATTAATAATTGAAATGGACAATAAAGAGGAGAGGGTAAGATTAATAGGAGTAGATACACCAGAGTCTGTTCACCCTGATGCTTCAAAGAATGTTGAGGCAGGTAAAATTGCTTCTGAATTTACAAAATCTAGATTAGAAGGGGAATACATAGAGTTAGAATTTGACGTCCAAGAAAGGGACCGATATGGCAGGCTATTGGCCTATGTATGGCATAATGGAGAGATGTTCAACAAGGTGCTATTAAGGGAAGGCTATGCTCAGGTTGCCACCTTTCCACCTAATGTGAAATATGTAGAAGAATTTATCCAATTGGAAAAGGAAGCCAGGGAAGGAAAAAGGGGCTTGTGGGCTGAACTTCCAGATGAGCCAGTAGTAGAAGACAAAACGGAAGGGAAGTATGTTGCAAGCAAAAAAAGTGATAAATACCATCTGGCAAACTACACCCATGCAGGAGAAATAGCTCCTGAAAATCGTATATGGTTTGATTCCATAGAGGAAGCAGAGAAAGCTGGATATAAGCCCTGTGGCATCTGTTTTAAGAAGTAGTTTACAAAGGAGGAAAGATATTTGGATACAATTTTCATTAATGGCAAAGTATACACCGTAGATCCTAATAGGAGTATAAAGGAAGCCATTGCCATAAAAAATGGAATAATAGAAGGTGTAGGAACAAATGAAGAAGTCTTGTCCCTTAAGGACAAGAATACTGAAATCATAGATTTAAAGGGGAATTTAACTTTACCAGGATTTAACGATAGCCATATGCACCTAGTAAACGTAGGTTATACCTTGACCATGGTCAGTTTACATGGAGTTAATTCCATTGATGAAATAGGAAAAAGAATCTTAGCATATATAGATGAGAACAAGTTAGAAAAAGGCAGTTGGATTAGGGGGACTGGATGGAATCAAGATTACTTTCAAGAGGAAAAGAGGTTTCCCACTAGGCATGATTTAGATAAGATCTCTACAGAATATCCAATTATCATAACAAGAACCTGTGGACATGTGGCAGTAGGAAACAGCCTTGCATTAAAACTATTGAACATTACAAGGGATACACCACAAATAGAAGGAGGCCATTTTGATAAAGATGAAAATGGCCAACCCCTTGGTATTTTTAGGGAAAAGGCCCTTTCATTAGTTTACAATTCCTTACCCAATCCATCAAAGGAAGAAACAAAAGCAATGATGAAAAGGGCCATAGAAGAGCTTCACAAGCAAGGGATTACATCTGTAGGTACAGATGATTTTGGTGCTTTGCCCAATAAAGACTACAAGCAAATTTTAGCATCATACCTTGAATTAAGGGAAAACAATGACTTAAATATTAGGGTAAATGAGCAATGCCTATTCCGGTCCTTGGATGACTTTGCTTCTTTCTTGGAAGAAGGCTATAATACGGGCTGGGGCCATGAAAACTTTAAAATTGGACCTTTAAAACTATTATTAGATGGTTCCTTAGGTGCTAGAACAGCAGCTCTAACTAGGCCATATAAGGACCAAAATACCACCAGAGGCATCTTAACCATGGAAGAGGAAGACCTATTTAATATGGTGGAATTGGCCCATAAAAATAATACCCAGTTGGCCATCCATGCCATTGGAGACAGGGCCATGTACTTAGCCATGGAAGCCATAGAAAAGGCATTGAAGAAATATCCTAGAAAGGACCATAGGCACGGAATAGTCCACTGCCAAATTACAGATGAAGTCCTCTTAAATAAGTTTAAGGACTTAGATTTAATAGCCTATATTCAGCCCATATTCTTAGATTACGATTGGAAAATCGTCAGGGATAGGGTAGGAGAAGTCTTGGAAAGAACCTCATACAATTGGAAAACCTTAGTAGATAAGGGAGTAAATATAGCCTGTGGTTCCGATGCACCAGTGGAGACCTTCAATGTATTATATGGCATATATGAAGCAGTTACTAGGAAGGATTTAAAGGGCAATCCTAAGGAAGGCTGGCTTCCAGACCAGGGACTAAAAGTTGAAGAAGCAGTATACGGTTATACCCTGGGAGGAGCTTATTCAACCTTTGAAGAAAAGACTAAGGGGTCTATAGAAAAAGGTAAGCTTGCAGACTTAGTAGTACTGTCTAGAAATATCTTTGAGATACCTCCAGAGGAAATAAAGAACGTAGAAGTATTAATGACAATATTTAATGGCAGAATAGTTTATGAAAAATAAGCTATTCTGCTTTTTGATTTTTTGGATTCTTAAAACAAATGAAAGAAGAAAATTACAACTTGCAAAAAATGCTTGATATTAAAAGGGAATCATGTTAGAATTGTTACCAAATCATTTATCACGCTAAAGTAATGAGGAGATGTTGAATGGAGGTGTAACAGTGATCAAAAAATTTAAGAAGGTCTTAGTTGCAAACAGAGGTGAAATAGCCATAAGGGTTTTTAGAGCCTGTAGTGAATTAGGAATAAGGACTGTAGCCATATATTCTGATGAAGATAAGAATTCCTTATTTAGGACTAAGGCAGATGAATCCTATTTAATTGGTAGAAATAAGGGCCCTGTTGAAGCCTATCTAAGTATAGATGAAATTATACGATTGGCATTGAAAAAAGGAGTAGATGCAATCCATCCTGGCTATGGCTTTTTATCTGAAAATCCAGAATTTGCCAGAAAATGTGAGGAAGTAGGCATTGAATTTATTGGACCTAGTTCTGATATGATGATAAAATTAGGAGATAAAATTCAATCTAAAAAAGTGGCCCAAAGGGTGGGAGTACCAACTATTCCAGGTATAGATAAGGCAGTTGCTTCAGAAGAAGAAGCCATTGAATTTGCAAAATATGCAGGCTACCCCGTTATCCTCAAGGCTGCTGCTGGCGGCGGCGGCAGGGGCATGAGAGTAGTTAGAAATGAAGAAGATTTAATTAGGGAATATTATAGTGCTAAAAATGAGGCCAGGAAGGCCTTTGGTATTGATGATATTTTCATAGAAAAGTATTTAGAAAAACCAAAACATATAGAGGTTCAAATACTTGGAGATAAGTATGGAAACATAGTCCACCTGTATGAAAGGGACTGCTCCATACAGAGAAGGCACCAAAAACTAATCGAATATGCTCCAGCTTTTACCTTAACTGAGGAACAAAGAAAAAGAATATGCGAAGATGCAGTAAAAATAGCTAAGGCAGTAAATTATAGAAATGCAGGAACAGTTGAATTTCTATTGGATAAGTATGGCAACCATTATTTCATAGAAGTAAATCCAAGGATACAGGTGGAACATACCGTATCTGAAATGGTTACAGGCATAGATATAGTACAAAGCCAAATCCTAATAGCCCAAGGATATCCCCTAAATTCAAAGGAAATAGGCATTAATTCACAGGATGATATAGAGGTAAGGGGATATTCTATCCAATGTAGGGTTACAACAGAAGACCCGCTTAATAATTTTGCACCTGATACAGGAATTATAGACACCTATAGGACAGGTTCAGGATTTGGAATTAGGCTTGATGGAAGCAGTGGATTTACAGGGGCCCATATTAGCCCATATTATGACAGCCTGTTAGTAAAAGTAACATCCTGGTCTAGAACCTTTGAAGATGCTGCGAAAAAAGCCATAAGGGCCCTGAGAGAATTAAAGGTCAGAGGAGTTAAAACCAATGCTCCATTTTTGATAAATGTACTAAACCATGAAGAATTTTTAAGCGGAAAATGTAATACAGGATTTATAACCTATAACCCAGAACTATTTGACATTAGGGCTAAGGAAGATATAGAGCTTAAGATATTAAATTTCATAGGCGAAAAGGTAGTAAATGAAACTAAGGGACATAAGCCAGACTTTGATTTACCAAGGGTCCCAAGGGTAGAAAGGCCAGAAAAGCAATATGGAACTAAGCAAATCCTAGATGAAAGGGGACCAGATGGCCTAGTAGAATGGATAAAAAATAGGAAGGCCCTTTTAATAACTGACACAACCATGAGGGATGCCCATCAATCTCTGATGGCAACCAGAATGAGAACTACAGACATGCTAAGAATAGCCAAGGCAGTTTCAGTCCTTGGAAAGGACCTTTTCTCATTGGAGATGTGGGGTGGGGCAACCTTCGATGTGGCTTATAGGTTTTTGAAGGAAGACCCATGGACTAGGCTGGAACTACTAAGAAAAAAGATTCCAAACATACTATTCCAAATGCTATTGAGGGGTTCAAATGCTGTAGGTTATAGCAATTATCCAGATAATGTAATTAGGGCATTTGTTAGGGAAGCTGCTGAAAGGGGAATAGATGTATTTAGGATATTCGACTCCCTAAACTGGCTAAAAGGCATGGAAGTAGCCATAGATGAGGTTTTAAAGACAGGTAAGGTTGTAGAAGGCTGTATTTGTTATACCGGTGATATCCTAGACAAGTCTAAGACTAAATATACCTTAGACTATTATGTAAAAACAGCTAAGGAATTGGAAAACATGGGAGTTCATATCCTTGGAATAAAGGATATGTCATCATTGTTAAAGCCTCAGGCAGCCTATGAATTAGTAAAGGCCTTAAAATCAGAAATAAAAATCCCAATCCATCTCCACACCCACGATACAAGTGGAAACGGTGTTGCTACAGTCCTCATGGCAGCCTATGCTGGCGTAGATATAGTAGATGCTGCCTTTAACAGTATGGCAGGCCTAACATCACAGCCAGCACTAAACTCAATAGTAGCAGCCCTGGAACATACTGAAATGAGTACAGGACTAAATGTAGACGATTTGCAATTAATATCCGACTATTGGGATGATATAAGGCCAATTTACAGCCAATTTGAATCTGGCTTAAAATCTGGAACAGCAGAAATCTATAAATATGAAATACCAGGAGGCCAATACTCTAACCTAAAACCTCAGGTGGAAAGCTTTGGTCTTGGTCATAGATTTGATGAAGTGAAACAGATGTATAAGACTGTCAATGAAATGTTAGGAGATATAGTAAAGGTAACACCCACTTCAAAAGTAGTTGGAGATATGGCCATATTTATGGTACAAAATGGCCTGACACCTGAAAATATCTATGAAAAAGGAAAGGATATGGCCTTTCCAGATTCTGTAGTATCCTATTTCAAAGGTATGATGGGTCAGCCAATGGGAGGCTTTCCAGAAAAGCTTCAAAAACTGGTATTGAAAGGTGAAGAACCTATAACTTGTAGGCCTGGAGAGCTCTTAAAACCAGTAGATTTTGAAGAAATTGAAAAGCACTTAAGAGAAAACTTCAATATAGAGCCAGAAAAGAAAGACCTCTTATCCTATGCCCTATATCCTAAGGTCTTTGAAGATTATTTAAGATATATAGAAGAACATGGAGACTTTAGCAGGATGGATAGCGACATATTCTTCCATGGTTTAAGGGAAGGTGAAATTGGGGAAGTAGAGCTTATTGAAGGAAAGAGATTAGTCATCAAACTCCTTGAAATAGGCAGATTAGATGAAGAAGGATATAGAACCTTATACTTTGAAGTAAACGATAGTAGAAGGGCTATTAAGATCTTCGATAAGGGAAGTAATATTAAAAAGGAACAGTTGATTAAACAAAAAGCAGATCCAAATAACAAATATGAAATAGGTGCAAGCATACCAGGTCTAATAACTAAGATTCTTGTAAAACCAGGAGATAAGGTTAAGGAAAACCAATTAGTAGCCATAATAGAAGCTATGAAAATGGAAACCCATGTAACCGCAGCAGTAGACGGAACAGTACAATCTATCCTAGTAAAGGAAGGAGACAATGTAGAAACAGGAGAACTACTGATGAGATTAGAGTAGGGGGAGGGGTACTCCCCCTCTTTTTTCTATTGAATATGAAAATAAAATGATATAATATATATCCTAGAATGCAAGAGAAAGAGGGACACTAGTATGCTAAAGTCAAACATAGGAGAACTAACTGCCTTAGGCACTGCCATTTGTTGGTCCCTATCTGCCACCTTCTTTGAATTATCAGGCAGAAAGGTTGGGTCCTTGGCAGTCAATTATATTAGATTGATTACAGGATTTATCTTTATTAGTATTTTTCTTTCCTTACAAGGGGATATTTATTACCAGTAGATGCTAATATCAAGAATTGGATATTTTTAAGCATATCAGGCCTTATAGGCTTTTTTATTGGAGACTTATTTTTATTTCAATCGTACTTAGAAATAGGCTCAAGGGTCTCTATGCTCATAATGGCAACATCGCCACCCATTACAGCATTATTGGGTTTCATAATTTTTGGAGAAAGGTTGAGCCTTATAAGCTTATTAGGCATGGTCTTGACCTTATCAGGTATAGCGGTAGTCATATTAAGCAGGGGAGATGAGGAGAAGAAAGTCAAGGTTACTTATTCCATAAAGGGACTTAGCTATGCCTTTTTAGGATCCTTGGGACAAGCTGTTGGCCTAATATTCAGTAAATTAGGCATGGGCTCCTATAACGCCTTTGCAGCAACTCAAATCCGAATCATAGCTGGATTTATTGGTTTTTCTATTTTAATATTATATACAAATAGATTTGAAGACATAATAAAAGCCCTTAAAGATAAAAGGGCACTCTTAGACATTACAATAGGCTCCATATTTGGCCCCTTTGTGGGAGTAGGATTATCCTTGCTATCCCTCCAATATACTTCAGCTGGTATTTCCTCTACCATAACGTCTATTACACCAGTAACTATTATTCCATTATCTATTATAGTATTTAAGGAAAAGATTAAGATAAAGGAGATAATGGGGGCTTTAATAACTGTAATTGGAGTAGGAATATTATTTTTGTTTTAGGGATGGGTTGCCATCCCTTTAAAATTTATTGTAATGAACCTTATCAAATTTCAATGTTTCAACCCTATGAGGCTCCTTTTCCTCATCAGGGTAACCAATGGAGATCATAGCTTCTACCCTGTAATTATCAGGAATATTTAATATTTCCTTAACATTAGTTTCTACATCTTTACCATCTTGGCTTAACCTTTCCCTTACTTGCAGCCAGCAAGAACCAAGACCTAAGGAATGAGCAGTCAATTGTATAACTGTAGCAATAATAGATGAATCTTCTATCCACAAATCAGTAGCTTCAGGGTCAGCAACTATAACAATACCTAAAGGAGCATTTTTCATAGGACTTGAAGCAGGTCCTCTAGCATTTCCAAGCTTAGTTAATATGTCTCTTTCAGTAACTACAACTAACTCCCAAGGCTTCTTATTCCTTCCAGATGGAGAAGTTAAAGCAGCTTGGACAATTTTATCTATTAAATCCTTGGGAATTTCTTTGTCCTTATATTTTCTAATACTCCTTCTATTCATTAGCAATTCTAACATAAACCCACTCTCCTAATAAGTATTTTTATATATTATACCATTCAAATGCAATAGAAGGTGTCTAAAATTGACACCTTCAATTGATACTTGTTAAATAAAAAGGGAGAGATTCCATATATAGACTTTCAACAGACATAAATGTTTGTGA
>JAAYHU010000068.1 GCA_012735245.1 Tissierellia bacterium
ACTCCCATATCTGGTTTCATCATTTTATACTGCTCTTTTAATTGTTTTTTCCTATCCATGATTAATACCCCATTTCCTTCAATATTCTTGATAATATACGTAAACGTTCACCAATCAATTCATCATCTTCACTTAATGCTTGACGAAATAGTTGGATATCCTCATCAATTTTTTCATTATCCCTACATACGGATACTGTCATAGCATCTCCCTGTATACCTATTCTATCTAGAATAGGATTTTCCTCATCGTATAGATTATTATATCTATAAGCTTCTTCTTGGAAATACTGCTTAGTTCTACATACTAGAATTGCTAAATCAAGAACTCTGTGAAGGGGTAATTCTTCAGATTGTCTTGACCACTTTTCACCTGTATGTCTCCATACCTTGGCTGATATATCTACCTTACCCCTATCATTCCACTGTGCTAATCCTAAGGAGAGTCCCTTTGCATCAGAATTATAGGCAAACCTTCCATCCACATTTTCATAGTTCTCAGATACTATAACTGGTTTATGTTTTAAATTTGTTGGTATTTTCATTTTTTTTGCCTCCTTAATTATTAGTGGTTTAGTAATTTACTAAATTACTAATTAATTTTACCCTTTTGATCTACTACTGTCAATATAAAATAAAAATCACTCCCAGTTAAATAAGCTTAACTAGGAGTGACAACCTATACTTTTCTTAATTAAAAAAATTAAAAAACAATATTACAATAATGCCCAATAGGATTCTATAATAGCCAAAGGCTGTAAAGTCATTTCTCTTTATATATCGTAGTAAAAATTTGATGGCTACTATGGAAACCAAAAAGGCAACCAGGCTTCCAACCAATAGTATTACTAGTTCAGGGCCAGTGAATGCCAATCCAAATTTGACTAATTTTAATAAACTAGCCCCAAACATAACGGGAATGGCCAGAAAGAAAGTAAACTCTGCAGCAATATTTCTGGATGTGCCTACTAGCATAGCTCCAAGTATGGTGGCACCAGACCTTGATGTACCTGGTATAAGGGCTAATACTTGGAATAGGCCTATGGCTAAAGCAGTCCTATATGTAAGCTCAGAGAAATCATTTACCAAGGGCCTTTTGTATCGGTTTCTATTCTCAATTACAATAAACAGGATACCATAGACTATGAGCATTATGGCAACGGTCATGTAATTATAAAATAGCTCATTGAGTAGATCATCAAATAAAAAGCCTATTACTGCAGCTGGTATGGTGGCTACTGCTACCTTAAACCAGAGATTCCAGGTAGCCCTCTTCTCCCTATAGGATTTACTAGGTGAGAAGGGATTCAACTTATTAAAATAGAGTACCACTACCGACATTATGGCTCCCAGCTGAATAACTACTAAAAACATCTCCTTAAACCTTTCAGACATATTAAGCTGTAATAGTTCATCTACTATTATCATGTGTCCGGTACTGCTAATGGGCAGCCATTCTGTAATACCTTCAATAATACCTAAAATAATTGCCTTAATTATTTCAATAAAGTCCATACTTTTCCTCCCTTATTAGCACTTAGTATAATTATATTGACTTTTTTTAACACTTAATCTCTAAATTATTGATTCTGTATTCAACAAGACAATTATAACCCTTAAACTTCTATAAATCAAATGGAAATAGAACTATCAGTAATTACTGACCTATATGGGAGGAAATCATGGCTAGTTTAAAAGGCCTAGCTCCTATGCATATTCTTGATTCTCTATATACTTTTTCTTCATCTCTTTATTTGTCTCTGCAATTCTTTCATTTATATAATCATATCCCTTGGGTTTATGGGGTATTAGGCAGTTGGTACAGTCTTTAATCCCCTTATTATCAATATAATTTCCTCCACACTCTTCTAAAAAGTATAGGGGACAATAGCAGAACAAGCAGTTAAAATCCTCTTCATTTTTTACATTATGACATGGGAAATATTCACAATGGGTATTTCTATAAAATCTATGGGAATTTTCCATCAAATATGCCTCCTTATTATTTTTTCTATGGAATCTAAACTAGTCACTCCTTCTTCCATCTCCCTGCCTATTATTATGGGAGTAATACCTAATTCCTTACAGGCCCTTATCTTATCCATGGTTCCCCCTTCTTCTCCGCTATCCTTCATTACCAC
>JAAYHU010000069.1 GCA_012735245.1 Tissierellia bacterium
CGCGTTCATTTTACCCTTGACAATCTCAAGGCGGACTTTTATAATCGTCAAGGCGAAATTGAAAGTAATTTAAAGCAATTCTATAAAACATTGTGCTATTTTTTCATGTTTAGTTTACAAAGCCGATTTTGATTTATATATAAAAAAACCGTAGATAATCCTACGGTTATAAACAAAATTATTATAATATATGAAAATAGACATAAAACAAGCCACATCCTGATTGCGCTATGGACTGGGAAACACCTACAACTTACATTGATGAGTATTAATGTTGGTGAAGATATTGGCTTAGAAATGCATTCTGACCTGGATCAATTCATTCGTATTGAACAAGGGCAAGGAATCATTAGAATGGGGAATACAATGGATAACTTGAGTTTTCAAACAAGAGTTTATGACGATTATGTAATATTTATACCTGCAGGAATGTGGCATAATTTGATAAATATAGGCTCCAAACCAATTAAACTATACTCCATATATGCTCCTCCTGAGCATCCCCACGGCACAATTCATAGGACTAAAGAAGAGGCAGAGTTTAATCACAGTTATTATTGGTAGTAATAATAAAAAGTGGATAGATTTTCCCTATCCACTTATTGTTTTTATATCCCACTCCACTGGCTTTTCCAGTATAGAAGATAAAAAATACTTGGATTTATATAAGATGTCGATATGATCCCCTTCGATTATTATACTCTTTCCCTTTAAACCTCCCAATGCACTAAAGGTTGTTACAGTACCATCCCCCAAATTAGTTCTATAGGCCTTTATAGGTCTTCCGTCTTTCCATTTAGTTTTGTTCTTACCACTAACATCTACCAAAAATTCCTTATTAGTAAAACTACCCTTCCCCGCTACAATAAAAAGCTTGGTCGGATCAATATATCTTTCTTCCAGCTTGTTTAAGAAAATATTATTAGCTTCCATTTTTTCTATTGGCACTTCCCTTTTAAGGCCATCTTTTTCATAAAACAAATAATTTCCGTATTTGAAACTAGGTAGTAAATCTCTAGCAATGGGGAAAATTTTTCTTAGAACATCTATATAGCTTATGTTTTTAAATAGAGAAAAATATAAGATAAATCCCATTTTTAATCCATTATAAAGTGCATTATCCTCTACTTTTGAATAGGGAATTTTCCCCCCACTCCAAAAATAATAAGCATTTACAGCTCCTAAATTAGGAGTACCTATCATAATTAACTTATCTACGGATGAGGGGCTAAAATAGGCCAAATATGCCCTTCCTAACAGCCCACCCAAGCTATGGCCAATAAGTATTACCTTGTCCTTTTTGCTTTCCATTTTTGCTCTTTTTATATCCTTGGATAAATACTTATCCACCGCCTCCAAAACTGACCTTTTCCAATCGTAATAGGAGATGAATAAATTAAGGTTTTCTATATAACCCATTGAATTTAGCATTTCAATAAAGGGTCTATAGATGGCTTCTGCTGGCCCAAAGGAGAAATCTCCCGTTCCCTTTATGACATCATCCCCTAAAGAACCAAAGAGTCCTGGTATGAAGACAATAGGGTAGTCCATTGCACATCCCCCTTTTATATTAAAATATGCAATGGACAGTTAAAGGTTTAATTTTTACCCCTTTTTAAAACCTTACCAGCTTTCCGAGGTTTTGGATTGCCTTCATCTATTAATATTTTTCCATTTACCATTACATATTCTATTCCTATGGGATATTGTTTAGGGTTTGTATAATCTCCCCTATCCTCAATAGTTTCAAAATCAAATATTACTATATCTGCAGCCAATCCTTCCTTTAATATACCCCTGTCCTTTAATCCAAGGATTTCAGCAGGCCTGCCAGTCATCTTATATATTGCTGTTTCAATTGGAAATACTTTTTCATCCCTAGTATACTTCCCTAATACTCTTGGAAAAGCACCATATAGCCTAGGATGAGGCTTTTCTCCCATGATTCCATCGGTACAAACATTGTGCTCTGGCCTATTCATAATAAGTTTTAATGGGTCCCTATCTCTAATTTTTCCTATTTCAATTATATTTTTACCCACTATATCTTTATTCTTCTCTGATCCTACAAAGGTAACAAATATACCATCTAGACCAGCAAATTCAACAAAGTTATCCCATCCCTTTATTCCCTTCTCGATATCCTCTTTCATCTTTTTCCGCAATCCCTCATCCATAAGCCTTTCTAACAGCTTTTCCGTCCCACCTCCATGAACCCAGGGTGGAAGAATTATACTCATCATGGTACTCCCTGCCACATATGGATATTGGTCGAAGGACACAATAATGCCCTCTTCTTTAGCCTTATCAAGCCTAGCAAACACTTCAGGAATTTTATTCCAATTGTTTTTACCACAAACTTTAAAGTGGGAAAAATGGATTTTACATCCGCTTTCCTTTCCTATGCTCAATATTTCTTCCATAGATTCTAATATATAGTCAGCTTCACTTCTCTGATAAGTTACAAAAAGAGCGTCCTTTTCATGTAGAACCTTTCCTAATTCAATAAATTCTTCTATTTCTGCATACATACAGGGTGAATAGATAAGCCCTGTTGACATACCAAAGGCCCCTTCATCTATTCCTTTAGCTAAGTTCTCCTTCATCCTCTTCATCTCTTCATCCGTTGGTTTTCTATTCTCTAACCCCATGGAAACCATCCTCAAATTGCCATGGGGAACCAGGTATGCAACATTAGGTCCTAAAGATAAATTCTCATCATCTACCGGAGCTGGCCCTATTCCATCTTAGGCAATCAATTCTGTGGTAATACCTTGACGGATTTTAGGCGTTAAAAATGGATCTTCAAATACAAGCATACTGGAGTGACTGTGAGTATCAATAAATCCAGGGGATACTACTTTTCCAGTGGCATCTATGACCCTTTCAGCTTCATTTCCTTTTAGGTCACCAATTTTTACTATCTTATCATCGATAATTCCTATATCTCCATAGAAACCTTTATTTCCCTTTCCATCCACTATGAATCCGTTTTCAATTATAATATCGAACTTTGCCAATTTGAGACCTCCCATTCTTGCTTTTAATAAGTCTAAACTCTATTATAAATAATTAAATTAATAGCTGCCAATTAGCTACAACCACTACTTGACAGCTATTAATAAACCTTTAAATATTTATTATTTTTTACTTTAATAAAGCCTTAGCAATTCCATAATAACCATTAGCAGCCTTAACTAGCTGGTCTATTTCTATATATTCATCTATGGTATGGGCTAAATTTTCCCTTGATGGTCCAACTCCAATAGTTTTAATTCCAGCTTCTCCTGCATAATGGCTTCCATTTGTACAGAAGGAATAGGTGGTTATTTCTGGAAACAATCCTGCTTCTTTTAATCCTTCATATGCAGCTTGGACAAATTCATCGGTTTCTTTGTATTTCCATCCTGGGAAAAACCTTTCTCCAGTAATAGTAGTCCCTGTATAACATTTTTCTGTACCTATTGCATAGGATACCTTGGCTTTAAAATCAGGGTCCTCCTTCATCATATCATCTATCAGTTTTTGTAATGGTTCTAATACACTTTCCTTTGTCTCTCCAACTAATAATCTTCTATCATAGGTAATTTTACAATAATCTGGTACTACAGATGCACCTGGATAGGGTGATGATTTAATATCTACCAATTCTAGTATTCCATATCCTAAATCCTCGTCATAGGTCATTTCTAATTCCTTAACTCTACTTATCAAATTGGCTGCCTTATAAACTGCATTTATACCCTTTTCAGGATTAGCAGAATGGGCTGGTTTGCCAAAGACTTCAAAGACTATTTCTCCTCTTCCCCTTTGTCCAATTTTTAAGTTTAATTCAGAAGCTTCTCCTATTACTACATAATCAGGTTGTACCTTTTCACTTACCTTTCTAGCTCCTACCCCTTCAAAACACTCTTCATGAACTACTCCTGCCACATAGATTTCCCCAGGAAATTCCCCATTAGTCTTTTTTGCAAATTCACTAACACCACATATCATGGCTGCCAAGGCGCCTTTCATGTCTGAAGCACCCCTACCATATACCTTGCCATCTACTACTCTTCCCTCGAAAGGATCTACAGACCATTTTTCTGGTTCTGGTACTTCCACAGTATCTATATGGGCATCGAATAGAATTTTTTTGCCTGGTAATTTCCCCTTAATCCTTCCGATAATATTGCCATATTCATCCACATGATAATCGGCAAAACTGGATTCAGTAAATATGTTTTTTAATACTTCTACTATTTTTTCTTCTTATCCTGAGTAACTTTTAGCCTTTATCAATTATTGAGTAACCCTTGTTACCTTATGACTATCATCAAAAAACTTCATCTATATTCCTCCTATGTATTGCATTATAATCTACAAATTAAATTGATGTGCAATCTCCATCCCATACTATATCTTTGTACTTCTTAGGATCTGTATCCCCTTCTGTACTAATTAATAGCACTACTGAATTTTTGTCTAATCCTAATTGTTCCCTTAAGTTCTGATATTCGTCCCTTTCCATTAATAAGGATATTACTCCAATTCCTACTGCTCCTGATTCTCCCGATACTATTTGAGGATCTCCTTTTAAAGGGGATGCCAAAATCCTCATTCCTCTTGCTGCTACATAATCGGGGCATGAAAAATATCCATCAGAATAGTCTTTAAGAACCTCCCAGCTAATGGTATTAGGTTCACCACAAGCTAGTCCAGCCATAATAGTTGGCATATCCCCATCTACTGTTTGTCGTTCTCCACTAATGGCAGACCTATATAGACAATTGGCATCATCCGGCTCTACTATGATGGTAATTGGCCTATCGTGGCCAAATTTTGCTGCAAGATAACCTTGGACTGCTCCTGCAAAGGAACCTACTCCTGCTTGCAAGAATACATGGGTTGGCTTTTCTACACTGTGTTCTTTTAACTGTTCAAAGGCTTCATCTATTAAAGTCCCATACCCTTGCATTATCCAGGTTGGTATATCCTCATAGCCATCCCAAGCTGTATCTTGAATTACAACCCAACCATGTTTCCTAGCCATTTCATCTGCAAGTCTTACCGCATCGTCATAATTTCCATCTATTATAGAGGCCTCTGCATTTTCCTTTCTAATGTTTTCTAACCTAATTTGAGAAGAGCCCTTTGGCATATATACTACTGCTTTCTGTCCTAATTGATTAGCTGCCCAAGCTACTCCTCTGCCGTGATTTCCGTCGGTAGCCGTAACAAAGGTAATTTCTCCCAACTTTTCCTTAGCCTCTTTACGAAGATATTCAAAAGATACTTCTGAAATATCTAGCCCTAATTTATCAGCTAGATATTTTCCTATGGCGTAAGAACCACCTAGAACTTTAAAAGCATTTAATCCAAATCTATAGGATTCATCCTTTAAAAAGATATTCTTCAATCCATAATACTTGGCTAGGTTTTCCAACTTGTGCAAAGGAGTGATAGAATACTCTTCAAACTTCTTGTGAAAAGCTCTTACCTTTTTAATCTCTTTATCCGACAAATAGTCTATATTTGCTTTAGGGCTAATATCTTCCCTAACGTTAACCAAATGTGCTTTTATTAATTCTCCATTTATAGCCACTATTTCTTCCTCCTTAAAACTTTAATTATTACAAGAAAACTCCATTTAACGGTTCATCTTGCATAAATTTATTATGCAAATTTTATGCCAAGTCCTTAAATAAATGGAGGCTATATTAAAACCTGTATTTAATGCTTTTAAAGAAGACTTTCTCCTTATTTTCTTTCCAGATTTAGACTACTAAAAAACTAAACCTTTATCATTATGAGAAAGCCTTTTATCATAATGATAATTTTGGACCTCTTCACCTATCCTAGCTGAAATAATCACGGACAGAAAATCTTCTATCATTTCCCTACTTACATCCATCTTCTTAAGATACAAATCTGATAATGTTTTTCTAAGCTTTAAAAGTTTTTCTCCATTCTTTACTTCCATGGGTAAGGGTGAGCATTCGAGTAAGAATACGGTTCTTGCTATATCATAAAGATAGGGCCCATGGCAAATGTTCATGAAATCTATAATGGCTGTATTTCCATTATGAATAAATATATTGCCTGGGTGGAAATCACCATGACAAAGATTCCCTCCATCTGGAAGCCTGTCTATTAAGTTTATAACTTCTTCTCCTTTTAAATCTACTCTTTTTACATTATTCCTTAAAAAATCCTTATAGCTTGGCACATCTTCAATCCTATTCCTTATAATCCTTTTATGCAATTTTGACATATACACAGCACATTTTTCTATATCCCTAGTCCTCATAAACCAATCCAGTAAGGATTCTCCTTCTAATCTATCATAGATTATACCTAATTTCCCCTCATAAGTAACAAGTTCATAGGCCTTAGGTTTTAAAAAATCCATATTCCATATTAGACTTGCATTTTTGAATTCCTTTTCTACCGACTCCTTTGGAAAGCCTTTATGAAAAAGTTTAAGGACTTTATCCTCCTCCCATTGGTATACAGTTGCAGTATTACCAATCCCAACTACTTTTCCTATTCCCATATACTCCCTCCTATTTAACTTTATAGTATTTTAATTTCCCTAATATTACATTAGTAATCAAATTATATATACCAAGTCCATAAAAGTATTATAACATAAGTGGTGATTTAATTGACTATATCAAATAAACTAATGGAAAAAATTAAATCCATCCCTAACAGACCTGGAGTATATATCATGAAGGATTCATTAGGAAATATAATTTATATCGGTAAAAGTAAATCATTGAATAAAAGGGTAAGGTCTTATTTTCAGAGGAATATTGATTTTAATAAAATAAAACAGCTGGTCTTCAATATCCATGATATTGAGACAATAATAACAGATACCCATTTGGAGGCACAGATATTAGAATGTAGTTTAATAAAGAAATATAAGCCTATCTATAATAGCCAATTTAAAAATGATAAGAAGTATATATACTTAACAGTTGAAGAAAATAATAGATATAATCCTTTAGCAATTACCCTTGAAAGGGAAAGTAATTTTAGTTTTGGACCTTATAGGAGTAAAAACTCCCTGATGGAATTGGTCAACCTCCTTAAAAATCTATACCCTATCAGGAAAGATAAAGATTTATATGACTTTAATTACCATCCACTACCAGCCAAAATGGACGAAGGTGAGTTTAAAGAAAATAGAAAATCCTTAATAGAAATATTGTCCCATGAAAAAGCTATGGAGATTTTTATTAGCTTAATCAATAATAAAATGGAAGAAGCCTCTTTACAATTGCAATTCGAAAGGGCATCTTATTATAGGGATCTCTTATCCCATTTTAATTATCTATTTAATTCCAACAGAGGGGATGTTACTAAGGGAAAAGAGATTCTAGCAGGAGAGAAGTTGGATGATGGTTATAAATTGTTCTACATTGTAGATGGCAATTTAATCTACAAGAAGAAGTTTAATGATATTGATGAAGATAATATAAAAGACTTTATTGTCAATGTTAAAAGGGATAAGCATCTAAATGACTATATCTATAATGAAAAGAGCAAGTTGGATTTTAAGACCATAATAAATAGGGAGCTAAAGACCAACCCTTCTATTGTAGTCCAATACCTTGATGAAAATATGGACTTATCTTTTTTAAATGATTTTTTAAATCAACTGGAAACTACAAAATAATTTATTGTTAATAAAATTTATAGGGTATATAGATTAGGGAAAGGAGTGTCAATATGGCTAAACTTTTTACCGCTATAAAAATCAAGGATTTAGAATTAAAAAATAGAATCGTCATGGCCCCCATGTGTATGGTGGAAGCTGACAACGACGGATATGCTAAAGATTGGCATGTAATTCATTATGCCAGTCGAGCCATTGGGGGAACTGGCCTTATAATACTAGAAGCCACCGCAGTAGAAAGTAGAGGACGAATTAAAGATAGGGACTTAGGCATTTGGGATGATTCCCACATTAAGGGATTGGAAAAGATAGTAAAATATTCTAAGGAATTAGGAGCTAAGATGGGAATCCAGCTAGCCCATGCTGGCAGGAAGTGTAGAGTAGATTCAGAGCAAATAATAGGTGCATCTCCTTATGCCTTTGACAATACCTATCCTACCCCAAAGGAGATGACTAAAGACGACATAATGACGGTAATAAAAGCCTTTAAAGAAGGTGCCAGAAGGGCTAATGAAGCTGGATTCGATGTAATCGAAATCCATGGGGCTCATGGATATTTAATAAATGAATTCCTATCACCCCTTACTAATAAAAGAACAGACGAATATGGTGGAAGTTTGGAAAATAGGACTAGGTTCTTAAGAGAGATAATAGTTGAAGTTAAAAAGGTATGGCCTGAAAACAAACCTATTATACTAAGGGTTTCTGCTGAGGACTATATGGAGGAAGGAAACCACCCAGAAGACCTAGTAGAAATAATAAATCTGGTAAAAGATGAGGGCATAGATATAATAAATGTAAGTTCAGGAGGAGTAGTTCCCGCTAAGATTGATTCTTATCCAGGATATCAGATTCCCTATGCTGAAACCATTAAGAAGGGTACTGGATTGCCAGTCATAGCTGGAGGTCTTATATCTGAGCCAAATATGGCAGAAGAAATCCTTAAGAATAACAGAGCCGACTTAGTATATTTAGGTAGAGAACTATTAAGAAATCCCTATTGGCCTTTGCATGCTGCAAAAGAGCTTAATGTCGATATAAAGTGGCATGGCGCTTACAATAGAGCAAAAATTTAACCCCAGAAATTCTGGGGTTTCAGACTGAAGACAAAGTATAATTTTTTTTTATAAAAAAGCAGAAAATCCTTGAAAGCAAAAAGGATTTTCTGCTTTTTTGTAGAATATATAATATATAACATATTTTTAAATGAGGTGTTGTTATGCTAACGATAAATAAATCTGATAAAA
>JAAYHU010000070.1 GCA_012735245.1 Tissierellia bacterium
ACTAGGCCTCAAGGAGGAATGCTACGACCTCTATCTGTACAAATATTATCTCACAAGAAGAGTGAGATAGAAAAGTAAATATAGTTTTTAACTACAACATTATTATACGAGGAGGAATAATAATGAGGATAGAAGTTGATGCTAGGGGACAAGCATGTCCAAAACCAGTTATAATGACTAAAAAGGAATTAGATAGTATTAAAAGTGGAGTAGTTACCACTATAGTAGATAATGAGGTAGCTAAGGATAATGTATCTAAGCTGGCCATGTCCTATGGATATAGTTTTATTATAGATAAGGGCAAGGATAATGAATACTATATTCATATTACAAAGGGAGGCCTTGAAGGCAATATAAGCCTTGCAAAAACAGAGGCTAAAGCTGAGTCAAAGGAAGCTGCTATATGTATACCAGATACCTTTAAGGATTTGACTATAGCCATAGGCTCAGATAGAATGGGAAATGGAGAAGAAAAACTTGGGAAAATCCTGATGAAATCCTTTATTTATACTGTAAGGGAAACTACCCCCCTTCCAGCAACTATGGTCTTTTACAATTCAGGAGTTTACTTAACCTGTGAAGGTTCAGAAGTCTTAGAAGATTTAAAGGCCTTAAAGGATGAAGGAGTTGAGATTATTTCCTGTGGAACATGTTTAGACTATTATAACTTAAAGGATAAATTACAAGTTGGAGAAATTGGAAATATGTACACCATATATGAGAAAATGAGGAATGCAAACAATACAATAACATTAGGATAGGAGATAAAAATGAACAAGGAAGTTTATGGAGTAACTACTTTTAAATCTACCCACCATACTATTCAAGCAGAGGGAACTTTTAAAGAAAAGGGTATAAGTTTTAGGACCATACCAACTCCTAGGGAAATCACCCTTAGCTGTGGCTTAGCCATTATATTTGCCCTAGATGATTTAGATAAGGTAAAGAAAATGGTAGATGACGGTGAAATCAATATAGCAAATATCTATAAATATATTAAGGAAGGAAATCACAGTAGGGTAGAAAAGATAATATAATTATAGGTGATAAAATGGAAAGTTTAATGGCCATAATAGACTATTATTTCAAAGATAGTAGTGGAGATTTAAATATTTTTGGGAAAATCAGCAAGATCATATTGATTCTAGCAATAGTAAAACTTGTATCCTATTTGACCAATAGGCTAATAGATAGGATCCTAAAGAGTAGAAGTGAATTAAATTTTTTTGCCAACAATAAACGGGCCAGTACCATAGGAAGCATACTAAAAAATATTTTTAAGTATACCTTGTATTTCATAGGAATTATTATGATCTTGGATGTATTTAATATAAATACTACTTCCATCATAGCAACAGCAGGAATAGGAGGCTTAGCCATAGGTTTTGGAGCCCAGTCCCTAGTAAAAGATGTTATTACGGGTTTTTTTATTCTTATAGAAGACCAGTATGCAGTGGGTGATTTCGTTATAATCAATTCCTATCAAGGAACTGTTGAGGAAATGGGTTTAAGGGTTACTAAATTAAGGGATTTCTCTGGAGATCTTCACATAATCCCAAATGGTATTATTCAAGTTGTAACAAATAAAACTAGGGGAGCCATGAGGGCCTTAGTAAGGGTCCTAGTTACCTATGATGAAGATATAGACAGGGTAATGAAAATACTAGAAAAAGTGATAATGGAAGTTAAAGCTACTAATGAAGAAATTTTAGAGGGCCCCAATATATTAGGCATTACTGACCTAGGAGAGTCATATGTAACCATTACCATAGTAGCCAGAACAAAACCTATGTCTCAATGGTCTGTTGAAAGGGAAATTAGGAAAAAAGTTAAGGAAGCTTTCCAAAGGGAGAATATAAAAGTTCCCTATAGAAAAATAGTAATTGGAGGTAGTTATAATGCTTAAGTACGAAGTAGGAGATATTATTACTTTAAAAAAAGGTCATCCTTGCGGAGAGAATAAATGGGAGATTTTAAGAACAGGTGTTGATATAAAGCTTAAATGTTTAGGCTGCGATAGGCAGATTTGGTTAACTAGGATTGAATTTGAAAAAAGGGTTAGAAAGATTTTGGTAGGTGAAAAATGGATAAGCATAGTCCACTACAAGGGCAAAGACCATGACCATACTGAGGAATAAGACAAATGTAATGGATTATGATTGACATTTTTCATATGAAACGTATAAAATAGTATTAACTATATAATTATTATTTTCATAATTAGGAGGAGTAAAATGGACGAAGGGTCTGGGGGCACGATAACTGGACAATTACTTTTAATTTTTTTATTAACTATGGTAAATGCTTTTTTTGCAGCATCGGAAATGGCCATGGTTTCAGTAGACAAGAAAAAACTAAACATTGAAGCAGAAGAAGGGAATAAAAAATCTAAAATGTTATTGGATCTATTAAAAGAACCTTCACGGTTTTTATCCACCATACAAGTAGGGATAACTGCAGCAGGTTTTTTTGCATCTGGATCCGCAGCAATAGGTCTTTCAGATGATTTTGGAAGACTACTAACAAGATTTGGTATTCCTTTTGCTAAGGATGTTGCTTTCATATTAATCACTATAATCCTGATGTATTTTAATTTAGTTTTTGGGGAACTTGTACCTAAGAGGGTAGCACTTAAGTATTCTGAAAAGTTTTCCAAATTTTCCATAAGAGCAATAAACATAGTTTATAAAATAATGCGTCCTTTTGTTGCTTTTCTATCCTTTTCAACAAATTCAGTTTTGAAGCTCTTAGGCATTGGAACAGAAGGAGTAGAAGAAAAGATTACTTTAGAAGAAATACGTTCCATGGTAGAAGTTGGACAAGAGCAGGGAATTATTAACCCAGTAGAAAGGGATATGATAGATGGCGTTATAGGATTTGACGATAAGCTTGCTGAAGAAATAATGACAGCTAGGACAGAAGTTTTCATGATAGACTTAGAAGATCCCCTAGAGGAATATCTTGATGATTTATTGCAATTAAAATATTCAAGGATTCCTGTATATGAGGGATATGTAGACAATATTTTAGGAATACTATATCTTAAAGACCTACTGCTAGAAGCCTATAAAGTAGGCTTTGATAATATAGATATAAGAAAAATCCTTAGGCCAGCCTATTTTGTCCCTGAAAGGAAGAATATCAACGAGTTATTTAATGAGCTTCAAATGAAAAAACAACACATGGCAATTCTAATAGATGAATATGGCGGTTTCTCAGGAATAGTAACTATGGAAGACTTAATAGAGGAAATAGTTGGAGACATTGAAGATGAATATGACCATGATGAGCCAGAACTTAGGAAGATAGATGAAAAAACATTTATTGCTAAGGGTACAATTTCCATAAGAGAGCTGAATAATAAGTTAGATATTGAACTAAACGAGGATTCAGAGGACTATGATACCCTTGGTGGATTTTTAATAGATCAAATAGGTTATATACCTGAAGATGGCCAAAAGGTCGTTGTAGAATATGAGAACTTAGAATTTCATATAGAAGAAATATGTGATAAACGAATATGTTGGGTTCGCATCATTATAAATGAAATTGTAGATGAAATGGAAGACGACTTAAAAGACGATGATTAAGATAAAAGCCAAATACATTTTAACAATGTATTTGGCTTTTTGTTTTTGTATTATATGACATTTTTGCTTAAATTTAAATCGAGCTTTCAGAAGTTAAATTAACATTGTACACTAAATTGTCAATATTTTCATAATATTTGCAATAGAATAACTTTTTTATTTTGCCATTAAATTGTACTATAATATTGGACAATTTAAATATTAAATAGTAAACTATAACTGAGGTAATAAAACTTAAATTTGGAGGTGCATATGATGTCGTTAAATTATGCAAAGCGTATGGACAACATTAGGGCGTCAGAAATTAGAGAACTACTAAAACTTACTCAGCAGCCACATATCATATCATTTGCAGGTGGAATGCCAGCACCTGAGTCATTTCCCATAGAGGAATTCAAAAAAATTAACAAAGAAGTTCTAGAAAGCAATGGAGCCTTAGCCTTGCAATACGGCCCAACAGAAGGTTATTATCCTCTAAGGGAAGCAATAGCAAAAAGAATGAAAAAACTAGATGTAGATGCAAAAGCAGAAAATGTTTTAATTACCAGTGGCTCGCAGCAAGGACTTGATTTTGCAGCAAAAATATTTATAAACCCTGGAGACATCATAGTGTGCGAAAGTCCTACTTACTTAGGTGCCATAAATGCTTTTAAAGCCTATGAACCTAAGTTTATAGAAGTATCTACAGATGACCAAGGAATGGATATGGATGAATTGGAAGAAGTTTTGAAAGCTAATGATAATGTTAAATTCATATATGTTATTCCAGATTTCCAAAATCCATCAGGAAGAACTTGGTCTATTGAAAGAAGAAAGAAATTAGTTGAATTAGCAAATAAATATAATGTAGCAATAATAGAAGATAATCCTTATGGAGAATTGAGATTTGAAGGTGAGATTTTACCAGCCATTAAGCATTTTGATACTGAAGGCAGGGTGGCCTTTTTAGGAACTTTTTCAAAGATTCTATGCCCTGGCCTGAGGCTTGGTTGGGTAGTTGCAGATACTGACTTGTTAAGTAAATTTATATTGGTAAAACAGGGGGCCGATTTACAATCTAGTACTGTTTCTCAAGTGGAAGTAGCTAAGTTTTTAGAAAGATATGACTTAGATGAGCATATCAAGAAAATTATAGATTTATATAAACATAGACGAGATGTTATGATGGATGCCATAGAGAAAGAATTCCCTAAGGAAGTAAAATATACCTATCCCGAAGGAGGACTCTTTACTTGGATAGTACTGCCTGAATACATGAATGCTAGGGAATTGGCCAAAAAAGCCTTAGAATACAATGTAGCCTATGTACCTGGAGGCTCCTTCTTCCCCAATGGAGGCAATGAAAACACAGCTAGATTAAACTATTCAAATATGAATGATGAGAAGATTAGAGAAGGTATAAAGTCCCTTGGAAAGGTTATAAAGGAATCCCTAAGATAAAATAATCCCCTCAATTGAGGGGATTATTTTGGTAAATGGACTTCTATAGTAGTTCCTTCTCCTACTTTACTAGATAAATCTATTTTTCCATTATGGAATTCTACAATATGTTTTACTATTGAAAGTCCTAGGCCAGTGCCTCCCACCTTTTTAGATCGAGACTTATCAACCCTATAGAACCTTTCAAATATTCTACTTTGGTCTTCAACAGGTATCCCTATGCCAGTATCACTAACCCTAATAACTGCCCAATCACCTTTGGGATAAATATTTATACTTACCTCTCCCCCAGGCTTATTATAATTTATAGCATTGTCTATAAGATTATATAATAAGTCCTCTATCATTCTCCTATTAGCTTCCACCACTGTTTTACTACCATGAAGACTTAGGGAAATATTTTTTTCCTTTGCCTTGGGTCTTAAGTTGGTTAAAACTGTTTCTCCAACGGGATAGATATCTAAGGGGGCAAATTCTTTTTCCACATTAATATCTTCCAATTGGGATAATTTGATAATGGAATCTATTAAGTCTAAAAGCCTATTTCCTTCCTTTCTAATGATGGCAGCAGATTTCATGGCATCTTCACCCTTAGCCGTGCCAGTTTCAATCATTTCTGCAAAGCCATTTATGGATGTTAAGGGAGTTTTTAATTCGTGGGAAACATTGGCAGTAAATTCCCTTCTTATTTTTTCTGCTTCCTTTAGTTTCCTGATATAGGCTTCAATTTCCTTTTTCTGTAATTCAATGGTTTCAATAAAGGGCTTAAGCTCCTCATAAACCTCTGGGATTTCCACTTTTTCACCAGATAGGATGCTTTCAATATTTTGGGTCGTGAGTTTAATTGGTTCAATTATTTTTGCAGTTAAAATAGAAGAAATTAAGTATAAAAATAATAAAATAAAGACTAGGAGGCCAACTATGGCAGGTAAAATTCCGATAAAAACAAATTTTATATTTTCTATTGAACTAACCATAGGACTATAAAAATCGTGAAGCAAAAATACTAGTACTATAGAAGTAACAACTGCTGTTATACTTGCAATCACTGCAAGGGTATAATATAATCTTCTTTCCAAATCTATCCCCCTATCTTATAACCTACATTTCTAATTGTCTGGATATACTTGCCTGCCTCTCCTAATTTTAATCTGAGGGTCCTAATATGGACATCTACTGTTCTGCTTTCTCCTTCAAAATCTGTCCCCCAAACTTCCAACATTAACTTATCCCTAGACAAGACTACATCCTTGTTTAGCAAAAGGTAGTATAGGAGCTCAAATTCCTTATATGTCAAGTTTACCTCCCTGCTATCTACAGTTACAATACGTTTATCTATGTCTAGGACTAGGCTACCTAGGGACAAGATGTTTTCACTGCTTTTCCTCCTATTACTTCTTCTTAAAACAGCATTGATTCGAGAAATCAATTCCATAACTCCAAAGGGCTTAGTGATATAGTCATCAGCCCCCATATCCAGGCCCTTTACCTTATCGTATTCGCTTGTTTTTGCAGATATCATAATGACGGGAATATCCTTAGTTTTAAAATCACTTCTCAATTTATCTAAAATCCTATAGCCATCATCTCCTGGCAGCATAATATCCAATAGTATTAAATCAGGGATTTCCTCTTCCATTTCCTTAGATAGTTCAGACCAGTTTTCAAAACTCTTAGCCTTTAAATTATTGTTGTTTAAGGCATAGACTATCAATTCCCTGATACTCTCATCATCTTCAACACAATAAATAATTGGCACCAAACCACCCTTTCATTTTCAGTGAATAGTGAAAAGCTATTAATTAGATTATACCCTTTTACAATTATATAACAAAACCAAGAGATTTTTATATTTCTCTTGGTTCATCGTATTTCCTTTCATAATGTTGGCCTGCAATGGAATAATAAACCCATTCAGCAATGTTTTCTGCGTGGTCTCCAATTCTTTCAAAATATTTAGCTATCATGAGAAAGTCTACTGCTTGCTCACCGTTGTCTGCGCTTTCCCTAATGAGGGCAATGACTTCGTTTTTTACAATATTAAATAGATTATCTACAACATCATCATAATATATAACAGATACTGCCAAATCTAAGTCCCTTTTTACAAAGGCGTCTATACTATCCTTTACCATCTTTATGGTGGCCTTAGCCATTTGAGGTATATGGACAATTTCCTTTAAATATTTTACATTAGCCAATCTAAGGGTTATTTCTGAAATATCTGAGGCTTGGTCTCCAATTCTTTCCATATCCGTAATCATCTTTAAGGCAGAAGAAATCATTCTTAAATCACTGGCTACAGGCTGCTGTTGAAGTAGGAGTTTTAAGCATCTTTTTTCAATATCCTTTTCTATATCATTGATTTCCTTGTCTCCTTCGATTACCCTCCTAGCCAAATCAACATTTTGCTCAATTAAGGCAGTAACAGCTGCCTCTATGGAGCTTTCAATGGCATTGCCCATTTCAATTAACTCTTCATTTAATAATTTTAACTCCCTATCAAATCTATTCCTCACAAATATCAATCCTTTCGCAAATAACCATTAACCAAATCTACCAGTAATATAGTCTTCAGTACGCTTGTCTTTAGGATTGGAAAAAATATCTTCCGTATTATCGTATTCAATTAATTCACCGCTTAGGAAAAAGGCTGTTTTGTCTGATACCCGAGCTGCCTGCTGCATATTGTGGGTCACCATAACAAGGGTATATTCCTTTTTCAATTCCACTACTAGGTCTTCGATTTTAAGTGTAGAAATTGGGTCAAGGGCATTTTTCTTTAATCTGTCCTTTACCTCATCCCATATGGCTGCATTTCTCAAGCTTCTTTCTACTATTTCATCAAGTTTGGCCTTAGATTTAATACCATGGGTTCTGGGACCATAGGCTATATTATCATATATGCTCATGGGAAAGGGGTTAGGTTTTTGAAATACCATTCCCACCCTTTTTCTTAACAAGTTCACATTTATATTTCCATTTTTGTATATATCTTGGCCATCTAATAGGACTGAACCTTCAATTCTACAATTTTCAATCAAGTCATTCATGCGGTTTAAGGTCTTAAGAAAAGTTGACTTACCGCAACCGGAAGGTCCAATGAAGGCAGTTATTAGATTTTCTTCTATACTCATATTTATATTTTTAAGAGCATGAAAGTCTCCATAATATAGGTTTAAATTTTCTACTTTAATCTTATCCATTAACATTCTCCTTTGAAAATCTTTTTGCTACATAGCTAGATAAACCATTTATTCCAATTACCACTAATAGGAGTATTACTGCAGTGGCATAAGCCTTGTTGGTGTATAAGCCTTCACTAGATAGGACATACATATGAATTGCCAAAGTCCTACCTGATGAAAACAAATTGTCAGGTATTTGAGGCACTGTACCTGCAGTATAGATAAGGGCTGCAGTTTCACCTACTATTCTGCCTATGGCAAGGATAATACCTGTAAGTATTCCTGGCATAGCACTGGGCAAGACTATCCTAAATATGGTTCTTAACTTACCAGCACC
Source organism: Tissierellia bacterium (assembly GCA_012735245.1). Classification (GTDB taxonomy): domain Bacteria; phylum Bacillota; class Clostridia; order Tissierellales; family Tissierellaceae; genus JAAYFT01. The sequence goes on from JAAYHU010000070.1 coordinate 8,556, forward strand.
TAGGCCAAAGCTTGCTTCCCTAAGGCTATTAGGGACTGCAATCAGGACCTCCTCTGTTGATCTGATTATAAGGGGAAGTATCATAATACTTAGGGTGAAGGCCCCTGCAATCAATGAAAAACTCCAACCAAGGGCAGTAACAAAGAATAACAATCCAAATAGGCCATATACAATAGATGGGATTCCCGATAAGGTTTCCGTAGTAAGCCTTATTATCTCAACGACCTTATTCCCAGATTTGGCATATTCTACAAGATAAAAGCCTGTAAAAACCCCAAGTGGACAGGCAATTAATAGGGATAAAAATATCATCATCAGTGTAGTTATAATTGCAGGAAATAAAGATAGGTTTTCCGTACTAAACTCTAAGGCAAATAAAGAAGTATCCATATGGGGAATTCCTTTTATCAATATATAGCCAATTAATATAAGCAAAACTGAAAAGGTAAGTATTGCAGATAATATGACAAAGCCTTTAATAATCTTGGTATACTTATTCAATTAGTTCATCCTCCTTTTCAGTATCAAAAATATCCCATTAATCAATAGTATAAATACAAATAAGACTACTCCCGTTGCGATTAGGGCCTCCCTATGAAGGTCAGCTGCATATCCCATTTCCATAACTATATTGGCTGTTAAGGTACGAATTCCCCTTAAGATACCATTGGGCATTCGGGCTTGGTTTCCAGCCACCATAACTACAGCCATGGTTTCCCCTATGGCCCTGCCTATTCCCAAGACGATGGAGGCTAAGATTCCACTTTTTGCAGCAGGAACTACTGTAAACATAACTGCTGTTTCATGGCTGGCACCTAGGGCTATGGCACCTTCATAATAGGATTTTTGCACAGAATTAATGGCTGATTCTGAAAGGCCTATAATAGTGGGTAAAATCATAATTCCAAGAAGTATGGAAGCGGTCAATATGCTATTGCCATTTCCTCCAAATACATTGCTTATAAAAGGCACCAGCACAACCATACCAAAGAAACCATAAACGATAGATGGGATCCCTGCCATGAGATTGACAGCAGGTTTAATATATCTATATATTTTCCTAGGACAAAACTTAGATAAAAATATTGCTGTTAACACCCCAATAGGGACCCCAATTATGATGGCCCCAAGGGTTACATAGATACTTCCCAATATCATGGGAAAAATTCCAAATGATGGCGGCACATTGGAGGGTGACCATTTCCTACCAAATATAAAATTAAAAAGCCCTATTTCCCTAAGGGCAGGTATGCCACCTGTAAACATAAAGACACAAATAAGGATTACAGATATAATAGAAGCAGTGGCGGAGATAAAAAATACTATCGCCATAAATTTTTCAAGAAAATTTTTCTTCATGGATTTTCACCTACTTTATTTAATATGGCTCCATCTGGTTATTTCCCCTATAAATATCTTGGTAACATCTTCTAAGGATAGATTGTCTATAGTATTTGCAGGATTGTTTATAACTGCAATACCGTCTATAGCTATTGCCATATAATCTAAGTCTGCCTTTTCACTGTCCTTTAAGTCTCTGGACGCCATACCTATATCAGCTGTGCCATTGATAACAGCTTGCATACCTGCTGAGGAACCTGTTGAATGAATTTCAATTTCTGCCTCAGGATTTATTTCTAAGTATGCTTCTCTCAATTTTTCCATAACAGGAGTTACTGAAGTTGAACCAGCTATTATGATTTTTCCTGAGGGTTTAGAACCAGCATAAGGTGCAGCATTATCATCTACTGCTATAAAGTCTTCAGAAACTATTTCTTGACCTTCCTTGCTCATTATAAAATCAATAAAATCCTGTGTGATTTCAGTTAAATTTCCTTTTGTTGCAATATTAAAGGGTCTTGCAATTTTGTAACTACCATTCTTAATATTTTCTGTAGTAGGCTCTACTCCATCAATCTTTAGAGCTCTTACAGTTTCGTTCAAAGAACCAGTAGATACATAGCCAATTGCATATTCATTTCCAGCTACTGCTGTTAAGACTTGGTTTGTACCATTGTAAACTATAGCTTCTTCATAAGTTCTGTCTACAGTATTTCCTAGTTCATCCTTTGCTTCTATTCCTGTAATTTCAACAAAGGCACCCCTAGTACCTGACCCTTCTTCCCTTGAAATGACTACGATTTCCTTGTCTAAATTAAAACCCTTGCCGGAATCTGTTGAATTATTGGCACCACATCCTCCTAATATAGAGGCTCCTAAGATTAAAATTATGCCTATGGTTAATATCCTTTTCATTTACTATCCTTCCTTTCGATTTTTTCCTTCTTATTTTTCTCAATACCAGTGTAAAATATGAATGTTAAATCTAAGAACATATTAATGTTAAATCTATGTAAAATATAATTTTATTTATTAACCAGAATACAATCTTGACATTAACCTGATAAAGTTATAAAATGGTAAAAATATGAATAGGGCTTAACACTCGTCTTTTTTGATGGGTGTTTTTTTACATATTATTGGAGGTGTAAAAATGGATAGGATAATAGTAGCAAAATTCGGCGGAAGTTCGTTGGCAGACAGTGCTCAATTTAAAAAGGTAAGGACTATAATAAGGGAAAACCCAAATAGAAAATTTATAGTGGTTTCAGCCCCAGGGAAAAGATATAGGGGAGACCATAAAATCACTGATTTATTATACATGTGCCATCAGCTTTCATCTCACGGAATTAACTTTGATGAGGTATTTCAACTTATTAGGGAAAGGTATGTAGGAATTTGTAAAGAACTTGAATTAAATACACCAATAGAAGAAATTCTGGAGGAAGTATATGAGAATATACTCAGGAAGGCAACAAGGGATTATTGTGCAAGTAGGGGAGAATATATAAATGGGATTTTACTTGCAGATTTTCTAGATATACCCTTTGTTGATGCAGCGGAAGTAATCAGGTTTAAAGCAAAGGGTGATTATGATGAAGAGATAACTGAAAAACTCCTTTCAGAAAGGCTATCTAAACTTGATGCTGCAGTCATACCAGGCTTTTATGGTGCTGATAAAGATGGAAATATTTTCACCTTTTCAAGAGGGGGCTCTGATATAACTGGTTCCCTAGTGGCAAATGCAGCAAATGCAGGTCTTTATGAGAATTGGACCGATGTGCCAGGCTTCCTAATGGTAGATCCAAATATAGTTGAAAATCCAAAGCCTATAAGGGAAATAACCTATGAGGAGCTAAGGGGCCTATCCTATATGGGGGCACCAGTCCTCCATGAAGAGGCAATTTTCCCAGTAAAAAAGAAGGGAATTCCAATTCAAATTAGAAATACTAACAAGGTTGAAGATGAAGGAACCCTTATTGTCCATAGTAGACTGTCTAAGACTAAACATGGCAAAATTACAGGAATTGCAGGCAAAAAAGGCTTCACCGTATTATCTATTGAAAAGACTTTTATGACAAGTGAAAAGGGATTTCTTAGAAAGCTGGTATCAGTATTTGAGTCAAATGATATTTCCATTGAGCATATGCCTTCAAGTATAGATTCCATATCTGTTATTGTAGCAGAGGAGGATATAAAGGGGAAGCTGGATAAGATAATAGAAGAGGTTCGAATTTTTTGCAAGCCTGATAGTATAACTACCTATACAAATATGGCACTTCTAGCAGTTGTCGGAAGTGGTATGATAAGGACTAAGGGCATTAGCGCAAAGATTTTTACAGCCCTGTATGAAAGCGATATTAATATTAGGATGATTTCACAAGGGTCTAGTGAGCTAAGTATAATAATTGGAATAGAAAATGAGGATTATGAAAAGTCAGTAGCAGCCATATATAATGCATTTGTAGATGAAGTGTAGGCATAACCAAATCTATAAATCGAAAAATCACTGGTAATTGAAGGAGGGATATGGTGGTAAATATTGGATTATTGGGTTTTGGAACTGTTGGACAAGGACTTGCTCATATATTAAATAATAAATCAGAAGCTACCCCATTAAAAGATATAAATATCAAAAAAATCCTAGTCAGAAATCTTGAAAAAGAAAGAAAGGTCAAGGTTTCAAAGGATAAACTTACTCTAAATCCTCAAGAAATAATGGAAGATAAGGAAATAGATATAATAGTTGAAGTTACAGGGGATGTGGATTTAAGCTATAGGCTAGTAAAGGAGGCGTTAAATAATAAGAAACACGTAGTAACTGCAAATAAGGCCTTGGTTTCTAAACACTTTGAAGAACTTTCACTCCTGGCTGAAGAAAATGATGTTTATTTTCTTTATGAAGCAAGTGTAGCAGGTGGAATTCCAATATTGAAGCCTTTAAAAGACCAAATAAGGGTAAATAATATTTCAAGGCTTAGGGGAATTCTAAATGGTACCTGTAATTATATCTTAACCAAGATGACAGATGAAGGTTTAGACTATGGACAAGCCCTAAGGGAGGCACAGGGCTTAGGCTATGCTGAGGCAGACCCATCTTCGGATGTGAAAGGGTTAGATACTTTGAGAAAGCTGAGAATCCTATCCACATTGGCCTTTGGCTCAGCCATAAGAGAGGAAGATATAATCTGCCATGGAATAGACAAATTATTAGCCTTAGATATTAAGCTTTTGAAGGAAAGGGAGATGGTAATTAAGCTCATAGGTGAAGTCGTTGAAGTTGATGGAGGATATCAAGCAATTGTACAGCCAAAGGCCTTTAAGGATGGCAGCTACTTTACTATGATAAGGGAAGCATATAATACTGTATCCATAGAAGGAGACTTTTCAGGCGTATTAAACTTTTATGGGCCAGGTGCTGGAATGTATCCAACTGCAAATGCAGTCCTAACAGATATTATAGATTGTGTAATGAATATTCAGGATAAGAAAAATCCCCTAGGAAATAGGAAGCTTGAAAATAAAAATGAGGACATCCGAGGAAAATACTATATAAGAATTTCCAATTGGAAAGACTATGAAGTCGACCTCGGAGGGGTAATAGAAGAAAAAGTCTTTGAAGATGATAAAGATTTTGCAATTATAACAAAAGAGGTAAGATTATCTGATATACTAAATATATTAGAGGGAGTAGAAAACCTAGCCTTAGTGAATTTGGAAGATTAGGAGGACTGTTATGAGGTACTTTAGCACTAGAGATAAAAACAATATAGTTTCTTCTAAGGAAGCTGTTATAAAGGGTATTTCAGAGGAAGGAGGCTTATTCGTTCCAGAAACTTTTCCCTCCCTTCCATCCTTAGAGGAATTAATAGACCTAAGTTATAAGGAAGTAGCTTACAAAATCCTAAGCCTGTATTTTACAGATTATACTGAAGAGGAATTATGGAAGGCGGTAAATGGGGCCTATGATGAAAAGTTTAGAAAAGAGAGTGTAATTGAAATAAAAAGCACTAAAAAGGCACATTTCCTAGAATTATTCCATGGACCTACCTTGGCCTTTAAAGATATGGCCCTAACTATACTTCCCTACCTTTTAAAGGCTGCAGTAAGGACTAGAAACATAGATAAAAAAATAGTAATCCTTACTGCAACTTCAGGAGATACAGGAAAAGCTGCCTTAGAAGGCTTTAAAGATATTGAAGGCATAAATGTTATAGTTTTCTATCCAGATGGGGGAGTAAGCCCCATTCAAAGGCTTCAAATGGTTACCCAAAGAGGCAACAATACCTTTGTCTCAGCTATTAAAGGTAATTTTGATGATGCTCAAAGTGGGGTTAAGGAAGTATTCTCCGATGTTGATTTCAATGGCTTTCTTGAAAAGCAGGGTTATATCCTATCATCTGCCAACTCCATAAACATAGGCAGGCTTATACCCCAAATAACCTATTATGTGTATGGCTATATAGAATTACTTAGGAGAAAAGTTATTTCAAAGGGCGAAAAGATCAATATTGTAGTTCCTACAGGGAACTTTGGAAATATCTTAGCTGCATATTATGGAAAGAGAATGGGGCTACCTGTAAATAGGCTTATATGTGCATCAAATAACAACAAGGTCTTGGCTGATTTCTTTAACACTGGCATATATGATAAGGAAAGAGACCTAATTCTCACCTCATCGCCTTCCATGGATATTTTAGTATCCAGCAACCTTGAAAGATTTTTATTCCATATATCAGGCAATGATGAAAATATTACAAGGGAAAAGATGACTGAACTAAGGGAAAGGGGAAAATACTATTGGGATGATTTCAAAGAGAATATATACGGAAACTTCACAGACGAAGGAGAAACATCTTATTGGATTAAGAGGGTATATGAAGGGGAAGATTACATAATAGATCCCCATACTGCTGTTGCATACGGAGTCTATATGAAATATTTAGAAGAAGAAAAGGATGAAACTAAGACCCTAATTGCATCAACAGCAAGCCCATTTAAGTTCCATAAAAAGGTGCTAACTTCCATTGGAAAGGGAATTACAGGGAAGGATTTTAGAGACTTAGAGGGGCTGGCAAAAGTCTCCAATACCAAAGTCCCCAAGCACTTAGCAGAATTGGAAGTCTTACCTGAAATCCACAATACCCTGTGCCAAAAAGATGAAATGAGGGATGTAATATTAAAATTTTTGAAGGTGAATAAAAATGATTAAGGTAAAAGTTCCTGCCACCAGTGCCAATCTTGGTCCAGGCTTTGATGTCCTAGGCCTAGCCATCGATAGGTACAACATATTTACATTTGTTGAAAGTGCTGAAAGCAAAGAGGAAAACTTAATATATAAATCATATAGAAGGGTCTTTGAATACCTAGGGAAGCCTTTGATACCAGTGAAAATCCAAGTAAATGACAATATTCCAATAGCCAGGGGCTTAGGTTCCTCTGCAGCCTGTATAGTTGGAGGAATTATGGGGGCCAATGAAATCCTAGGAAAGCCCTTAGATAAAGAGGATATACTAAAATTAGCTACAGAAATTGAAGGCCATCCTGATAATGTGGCTCCTGCAATCTATGGAGGCTTAGTAGTATCAGTTATGGAAGGAGATAAAATCCACATAGCTAAGCTGCCTATAAAAAACAAGCTGAACTTTATAGCCTTAGTTCCAAACTTTGAGCTGTCCACTTCAAAGGCAAGGGAAGTCCTTCCCAAGAGAATAGATTTTAAGGATGGAATTTACAATGTAAGCAGGGTAAGCATCCTCCTTACTGCCCTTGCAACAGGAGATAGTGGCCTAATAAAATTGGGCCTCCAAGATAAATTCCACCAGCCCTACAGGGGTAAATTAATTGAAGGATTTGATGAAATTATAAGTGCTGTAAACCAAAAAGGTGCCTTAGGCTGCTACTTAAGCGGTGCAGGCCCCACCATAATGTGCATAGGGCCAGGGGAGGATAATAGGTTAATTAAGGATATTCAAGAGTATGTTAAAGATGAGTATCCGGCTTGGGAGGTCTTTGTTCACAAGGTAGATAATATTGGTGCCCTATCATATATTGATTAATGGTCAAAGGGATTATTTTGGAGGGGGCGATTTTTTTGAAAAGAATTGCATTAATTTCAACAGGTGGAACCATAGCCATGGAGGCAGATAAATCAGGCTTAGCAGTTCCCACTGCTGGGGCTAAAGACTTGCTTGACTCATTGAATAATATAAAAAAAGAATTTATTATTGATGCCATTGATTTTATAAATATTCCTAGTGCCCATATGACAATCAAGGATTTAATAGGGTTACGAAATCTTGTTATGGACATAAGCAGGAAAGGCTATGATGGAATCGTAATTACCCATGGAACAGACACCATGGAAGAAACAGCTTATTTCTTAGATTTGACAACGGATTTAAATATTCCTATTGTACTGACAGGTTCACAAAGAAACTTATCTGCCATAAGCTCCGATGTAGCTATAAATATTATGGATTCAATAAGGGTTGCTGCTGATGAAATGGCAGCAGAGATGGGGGTCTTGATAGTATTTGCATCGGAGATAGTACCTGCAAGGGAAGCTACCAAAACCCATAGAACAGGATTGGACACCTTTAAATCATTGGAGTTTGGACATATAGGTACCATAGATAATAATCGGGTCCTATGGTTCAGAAAACCAATCATAAAAGAGACTTATGGCTTAGGGAATATTGACAATATTGTTGTAGATATAATACCTTCCTACCTTGGCTCAGATTCTAGGAATATAAGAAATAGTATTAGGGATGGGGTAGATGGGATAGTATTGCAGTCCTTAGGAGCAGGCCATATTCCAAAAGCTATGTTAGATGGTATAAGTGAAGCCATAAGTCTTTCAATACCTGTAGTATTAACCTCTAGGACCATTAAGGGAAGATTTTTTACTAATACTTATGGATTTGAGGGTTCCGAAAGGCATTTAAGGAGTTTGGGAGTAATATTTGGAGAAGATTTGCCATCACAAAAGGTCAGGATTAAACTAATGGTATTATTATCCTTAGGCTATGATTATGATAGAATAAAATACGAATTTGAAAAGAATTATTATTAAGGCTTGCATACAAAGCCTACAAGTGATATAATACTTTGGTAATCCTTGCTCTAAGATAATAGAGCCGATAGTCCATAAGGAGGTGAAAGGTATGAGAAAATATGAATTATTAGTTATCTTCTACCCAAATGAAGAGGAAAAGAGAACCCAAGTCCTAGAAAGATTTAAAAACATAATAACTGAGGACGGGGGCAATATTACAGACCTTAATGAGTGGGGAAATAGGAAACTAGCATACGAAATCAACGACCATACTGAAGGATACTATGTAATCATCAACTATGAAGGAACACCAAAGATTACTGAAGAATTAGACAGAATTGCTAGGATTTCCGACAGCGTTATGAGACACATGATCGTTAGGGAAGATGAATAGTCTAAGGTGGGTGAGAATATGAATAATGTTGTATTGATTGGAAGGTTGACTAGAGATCCAGAGCTGAGATATATACCTGTGACAGGAAATCCTGTTACAAGATTTACCCTGGCAGTTGATAAAGGCTTATCTAAAGAGAAAAAGCAGGAAATGGAAGCTAGAAATCAACCGACTGCAGACTTTATAAACATAGTAGTATGGGGTAAAGCTGCAGAAAATTGCGCTAATTATCTAGCTAAAGGTAGATTAGTGGCAGTTCAAGGAAGAATTCAGACCAGCTCCTATGAAAAAGACGGCATAAGGAGATATGTGACAGAAGTTGTAGCAAATCAAGTTGAATTCTTAGAATGGGGAGACACCAATAGAAATCAAGGTTTTGACGACTCTGGACTAGATTTTGGAGATATAGAAGGATTCCACCCAACCGACAACGACGATATTCCATTCTAGAAGGAGGGTAAGAAGATGCAAAGAAGATATAAGCCAAGAAAAAGAGTTTGTAGCTTTTGTGTAGAAAAGATAAGTCATATAGATTACAAAGATGTAAGCAGGCTTAAAAAATATATAACAGAAAGAGGAAAAATTCTTCCTAGAAGAATTTCTGGAAACTGCGCAAAACATCAAAGAGAGCTTACAACTGCTATAAAGAGAGCAAGACAAGTAGCATTATTACCATATAGCGCAGACTAAGAGAGGTCATCCTCTCTTTTTTTATTTGACTTATCCTTCTATACTTTGTATTATTTTAATAAGGCTAAATATAATTAAAGGATGGGGGAAAATGCAAAACAAAGATATAGATATTATAAAGAATATGAGGACCATAGAATGGCTCAAGGCTCAATTGTTAAGCTCCATTGCAAGCCTTTACAATACCTTAGCCAATGGAGAAGAATACACAAAGGAAAATCTTGAAGACCTAATTTCCAATATAATCTTAGAAGCCTTACTGTTGGGTAAAAGGCTTGGGCTTAAATATGAAGACATAGAAGCAGCCTTAAGAGAAAATATAAAAATAAACCTAATAGAAGAACACAAAATAGAAAAATGGTATGGAGATTTAAGTATACTCCTTGAATTTATTGATAAAGATAAGAATTAGAGGTGAAATTTTTGGATAATAATGGCAAGATGAAAAAAGGCATAATAGAAAGTTTAATAGTAATATCTATTATGGTTATGTATGCAGTATATGGAATCCACTTTTTACCGTCTTTAATGATATTTATTCCCCTACCATTTATAATATTAGGAATAAGAAATCATATATATAATAATATATTTAGTATAATTATTGCATCTTTAATTATCCAACTGCTTTTAGGCAGCAGCTATGGGGCTTCTCTAGTCCTATTATTTGCACCTTTAAGTGTTGCAATTAATTATTGTATAAAGCATAAGAAGAAAAGTATGGAAACCATATTGATCTCAACTGCAGTATTTGTTCTCTCCTTTCTATTAATTATATCCTTGGGAGAGAGGGTATCAGACTTTAATTTTACAGCTCAAATAGAAGATTTCTTATCCCAATCTATAAACATGCAAATCGAAATATTTAAAGAGCTAGGAGTGTCAAATGACGATTTAGCTAGATTGTCTGAATCCTTGGAAGATCAAAATAGGACTATCATGGTTCGTATCCCTTCCTTATTGATAATAATCTCCTTTTTAATTAGCTATATAAATATATTCTTTTCATCCTTTGTACTTAGGAAAATGGGATATGGATATGTACCTGAACAAAGATTTTCAAGGTTTAGATTGCCCAATAATATTATTCCTGGTATTGGCATTATGTTTTTAGCAGCTTTCATTATGAAAAGCCTAGAGGTCCAGTATCATGGAGCCTTATTGTTAAACCTTACATTCTTAGTAAGCTTCATATTTATCGTACAAGGATTGGCAGTAATAGATTTTCTACTAATTAGGCTTAAGATGAAGTCGGTATTTAGGTTTTTGATATTGGCTTTAAACATCTTTATCTTGCCTACCAGTACCATACCATTTTTCATCGGAGTAATAGACAGCATATTTGATTTAAGGAAACTAAGAATGCAAAAATCCTAATGGGAGGATTATTATGAAAAATAAAATATTAAAATGGTTAAACGATTATTTATACCTATTAGTAATCGGAGTATTAAACATAATAATAGGATTTTACCAGCCAATACTAGGGACCATAGGTGGAATTTTATTAGGCTATTTAATTTACCATAATATAAAAAATATAAGGAAGAAAAATGATGAATTTAAAAAGTTCGTAGAGGGCCTGTCAGATGAATTTGAATCTGCAACAAAACATGCCATATTTAATATGCCCTTTCCACTAGTTATGGTAGATGATAAGGGAAGTATTCGTTGGTATAATACGCCTTTTCTAAAGATGGTTAATGATCCGGATATACTTCATCAGGAAATAGTAAACCTAATACCAGGATTTAAAATAGATGATATATTGGAGGAAGAAGAACTAAGACCAATAGATATAAAATACAAAGAAAAACATTACAAGGTCTACCCAAACTTAGTAGATACAAGTAAAACCAGCAGTCCCAACAATAGAATAGTAATGCTTTATTGGGTTGATAATACAAAATTTGTTGAACTAGCACAAAAATACATCAATGAAAAATTGGTAGTAGCCCTAGTATATGTAGATAACTATGACGATGTAAAGAACAATACTCCAGAGGTAAATAGGCCTTTAGTATTGGCAGAAATCGATAAAAATATTAACTCCTACTTTGCCAAATATAACGGTATAGTTAGAAAATATGAAAACGATAAATACCTTGTAATTATAGAAAACTATGGTTTTAAATGTATAGAAACTAAGAAATTTGACATATTAGACCAGATGAGGGAGCTGGACCTAGGCAATACTATACCCATTACTTTAAGTATTGGAGTTGGAGCTGATGGCAATAATCCTAATAACGCCTATACTAAGGCCAGGGCTGCCATTGACATTGCCCTAGGTAGGGGTGGAGACCAGGCAGTAGTTCAAGTAGGGAATAACCTAAGCTTTTATGGCGGTAGAACAAAGGCTGTTGAGAAACGCAACAAGGTAAAGGCCAGGGTTATTGGTTATGCCTTAAGGCAGCTTATAGACCAGGCAGATAGGGTATTTGTAATGGGTCACAAAAATCCAGATATGGACTCCTTCGGAGCAGGAATAGGAGTCTTAAGGGCAGTAATGGATAGGGGAAAAGAAGGCTATTTAGTTCTAAAGGGAGAAAACCCGTCTATTAAAAACATATATGAAAGAATGAAAAATGAGCAGCCTGAGCTATTAGAAAGTATAATCACCCCAGACTTAGCCTTAGAAATGGCCAATGACAATTCCCTCTTAATTGTAGTAGATAACCATAAGCCCAGCTTTACAGAAGAACCTGAACTATTGGAGATTATAGACAAGGTAGTAGTTATAGACCATCATAGAAGGGGAGTTGAATTCATTCAAGACCCAGTCCTTATCTATCTAGAACCCTATGCATCTTCCACCTGTGAGTTGGTCACAGAAGTATTGTCCTATATGAGTGAGAAAATCAACTTAACTAAATTTGAAGCAGAAGCTCTACTTGCTGGTATAGCAGTAGATACAAAGAACTTCAGCTACCAAACTGGAGTTAGGACCTTTGAAGCAGCCTCTATTTTAAAAAGGGCTGGAGCTGATACTACTGTAGTTAGACAATTGTTTAGGGACGATTATAATATATTCCTATATAAGGCAGAGGTAATAAAATCTTCAAAGATAATATTTGATAAAATAGCCATTGGTAGATTGGAAAGGGAAATGGAAGATTCCGTTTTAATTGCTGCCCAAGCAGCCAATGAATTGTTAAACATCAATGGAGTAGAGGCTTCCTTTGTATTGACCTATATGAATAAAAAAATTCATATTTCCGGTAGGTCAATTGGCAACATAAGTGCCCAGTTGATTTTAGAAAAACTGGGAGGGGGAGGCCATTTAACTAGTGCAGGTACCCAAGTGAATAGTACCGATATGGATGAAGTTGAAAAAACCCTTATTAATGTAATAGATGAATACTTAAAGGAAGGTGAAGAGGAATGAAAGTAATATTGTTGAAGGACGTAAAGGGCTTAGGTAAGGCAGGAGATTTGGCTAATGCCAAGGATGGCTATGCTAGAAACTTTTTATTGCCAAAGGGTTTAGCTGTAGAAGCAACACCTGCCAACTTGAAAAAATGGGAAGAGCAAAAGGCAATTGAAGCCAAAAAGAGAGAAGAAGAATATAATGAAGCCTTGGAGTTAAAAAAGAAAATAGAAAGCATTACTGTTGAAATCAAAGCAAAGGCCGGAGAAGGAGGCAGGCTTTTTGGTTCCATAACATCAAAGGATATAGCTGATGCTTTAAAATCTCAATATAAGATAGATATAGATAGAAGAAAAATCGAATTAAAGGATAATATAAAATCCCTAGGCAATACCCAAGTAGACATAAGGGTCTATACCGAATTGGTGGCCAAGCTTAATGTAAAAATAACTGAACAGTAAGGAGTTGGTTCAAATAGATAGTCAAGTAATTGGGCGAATTCCACCCCATAGTATCGAAGCTGAGCAATCTGTACTTGGGGCCATGATTTTAGACAAGGAAGCCATAAACATGGCAGTAGAAATGATTAAGCCAGAAGATTTTTATAAGGAAGCCAATAAGGAAATCTTTGAAGCCATAATAAACCTATACAATAAAAACGAGCCTGTAGACTTGATAACCTTGGCTGAAGAGCTAAAAAGGCGAGGTACATTGGAAAGTGTAGGTGGGGTTACTTATCTTGCCGACCTTTCCAGCGGTGTAGCCACAACTGCCAATACAAAATATTATTGTAAAATAGTGGAAGAAAAATCCATACTAAGAAGGCTTATTAAATCTTGCAATGAGGTAATATTAAAATCCTATGAGGATTCAGAAGAAGTAAATGCCATAATTGAAAAGGCTGAAAAATCAATATTCGATATTACCCAAGGCAGGCATAGGGAAGGATTCGCACCCCTTAATGAAGTATTATTGAAAAGCTTTTCAAAAATTGAAGAAAGGGCTGCCAACCAGGATGCCCTAACAGGGATTACTACTGGCTTTATAGACTTAGACTACAAATTGTCTGGACTCCAAAAATCAGACCTAATTTTGGTGGCAGCAAGGCCTTCTATGGGTAAAACAGCCTTTGCTTTAAATATTGCAACTAATGCAGCCCTTAAGGGTGGAGCAAAGGTAGCCATATTTTCTTTGGAAATGTCAAAGGAACAATTAGTCCAGAGAATGATTTCTGCAACTGCCCATGTAGACCTTCAAAAGATTATATCTGGCAGATTATCAGAAGATGAATGGATACAGGTTATAAATGCCATGGGGCCCTTGTCCCAAGCACAGATCTTCATAGACGATACTGCTGGAATATCCCTTATGGAAATGAAGGCAAAATGCAGGAGGCTTAAAATAGAGAAGGGCTTAGACCTGATTTTAATAGACTATCTTCAGTTAATGCAATCTGAAAGCCGTCATGAGAATAGGCAGCAGGAAATATCCGCCATATCTAGAGGCTTGAAGGCCTTGGCCAAGGAATTAGAATGTCCTGTAGTGGCCTTATCCCAGTTAAGCCGTGCCCCAGAACTCAGGTCCGACCATAGGCCAATCCTGTCTGACCTTAGGGAGTCTGGAGCCATTGAGCAGGATGCAGACGTGGTCATGTTCTTATATAGGGATGAATATTATAATCAGGATACAGAGAAGAAAAATATAGGTGAAGTAATCATTGCTAAGCATAGAAATGGACCAACAGGCAGTATAGAGCTAGTATTTAAAAAGGAATTTACTAAGTTTGTTAATATGGCAAGAGAATAAAATAATACACAATGCACAATTCACAGTTCACAATTGGGAATTGTGCATTTATCTATTAAATAGTGAATAGTCAATAGATGCTAGGTAAAGCTTGGAGAAGTAAATTGAGCAGCTAATTTATTCGGCGTTACGAAACTATTCACTATAATTTCCCAATTGATTAATTGAGGTGGTAGGGTTGGAGATAAAAGGAAAAAGGGTCACAATAAGAGACCTTCAACTGGAAGATGTATTTGAAATGAGAAAATGGGGATACCATGACAATCCCTTATTGGAGGACTATAACTTTCCTCAAATGTCTGATAAGGAGATAGAGTTATGGTATAAGATGAAGGCAAATGGCATATTTAACAAATATTATGGTATTAGAAATGAAAATAATGAGCTGATTGGCTATATGGGAATTAAGGGGATAAAAATTATTAGAAGGGAAGCTACCTTAGGCATAGTTCTAGATCCAAACCACATAAATAAGGGATATGGGACAGAGATTTTAGATACCTTCCTTCATTTTTATTTTACAAAGATGAAGATGAGAAAGATGATCTTAGAAGTGGCAGAATTCAACAAGCGGGCCTATAGGGTATATGAAAAGATAGGCTTTCAGCCAGTAGGATACTACCTTGATGATTTCTTCAATCAAGGCTTAGATTTAACAAACCCCTATTATTTAGAAGAAAAATCTTCTTTTGTAATTGATGGGCAAAAGATATATAATTATATTTATAAAATGATATTGTCGAAAAAGAGATTTTTTCAGGTGAGAAATAAACTTAGGAGCTGATTATATGAGCTTTTTCCTAGAGACTACAGATATGGATTTTGGAAATACTCCCATAGAGAACATATTTATTAACGATTATATGCCAATGGCAAACGGTACCTATGTTAAAGTATATTTACTGGGATATAAATATGCCTATGATAGGGATGCAAAAGTAGAAGTAAACAATCAAATTATAGCCAAACATTTAGAAATCCCCTTAGAGGATGTTTTAAGAGCCTGGGATTTTTGGGAAAGCAAAGGAATTATAGAAAAAATACATGTAGATGAAAATGACAAATATAACTATAAGGTAAAATTTCTGAATCTAAAACAATTGTACATAAAAAACAACCTTAGCCTATTTAGTACAAAGGAGGAAGAAAGGAAAATTCCAACAACTGCATCTCCTAATGAATTAATAGAAGCCAACCAGAATCCCATGATAAATAGGATGTTCAATAATATAGACTATATAATTCGAAGGCAAACTTCCACTACTGAAAAACAGAAAATACTTTCTTGGTTAGCACATTATAATATGAATCCAGATGTCATAGAAGCAGCCTTTACCTATGGATTTGAAAGAAAAGGAGAAAGAAGAAACATTAATTACTATGAATCAATAATTAGAGCTTGGTACGATGAAGGTTTAACCAATATGGAAGCCCTGCTTGAGTATTTTAAGACTAAGGATGAAAAGTACTATAGGTATCAGCGGGTAATGAAGGCCCTAGGCTTTAATAGGCTTGCTGCTGAAAGTGAAATGAAAATAATAGATAAATGGTTTGATGAATATAAATTTTCCATGGAAATGGTTTTAAAGGGATGTGAAGGGGCATCTAAGACTGCCAATCCAAGTATCAACTATATAGACGGCATCCTTACATCTTGGTACAATAAAGGAATAAAGGCAGTGGAAGAAATTGAGGAAAAGGATAAGCCTAAGGAGAAAAAGGAATACAAAAAGCCAAAAGCCATAGAGAAAAAACCTACCCCTATTAAGACTAGGTTCCACAACTTTAAACAAAGAACAGACGACTATTCAGCAGATGCCTTAGAAGACATAGCTAGAAAGAAGAGAGAAGCCTATCTAAAAAGGTTAGAAGGAGAAGCTTAATATGTATAAGGATATGATAAAGGAAATACTAAGCGAATATGAGAAAAAAAGGGATAGAAAATTACAAGAACAGAGGCTGAGAAAAGAAAAGGTATATAGGGCAATCCCTGCCATAAAAAAGATAGACGAAGAAATATTTAGAATAGGCCTTAGGATGTCTAAAAATATCCTCAACAATCCAGATAATTATAAAGAAATGGCAGAAGAGGCAAGAAAGAAAATAGAAAAACTTAAGATGGAGAAGGCCTATCTAATGACAGAATCAAATATACCAGTAGATTATATGGATATAAAATATGACTGTGACTTATGTGAAGACACCGGATACCTGGAAGATGGAAGCCAATGTAATTGCCTAAAACAGGCCTTAGTTTCCCGTGCATATAAGATGTCAAATATTGAAAATGTCCTGAAGAAAGAGAATTTCCAAACCTTTAATATCAACTTGTTTAAGGATGAACCCTTTGAAGATGAACCCTTAACACCAAGGGAAAACATGAGGTTAATAGTAAGCATAGCAGAAGGCTTTGTCAACAATTTCGATGAAGATAATGGAGAAAACCTGTTATTCTATGGGACTACAGGCTTAGGCAAGACCTTCCTATGTAACTGTATAGCAAAGTCCTTATTAGATAAAAACAAAATCGTAATCTACCAAACAGCCTTTACTATTTTAGAATTAATAGAAAAATACAGGTTTAATAAAGATAATAAGGAAGCCTACAGCAAAGAATATGATTTACTATTTGAAGCAGACTTGCTGATAATAGATGATTTAGGTACAGAAGTTGCAAACACCTTTACCACTGCAGAAATCTTTAATATAGTAAATACTAGAATATTGGCAGCTAAGAAAACTATAATTTCAACCAATTTGGATTTCAAGGAAATATCAGAGATTTACACTGATAGGGTAACTTCTAGGATACTAGATAAATTCATACCCCTAAAATTCTATGGAGAAGATTTAAGGTTTGAAAAGTAAGTAGAAAGGAAAATTCATATGGATGGAAATGAAAGAAGAGAAAAAATACTCCATATCCTTGAAAAGGCCCAAGACCCCATTAAGGGAACAGACTTAGCTGAAAGATTAGAAGTAAGCAGGCAAGTAATAGTACAGGATATTGCCCTATTAAGAGCCAAGGGAAAGAATATTCTTGCCACCCCTAGGGGTTATATATTGCCTAAATCCTATGAAAAGAGTAAGCTGATAAAGACCATAGTTTGCGTCCATGAAAGCATTGAAGACTTAGAGGAAGAATTGAGAATAATAGTCGATTTAGGGGGGAAGATAATAGATGTAATAGTGGAGCATCCACTATACGGGGAAATAAAATCACAACTACAAATAGGTTCTAGATACGATTTAAAATTATTCATGGATGAATTTAGAAAAACTAAGGCAGAACCCCTATCCTCCTTAACAGGAGGTGTACATCTCCATACAATAGAAGTAGAAGATGAAGAAAGCTTTTTAAGAATAAAAAAGGAACTATCAAAGAAAAGACTATTGATAGAAGAAGACTAAGATGGTATATTTATAACTAGAGGTGACAAGACAGCTGTAATTACACTTTTGTTGAGGAGTGATTCTTGTGTCAAAATCTAAGGGTGGTATTAGAAATTATCTTGTAAAAATACTAAATGGTATGGCCTTAGGCTTATTTTCATCCTTATTAATAGGGCTTATAATCAGACAGATAGGCAGTTTGTTTGATATAGGTTTCCTTGTTACTTTTGGAAATATTGCTCAAAAACTAATGGGGCCTGCCATAGGGGCAGGAGTAGCTTACAGTGTAGGAGCCCCACCTTTGGGCATATTTGCATCTGTAGTAGTAGGGGCAATTGGGGCAGGCAGCATCAGCTTTGATGGTGCAACTGCAATTATAAATACAGGAGAACCTGTAGGAGCCTTTGTTTCTGCCTTAATTGCAGCTGAGTTTTCAAAACTAATTAGTGGAAAAACAAAGGTGGATATAGTATTGGTGCCTTTTAGTGCAATCCTGGTAGGTGGCTTAGTGGGGACCTATATAGGCCCCTATATGGTTATGATAATGAATTTCTTTGGAGGTATAATCAATAGGGCTACAGAGCTACATCCAATACCTATGGGAATAATAGTATCTGTAGTCATGGGAATAGTCCTTACCCTGCCTATTAGCTCGGCGGCCCTAGCCATATCCTTAGGCTTATCTGGATTGGCAGCTGGAGCCAGTACAGTTGGATGTGCAGCCAATATGATTGGATTTGCAGTTGCCTCCTTTAGGGAAAATGGAATAGGAGGTTTTATAGCCCAAGGCATAGGGACCTCCATGCTTCAAATGCCCAATATTATAAAAAATCCCCTAATTTGGATTCCTGCCATAGTTGCATCTGCCATTTTAGGGCCAATTTCCACTAGGATTTTTCAAATGGAGGGTACTCCCATGGGGGCAGGTATGGGTACCAGTGGCTTAGTAGGCCAGTTTGCTACCATAGATGCAATGGGGGCAAGCCCTAGGACCTTAATCTTAATCTTATTAATGCATTTTATCCTACCGGGTTTAATTTCCTTTATTGTATCTGAATGGATGAGAAAGAAGGGATTAATAAAACCAGGGGATATGAAATTAAGCTAGATTTCTAAAAGTTAATGTTTTGACAAGTGTTTCCGTGGTATATATAGTCTGGGAGGACAAGCTCCCATACAAAAGATGAAGAAGATTTAGAAACTAAAGATGAGATGAAGTATTTAAGGAACAAAAGATGAGAAATAGCAATTAGAAAAGCCAAGAACCTTAGCTTTTCTAATTGCTATTTTACTTTTTCCCTTGACAATATCTCCCATTTTGCTATAATATCCTTAATTAAATACTAGGCAATGAAGGGACATAGTAAATATGGAGCTTTTATAGAGAGCCAATGGATGGTGGAAATTGGTAAAGCGAAGTATTGAATCCATCCCAGAGCCTTTTACAATTAGAGTGAGCCTTTGGGCTAACTAGGGTGGCAACGCGGGAAATACTCTCGTCCCTAACTTTGGGATGAGAGTTTTTTTATAGTGTATAGCTAATATAGTGATTAGTGAATAGCTAATAACTAATAATGAATAGTTGATATAAGATGGCTTGTTAAAAGTAATTTTCATACAGTAAGACCAATGGCGGTTTTCTCTCAAGATTATTCGTTATCATTTAGAATCTCTAGTTATTCACTATTCACTATTGACTATTAACTAATATAAATTAGGGAGGAGATAAAATGTTAGATATTAAAAGAATTAGATCTAATCCAGAAGAAGTCAAAAAAGCCTTAAAGAAAAGACACGGAGACTTTCCAATTGACAAGGTCCTAGAACTGGATGAAAAAAGAAGAAAGATTTTAAAAGAAGTAGAAGAAATGAAAGCAAAGCAAAATCAAGTATCAAAGGAAATCCCTAGACTAAAAAAGGAAGGAAAGGATACAGACCATATTTTTGCTGAAATGAGGTCCTTATCTGAGAAAATTAAGGACTTAGATGGAGAAGTAAAGGCAATTGATGAAGAGTTGAAGAATACTTTACTTCAAATCCCAAATACACCTCATGAATCAGTAGTAGAAGGAAAAGATGATTCAGAAAATGTAGAAATAAGAAGGGTGGGCCAGCCAAGGAAATTTGATTTCGAGCCAAAGGCCCATTGGGACATAGGTACAGACTTAGATATATTGGATTTTGAAAGGGCCACAAAGATTACAGGCTCAAGGTTTTCATTATTTAAAGGCCTAGGTGCAAGACTTGAAAGGGCCATCATTCAGTTTATGCTAGATCTTCATACAGAAGAGCACAACTATTTAGAGATATTCCCTCCATTTATGGTAAATAGGGACAGTATGATAGGTACTGGCCAGCTGCCAAAATTTGAAGAAGATATGTTCCATTTACCAAGTAAGGATTATTTCTTGGTGCCAACAGCTGAAGTACCACTTACAAATTTATTAAGGGACGAAATTATAGATGAGAAGGACCTGCCAATATATTATACAGCCTATACACCTTGCTTTAGACAGGAGGCAGGAGCTGCTGGCAGGGACACTAGGGGGCTTATAAGGAACCATCAATTCGATAAGGTGGAATTGGTGAAGTTATCTAGGCCAGAAGATTCATATGAGGAGTTAGAGACTTTAACCCAAAATGCAGAAGAGGTTCTGAAAAGATTAGGCCTACCCTATAGGGTAGTTATGCTCTGCAGCGGCGATTTAGGCTTTTCCTCAGCCAAGACTTATGATATAGAGGTTTGGATGCCTTCATATAATAGGTATGTTGAGATTTCCAGCTGCAGCAACTTTGAAGATTTCCAAGCCCGTAGGGCCAATTTAAGATATAGGAGAGAAGACAACGGCAAGGTAGAATTCCTTCATACATTGAATGGATCAGGACTTGCAGTAGGCAGAACCTTTGCAGCAATATTGGAAAATTATCAGCAGGAAGACGGTTCAGTAATTGTTCCAGAAGTTCTAAGACCATATATGGGAAATATAGAAGTAATCAAATAAAAAAACCATCCTAAAAATTGGATGGTTTTTTTATGAAAATAATTATTTTTGTTGTTGCATTAATTGAATAAAGTGTATATAATATAAAGCAATATCGAAAAAATTTAGAAAATTGAAGGAGGCTACCATGAAAAGAGTCATTTTTATAACAATAATCCTATTATTATCCACTTTTATCCTTACAGGATGCAACTCTGGGAGCAAAGAGATTTATATTTCCATAGCTACAGGGGGACCAGCAGGGACATATTATCCCTTAGGAGGAGCATTGGCCAAAATTTTCAATGACAATATTGAAGGAGTCAATGCCAATGTTCAGTCTACAGGAGCATCTGTAGAAAATGTAGGATTAATAGCTAAAGGGGAGGCAGAAATAGCCTTTGTTCAAAACGATATTACTTATTATGCCATTTCTGGAACAGAAAACTTTGAAGGAAAAGAAAAAGTGACAAATTTAAGAGGCATGGCAATGTTATATCCAGAGGTAGTTCAAGTAATTGCCACTAAAGACTCTGGAATAAAATCCATAGGAGACTTAAAAGGCAAAAGGGTTGCCATTGGTGCCCCAGGTTCAGGAGTAGAGGCCAATGCAAGACAAATCCTAGCAGTTCACGGCATGACCTATGACGATTTAGGAAAGGCAGACTACCTATCCTTCAATGAAGCAGCAGAGCAGTTGAAAAACAAACAAATAGATGCTGCCTTTATAACAGCAGGTATTCCTACTTCAGCCGTAACAGAAGTGGCACAAACAGCAGATATAGTAGTTGTACCTATTGAAAGTGAGAAGATAGAGGAACTGAATAAAGACTATCCCTTCTATACAGAAGTAGTCATACCAGCCAATACCTATGGAGGACAAGCCTCAGATATAACCACTGCAGCTGTTATGGCAATGCTTGTAGTACCAGAAAGTTTAGATGAAGACCTGGTCTATAACCTAACTAAGGCCATGTTTGACAACAGGCAGGTTATTATAGATACCCATAGCAGGGGTAATGATATTAAGCTAGACACAGCATTGAAGGGAATGCCTATAGACTTACATCCTGGAGCTAAAAAATACTATGATGAAATGGGTATTAAATAGAAAACCTTTTAAAAGTGGAGGTATTGAAAATTCCATCAATACCTCCACCCTATATCCTTATATTCTTTTTATACTAATTATTATTTTACTAGTATTATTTTTGCCAATTAAGGTATTATTAGCCACTGACTATAAAACAAATATATATATGAAAGCCTGGAAGGTAAAGGAAGATACCTTTTCCATTATATATACCCATTCAGTCCAGCTTACTGAGGTTATTGAAACCTATGACATACATGGGGAGGAAATAATATTAAAGGAATCATACTTTAAATCCTATGGGGCAGGCTTACCTGCCACAACTCCCTATAGTTTTGAAATTACAGATAGGGGATTTAGAATATATAACATTAATGAAACAATGGATAACCTCATCTATCGGACAGGTGCGGAAATAGCAAACCATAGAATAATTATAGGAAATGAAGAATATAAGTTTTTAGATTTTTCAAAGCCAAGATCAGGAATAAAATTTAGGATAAAAAGGATTCCCTTAGGAGTTTATATAGTAAAGGAGTGCATAAGATGGACGACAAAAAACTCATGACAGAATCAGAACTAGCATTGGATGTTGATAAATTAATGGAGGAATTCGATTCGGAAGCTTCGAAAGTTAGAAAATTAACAGGTATTTTAGGCAAGGTAACTGCAGTTATTGCTATTATTATGTCCTTATTTCATCTTTATACAGCAGGCTTTGGAACCCTATTGTCAGCAAAGCAAAGATCCCTCCATATTATCTTTGCTTTTTCCCTAGGCTTCTTATTGTTTCCAGCTGGGAAAAAGTCTAGGAAAGATAGGGCTTCCATTCTAGATATTATATTTGCAATTTTAGTAGTTATAGTATTTGGATATTTATTTGTTTTTGTAACAGAAATTGCCAATAAAGGCGGGGATCTAAATACAATAGACTTAATTTTTGGCAGTCTTGCCATCTTAATTACCTTGGAAATTACAAGAAGGGTAGTAGGGCCGGAACTTCCCATAGTGGCCATAATATTTCTCTTATATGCAAAGCTTGGCCCCTATTTACCAGGAGTTTTAGGCCATAGGGGCTATTCCTTTGAAAGGATCATATCCCATATGTATCTAACCCTGGAGGGTATCTTAGGCATTCCCATAGGAGTATCAGCAACCTATGTATTCATGTTCATCCTATTTGGTTCCTTCTTGGATAAGACTGGAGTTGGGAAGTTTTTCATTGACCTGGCCTATTCCATAACTGGCCATACGAAAAGTGGACCAGCCATGACAGCAGTAGTTGCTTCTGGTTTAATGGGTTCCATATCAGGTAGTTCTGTAGCCAATACGGTAACTACAGGAGCCTTTACTATACCGCTGATGAAAAAAACTGGATATAAGCCTTATTTTGCAGGGGCAGTTGAAGCTGCAGCCTCCACAGGAGGTCAGATTATGCCACCAGTAATGGGTGCAGCAGCCTTTATAATGGCAGATTTTACAGGAATAAGCTACAAATATATTATTGCGGCTGCAGCAATACCAGCAATCCTATATTATTTTGCCGTAGGTACCATGGTTCACTTAGAAGCATCTAAACTAGGCCTAAAAGGCCTACCTAAGGAAGAATTGCCTAAACTAAGCAAGATACTAAAATCAGATGGATATCTCTTACTTCCACTAGTTTGTATTATATTTTTCCTAGTTAAAGGCTATACACCTACCTTAGCAGCTTTTTATTCCATAATCATAAGCGTCCTAATGGCCATTGTTGTTAATTTTATAAAGAAGGATAAGTCCTTTGGAGTAAAGGAATTTTTTGAAGCCTTAGAATTAGGTGCCAAGGGTTCTATTGGTGTAGCCTGTGCCTGTGCTTGTGCTGGAATGGTAGTTGGAGTAGTTACCTTAACGGGCTTAGGCCTTAAGGTTGCAGAGCTCATAGTAACCTTGGCACAAGGAAAACTATTATTGACATTGTTCTTTACTATGGTGGCATCTATAATCCTTGGTATGGGCCTGCCTACAACGGCCAAGTATATAGTCTTGGCTACAATGGCAGTACCTGCCCTTCTAAAATTAGAAGTAAATTTAATGGCTGCCCACCTATTTATACTCTACTTTGGAGTAATAGCAGATATTACACCACCAGTTGCCCTAGCGGCCTATGCAGGAGCAGGTATAGCTGGAGCCAATTCCATGCAAACGGGTTTTCAAGCAGTAAAACTTGCCTTAGCAGCCTTTATAGTTCCATATATATTTGCAATTGATCCTTCTTTAATCTTAGTTGAGGATGTAGTTGAAACGGCGGTAACCTTTATACCTGTAATAGATGCTATACCAGTAGTCATAACAGCCATTTTAGGCATATTGTGTTTAGCTGGCGCAGTGGAAGGCTATTTAGTAGACTATTGCAAAATCCATGAAAGAATCTTATTAGGCATTGGGGCCTTACTACTACTTAAGCCAGGCTTACTAACAGATGCCTTTGGCTTAGTAGTTTTAATAGGCATATATTTAATACAAAAGAAAAGACAAAAGAATTTGAAGTTGGTCGGATAAATATTTTTTCACTCATAAGCAAATATTAATAGTTAGAATAATATACTTAGGAGTGATATGGTGAGGAGGAAAAGAAATCTAGTTCTAGTCCTAGCAATATTCATAGCACTGCTTCTAGTAGGATGTGGAAAAGAAAAAATAAAAGAGCCCATAAGTGAAGATATAAGTGAAGCAAATCTACTGAAGGAAATCAATCTAGATAGGATAAGCCAATACATTATAGACGTAGAATTAAATCCAAGCGATATGACTTATAAGGGGAAACAAAGAGTAACCTATATAAATAAGACAGGCCTAGATTTAAAAGAAATCTATTTTCATCTTTATCCCAATGCCTTTAACAGTTTAGAGGATGCTCCCATATTATTTAACATTGGTGAGAAGATGGATAAAAGAACCTATACACCCGGATATATAAATATAGAAAAGGTAAATGTAGATGATAAAGAATTACAGTGGAATATAGAAGGAGCTAAAGATACTATACTTCGGGTTGAACTCCATAAGGCTTTGGAGAAGGATGGGAAAATTGAAATCTATTTAGAATATACAGTAAAACTTCCCAGTACAAAGGATAGGTTTGGCTACCATAACAATGGTATAAACTTGGGAAACTGGTATCCCATCTTGGCAGTTTACGATGAAGAAGGCTGGAACCTAGACCCTTATTATAAAATTGGGGACCCCTTTTACAGTGAAGTAGCCAACTATAAGGTCTCCATTACAACTCCAAAGGAATATATAGTAGCTGCCAGTGGAAAAATCTTATCAGAAACTGAAAAGGATGGAAAAACAACTTATTATATAGAAGGCAATTTAATAAGAGATTTTGCCTGGGCTGCCAGCAAAGATTTTTCAGTTAAGGAAAGAGATGTAGACGGGATTAAAATTAAACTTTATTCCATAGATGGCAATGATAGCTTAATAGATGAAGCCTTAACCATAGGGGAAAACTCCATTAAGGTTTTCAGTAGGATATTTGGGAACTACCCCTATGAGGAATATTCCATAGTAATTACTGAGTTTCCTTCTGGCATGGAATATCCTACCATAGTCTTTATATCTAAAGATTATTTTTACAAGCCCCTATTAAATATATTGGAAAAGGTAATAGTCCATGAGACAGCCCACCAATGGTGGTATGGCTTAGTAGGCAATGACCAAATAGATGAAGCTTGGCTAGATGAAAGCCTGGCTACCTATTCTGAAGTCATATATACCAATGAAATTCATGGAAGTAAAGCTGGAGAAGATTATTTCAATGAAAATATAAAATTAGGATATGAATATATGGTGGAGTATCTTGGAGGGGAAGAAGTAGTCAATAAGCCTTTGCCAGAATTCAATGGCTGGGATGATTATTCCCTCTTAGTCTATATAAGGGGGGCCATGTTTCTAGATAAGATTAAGGAAGAATTTGGGGAAGAAATCCTCTATGAGATACTAAGGACCTATTATGATAGATATAAATACCAAATAGCCAATACGGAGGACTTTATAAGGGTTTGTGAAGATATAACCAAGACCTCCTTCCAATCCCTAGTAAATGAATATCTATATGGAAATAAATAGAAGCAAGGGAAATCCTTGCTTCTATTTATCTTCTATGCCCTCCAAAGCCATTACTAAAAAGTATTACTAAGAGTAGGAAGAAGAATAATAGACTAGCATCATCTTCTCTACCAAAGCCTCTGCCCCTATTTTCTACCATTTATAAATCCCCCTTGTATAATTATTCTCTACTCCTAATATAAATATTAGGAATATCTAATACATTATATAAATGAGGTTATAAATTTGTTACAATATAGGGGGAGGAATGTTATGAGAAGGAATTATTTTATACTACTTATGGCATTAATCATTATAATTAATCCTATACTGTCCTATGGAAAAGACAATTTAGAAAACCCTAAGGTATATACCCTAAATGATCTAAAAGAAGGATTAAGGTCTTACCTCTTAGCAGATTATGAAACAGGTCAAATACTGGAAGAACATAATATAGATGAAGTAGTGGAAATAGCCAGTATTTCAAAGCTCATGTCCTTTATAGTGGTTATGGAATGGGTTGAAGAAGGTAAAATCTCCCTTCAAGATACAATAAAAATAGACAAGGATACTACAAGAATAAAGGGTTCGAGTTTTAAACTGAGGGAAGGAGAAGAATTTACAGTAAGGGAGCTTCTTGAAGCAGCCATAGTAATATCGGGGAATGATGCAACCTATGCCCTGGCAAAGCATGTGGCAGGTACAGAGGAAGAGTTTGTTAAGTTGATGAATGAAAAGGCTAAGGAGCTGGGGCTAGACAATGCAGTATTTTACAACTCTACTGGCTTGCCAGTAAATGGCACCGACGTACAAAATAAGATGACTACTAGGGAGATTCTGAAACTTTCCCGATACATAATTAAACACCATCCAAGTATCCTTGATATATGTAAAATAAGGGCCATAGAAGTAGAGGAAAGGGATTTTTTCCAAATCAATACCAATCCCCTTTTATTTGAAATAGAAGAAGTAGACGGATTGAAAACTGGTTTTACAAATAAAGCTGGATATTCCTATGTATCTACTTTTAAAATAAAGGGGATAGAAGGACAGACTAAGGACCTAAGGCTGATAGCCATAGTCATGGGGGCAAAGGATTTAGGAGAAAGAAACCAAATGGCCAAGGTATTGGTAGAACATGGCCTCAACAATTTCTCCCATAGGATTATCTTAGATGAAAAGATACCCATAAAGACCCTATATTTTCCAAAGGGAGATATAACTGAGGCAGAAATCTATCCAGAAAAGGAATTCTCAAAATTACTGAGGAAGGGTACTAAAATCACCTTAACCTTAGACTTAGATGATGTTAATCTACCCATAAGGAAGAACTCCAAATTAGGCAAGGTCTATGTAAAGGAGGATGGGAAGATAATATTTGAAACCAATGTTTTGATAAGGGAAGATATAAATAAGGCTAAGTGGTATGTTCTACTTTGGAGGTTTATTAGGAGCTTATTTGGAAATTAGACCTTAGACTTTGGCTAAACTTCAACTACTTAAGGGGGAAGAACATGTCAGATACTATAAACATAGCCATATGTGAAGATGAAAAAATACAGGTAGACCTTTTAGAAGAATATGTGAAAAAAATGGGCTTCAAGCGGTGGAATGAAGTACAGGTTTAAGTATATTATTGAGCAGGTAAAAAAAGTTGTAGATACAGACTATGAAAATATAGATGGGCCTCAAGGCCAAAATAAACTTATGAAAGCCTTAATGGCAACCCAGAGCAACAGTTCAGGCACAGAAGCCATAACAAAAACCTTGGTAGAATATTTGTCCAATAGTATGGGATTAATCTTATATGGAAGTATTATATTTACTATTCATCCACTCCTAATAACTTTTATAATTTTGGCTTCTATTATTAACTATTTTGTAGGGAACTATGCCAACAAATTTGAGCACAGAAATAGGGATAATTTGGCTCCAATAGAAAAGAAGCTTAGGTATATGATGTAAACGGAAAATACTACCAACTATGGCATTCACAAGCTCAATACTATAGGGAAGAAGCAGTTTAAATATGATATAATTTTAGATACACAAAGCAGAAAGGTATTTAAAAATAAGTCCCTTTGAAGATGAAATAAAAAATAGCTATGAACTATATTTATAAATTATTTAGAGGAAATCTTTTATGGAGATAATAGGACAGAAAGTAATTCTTAGGGATTTTATCGAGGAAGATATAGATGATAATTACTGTTATATCCAAGATAATGGCAAATTGGCCATAGGTATTGTTATCCCAGACTTGGCTTCCCGTGGAAAAGGATATGCAGCGGAGGCATGGTGTCTATATAAAATATCTCTTAGACAATGGTATTGAAGAAATTTATACCCAAATCTGGTCAGGGAACTATAGGGTCATAGGTTTAATGGAAAAGGTTGGCTTTGTAGAATGTCATCGAGAAAAGAATACTTGCAGAGTTAGGGGAAAATTATATGATGACATAGCCTTTAAATTAAATGTGAAAGTATTTAAAGAATTTATAAGACACAACAACATTATTAGCAATTTTAGAATTAACAAGTAATAAATCAATTGAAATACGACAAGATAGGGGAATTAACAGCCCTCTTGTCGTACTTTTTATTGATTTTTCGATGATTTATAGTAATATATTGCTAACTGTGTTCTATCCCTCAGATTTAACTTCTCCAGCATATTAGAAATATAATTCCTAACAGTTCCTTCACTTAAATACAATTTTTCTGCAATTTCCTTGTTATTATAGCCTTCAGCTACTAAGAGAAGAATGTCTATTTCCCTGTCTGTCAATTCTTCATGGAAATTCCTCCTAGCAGGTTTTTGAAAGCTTGACACTATCTTTGAATCGAATACTAGATTACCAGAATAAACTGCATTTATGGCAGGAATAATCCCTTCTATATTTTGCTTCAGTATATATCCCTTACAGCCTAAGTTGATGGCAGATAGTATATATTCATCATCTTGAAAGGTTGTGATTAAAAGTATCTTGGCCTCAGGGTCGTATTCTATTATTTCCCTTGTTGCTTCTATGCCGTTCATCTTTTCCATCCTAATATCCATAAGGATTAAATCAGGTTTATGCTTTTTATAAAGGTCTACTGCTTGGATTCCATCATATCCTACAGCTAGGACTTCAATGCCGCTGGCATTTACTATGGTCTTTAAAGAATTAACTACTAAGGGGTCATCATCTACTATAATAATCTTCATAAAATCATCCCTTCATCAAAGTCATATGAATTTTAAACCCATTATCAAATCCATAGTTTACAAAACCCTTGTATTTACTGGCTATTTCCTTCATGGAAAGTAGCCCAATACCCTTATCTGATAGGTTGCCAGTACTGTCTATCCTGCTTCCATTATCAATTATGACTATTGAATGGAATTTTGGCTGGCTTAGCAGGGTAATCCTTAGCTCAGTGGCATTGGAATGCTTGACGCAGTTGGTAATGGCCTCCTTTACCACTGATAAGATATCAAATTTCAAATCATAGGGCAGGTTGTCATCCATCTTATATATAAGCTTAATATCTATATTAGATATTTCATGGCAAAGATCTTCTATCCTACTTTTTAAATCTAAGGACTCATTATATAGGTTATGGATGCTCTTTCTAATATCATCCATACCATTTCTTAAAGTGTTTTGAAGAAGATTTAAGCTTTCCTTAATATTATCATCGGCCACTACTTTTAATGCTTCTACCTGCAGGATACTACTACTAATACTATGACCTATGGAGTCATGGAGCTCCCTTGCAATACGGTTTCTCTCAGTTAGTATGGCAATATGGATATTCTTTTCCCTGTCTATTTTCAACTGCTCATTATACTTTCTTAGGTATATGGTATCTTCCTTCAGTTCATCCCTAACAGCCTTATTTTCTCTCAACAGCACTTCAAATTTTTCCGTCATCATGGTTAAATACAGGGATATAACGGAGTTTATTAGATTGATTAAGGAAAAATCTAAGAAGATTAAAGGTAGGGCTAATAGGGAATAAGCCTTAAAATCTAAATACAGATTATACAGTATTAAGGGAATGTAATAGACAAATAGGGGGTCGTAGATTAAAAGACCTAAAAAGCTTAGATAAAAGAAAAGCCTAGCTAGCCTTTTAGGGAATAAATCTAAGGCTACAGATATTATTAAAGATATTAAAAAATAAAAGACTAAGTCTATAGTTGGATTGACCTTATAGGTATTAAACAAACAAAATAATATGATTATGGACTTCTCAATAAATTTTCTCATAAGAACTCTCCTATCCTAAAACTCCACCCCTGTAAACTAATTATATATTTATTTATTACTTTATACAATTAATACCTGACAAATGTCATATTAGATTGTGATTTTAAACACTACAAAGGAAATTTCCTACTTCATATAATAAAGTTGAAAGATTGCTAGGGAGTGATTTATATGATAGTTAAAGTAAATAACTTAGTAAAAAGATATAAGGAGCTTATAGCCCTAGATCATTTTAATATGGAGGTTGAGGAAGGAGAAATCCTAGGCCTATTGGGGCCAAATGGTTGTGGCAAGACTACTGCCATAAATTGTATCTTAGCCTTATTAACTTATGATAAAGGGGAAATTCAACTATTTGGTAAAAAAATGACCCCAAATTCCTATGATATAAAAAGAAAGATTGGCCTAGTGCCACAGGAAGTATCAGTATTTGACAATCTCACGGTAAAAGAAAATATAGATTATTTCTGTGGCCTCTATATCCATGACAGGAGTTTAAGAAAAAAATATGTGGAAGAAGCCATAGAATTTGTTGGCCTAAGGGATTATGAAAAGTTTTATCCAAAAAAATTAAGTGGAGGCCTTAAGAGAAGATTAAATATAGCCTGTGGCATAGCCCATAAGCCAAAGTTGATATTCTTGGATGAGCCTACAGTGGCAGTGGATGCCCAAAGTAGAAACTTTATATTAAATGGAATAAAGGAATTAAACAAGGAAGGAAGCACTATTATTTACACCACCCACTATCTAGAAGAAGTAGAAATGCTTTGTAAAAGGATTATTATAATGGATAATGGAAAAAACATAGTCTCTGGTACAAAGGAAGAGCTAAAGGACATGATAACTACAACGGAAAAAATAGTAGTCAGCTTTATGGCCATAGATGAGGAAACTGAAAGGAAGATGAAAAACATCCCCCATGTAATAGATGTAGAAAGGAATGGAGAAGACTTTGTCATCAAGTTTGAAAATGGCTTTAATAA
>JAAYHU010000071.1 GCA_012735245.1 Tissierellia bacterium
CTTTTTTATACTACATATACCCCATACCCGTATATCTATATATTATGATAAGTTCTTTTTTTAGTCAATAAAAAGGGAGATATTTTTTATTTTTTCATTGCCCTATATATCATTGTTACGACCTGCTCCCGAGTGGCCATTTCCCTAGGATTAGTCCCATCTGTAATCCCATTCTCTATGGCCCACTGCCAAGCCTCCTTAGCCCAGGAAGATGGTTCATGGATATGTTTTGCCTCCTTAATTAAAGTAGCTTTCTCTAAAGATGTCCCAGGACAAGTTTTTCTGGTATTTGGATTATCACGGTGAAAGATAATAGTTTCTTCCCCATATTTATCTATAAAATATTTTATTAGTTTTAGTATTTCTGCTCTTTGCTCGCCTTCTAATTTATCATATCCTAGACTATTAAAGTCTCCAGTACCTGGCAAGTCAAAATTCCCTACCATTTCCACAGCCAGGGCTCCTGTATTCCATCCAGCAATGGAGGCTGGGGTTTTGTGGAAGGCCCTCCCCGTTAGCCATCTCCCATCTGGAAATAGGGTTAAATGCTGTCCAATATCTTCCCATCCATTTACTACAGTATGGAAATAATACATTCCCTCTTGAAGTTGTATATGATTTTCTCCATTGAAAGAGCTGTGGGCAGGCTTCCAAGTGTGATGAATATGCAGTTGAGTAAATTCATAATTATCCAACTCTCTAATTAATTCCTCAATTGTAAGAAACCTAAATTTTTCCATCTAATCCCTCCTCTTATGGGCTTAAACCCAAATATCCCAATATTTATATACTATATATATAGATACTATTTATTTTACTATAATTATTATTAAAGAAGTTTAATAATAAAAAATTCCAATAAAACTAGATTACCTCTAGCTCATAGCTCGTCATGCTAAATGTCAAGAATAATTTGATTAACACTTGTCCCCCAAACTTCATATTATGTAGTGATAACTATAATAAAAATGAAATGGGGTGAATATTGTGACTAATTTCATAGAAGGCGGAAGAGATAGAAGATATAGAGATAGGGATTTTGATGATTCCTTATTATTCTTCTTTCTATTGCTGATAATACTTTTCTCAAATAATTTTAATAGATATTAACAATAAACAAAAAGAATCGGATAACCGATTCTTTTTGTTTTCAAATTTTACTATTTTAATATAAATATGTCATTCTAATGATTTAAGCCTAATAATATTTTTTACTGTCTATATATTCTTGAACTATCCTTAAAGCCTCTCCAAATCTTTGGAAGTGGACTATTTCCCTCTCCCTTAAGAATCTCAATGTATCGGTTACCCCTGGGTCATCACTTATGCGGATTAACCATTCATAAGTTGCCCTTGCCTTTTCCTCTGCTGCCATATTTTCATGTAAATCTGCTATTGGGTCATCCTTAGAATTGATATATTTAGCCTCCCAAGCTTCTCCTGCTGCATTATGGGGAAATGGGCTCTTGCCATGATTTACATAATGGGCTTCAAAAGGAGTCCCCTTTATTTGATCAGGAGTTGCGTCTTTAACAAGTTTCCACACCAAGGTTCCTATTATCTCCCAATGAGCCAGTTCCTCAGTGCCTATATCTGTCAGTATTGCCTTTCCTTCA
Organism: Tissierellia bacterium; assembly: GCA_012735245.1. GTDB lineage: Bacteria > Bacillota > Clostridia > Tissierellales > Tissierellaceae > JAAYFT01. The sequence continues at coordinate 1,617 of JAAYHU010000071.1, forward strand.
TTGGTTGGCATTGTCCATCTCTGGGTTAAATACCTTATACCTGCTGATAGTTCGCCATCAGCGCCGCCGAATTGTTCTATTATCATTGCAGCCAAGGCTGGATTAGTTGTATATACCCTTACTGGATATTGTAGTTTTTTTTCATAAATCCACATTTTGATCCTCCTTTAAAAATTTGTAAAATCAATTTCCCAAGGCCAAGGTCCATCAATATAGCTCCAGGGATATCTGCTCATATCTCTATTTGTTAGAGGACCGTATCTCGCTTGATACATATTTTTAAGTTCTTGATATCTTTGAGAGGCATTATTGTGCAATCTTAAAGCTCTTTCATCATTTGGATGAGTATCTAAATATAGAGCTGTTTCATCTAGAACAAAGGATACTTCCATTATCTCTAGTAATAATTCCATTTGTGCCCTATCCATTATATTTACCTCTCCTTTCCCAATCACTAACTCCTGTAGTGAATTTTGGATTTACCAGTTCAGGGAATAGGGTTCCTTTCCTTAAGGCTTCCCTAGGACTAAACACTTGATCCATAACTTGCATAGGAATACATGCTCTGGCTAAGGCTCCTGGACAACAGGGTCTTTTATCTTCATTATAATCTCTATCCATTTATTCTCTCCTCCCGCTAAGCTTACTCATTACATATTACGCAAAAGACTAGAATATGTTACTAACAAAACAATTCTAAAAAATTTCCAGGGAAATACCTTTTTTGACATTTTATTTTAATAAAAATTATTTTTTTAAATTGATAATTATGGAAAGATTGGAAAAGCAATTCTAAACTTCATAATATTGCATGATTATTAATTTTTTTTATACACATAATACTACTACACCAAAGTTTTACAAAATTATTTATGAAAGGAGATTAATTAAATGGCAACTAATAATACTGGAAGCAACAGAATTCTTGTACCAGAAGCTCGTCAAGCTCTAAATCAAATGAAATTAGAAATAGCTTCTGAATTAGGTATGGCAAACTACGATTCAATGGATAAAGGAAATCTACCATCAAGACAAAATGGATATGTTGGTGGATACATGACTAAGAACCTAGTTAGAATGGCTCAACAAAATATGAGCGGTACTACTACAACAAAATAATAAAAAACACTAAAAAAGATAGGTCTAGGCCTATCTTTTTTAGCATCTATTCCATCAAAATTATATCTAATTTACTATAAATTTCTCCAGATATTTTATCTGTAAGGGGAAGATTGTTATCCTTTATGAATTTTATTAAGGCTGATTTCATCCCTTCGCCATAAATTCCATCTAGACTGCCTTCATAATAGCCTTTTTGCTTAAGTCTTTTTTGTACTTCTAATACGTCTGAACCCCTATCTCCCGGTTTTATTACCCTAAAACCTTGGCCAAAGGGACCATATAGGCCATTTACAATTACCACAGTTGTATTGTGCCCAACCATGGAATAAAGTTCTTCCACATCTCTGTTTCTCATACGAATACAGCCTGCTGATAAGTTTCCACCTATTGATTCCGGCCTATTAGTTCCATGGATCCCATATTTGCCCCAGGGCACATTAAGGCCTAGCCTTCTAGTGCCAAAACCCTCTCCCCATTGAGCTTTTTCTATTATCTTAAAGGTACCTAAGGGGGTTGGAGAACTTGGTTTCCCCGTGGCTATTGGATAAGTTTTTACTATGCTTTCGTTTTCCCTATCTATTAATTTAAGCTGTTTTTTATGTACTTCTACTAAGATAGTGTAATTTCCAGCTTTGTTTTTTAAGTATACATCCTCCAAATTTATTCTATGCTTCATTGAAATCTTATATATTAAATTACCTAGAATTAAAAAAATTGCAACTAATAACATTATTAGAATTGACATATATAATTTTTTGCTCATTTAATCCCCCCTTGCATATAATAATATGCTTATTTTTGTAAATCTTTACTTTATATATGTAATTTCAGCCATATTTTTCTTCTAGTTATTGATTAATAGTTAAAATACATTCATAGTTTCAAAAGATATGAAAGCTTATTCAAACAAATAAAAAGATACCTGAAAATTTTCAGGTATCTTTTTTATCTTCTCTTCATACTTCTTTCCAATAAATTATAGGTCCTATCATTTCTTTTAGGTTGACGGTATTTCTCATATACTTCAATGGGTGTATTTCCTTCGTAATCTTCAGCATATAAGCTTATACCTGCTCTTATTAGTTCTACAGTTCTCTCATATAGGTTTTTTTCATCTAGATTACTATAAATGTAGTGTAATGGATTTTGCCCAAATTCAGCCTCTGTGTTAACATCTATTCCTGCCTCTACTAAAAGTCCGATATTTTCTGCATCTGCATAGTACAATGGAGTCCTGCCATACTTATCTATAATATTTATATCAGCCCCAAATTCCAATAATGCCTTCTTATTTTTTGCATAAAATATAGGACTTCTTCCGTCTTTATCTAAGGCATTAATGTCTAAGCCTTTATCTAAAAGATATTTTATTTTATCATTACCTATATAGTTTGTTCCATGCAAAATCGTTCTACCATTATTGTCCACATGTTTTGCATCTAAGCCAACTTCGTCTATGAAAAATTTTAATTCATCTATTCCAAAACCGCTATTAAAAAGTACCGTCTTCCCTTCAATATCCCTTACATTAAAATCTAAGCCAAGTTGATTCAATACTTTAAGTAGTTCTAAGGAGTCTCGCCAACAGTAAAAGGATATATTACGATTGTAATTATCTAAATGATTTATACCTGCCCCTAAGCTTACAAATAATTTAACTATTTCTATACTCTCCATTACATAAAAGTTTTCTATTCCATAAAATAATGGAGTTCTTCCTTCATTATCAACCTCATCTATATTAGCACCTTTTTGTACCAAAAACTGTATAATTTCATAATTTCCATTCCTTGCAGCGTAGTGTAAGGGAGTACATCCATCATTATCCTTTGCAAAAATATCAGCACCCCTGTTTATGAATTCTATGGCCCAGTCACTGTCCATTTAAACCATTTTATGCAATGGAGTTTTCCCATCTTTATATCTTTTGTTAATATCAGCACCAGCATCTAGCATAAGGAAAATAGGGTTCTCTTCCTCATCTGAAATATATGAGTTTTCTATAAAGCTTAATAAGGGGGTCAGGCCCTCATTGTTTTCAGCATTGACATCTGCACCAGCTTCTAATAATAGTTTCACTACTTCACTATCTGAATTTATATGTAATGGGGTGTTACCCTTTTTATCCTTTATATTGACATCTGCTCCCAGCTCAATTAATGTCTCAATCATTTCCTTATCCTTAGCCAATAATATGGGGGCCCTGCCATCCCTATCCTTTCTGTTGGGATTGGCACCCTTCTCTTTTATTGTATATACCACCCTGCCAACACTGCCTGATCTTACTGCATCTGTTAACTTGGTGTTTCCCTTAATATCCCTTATATCTATAAATTTAAATGGCCCACCTGTCAGGTAGGCTGCTAGACCTACTACAATGGAAAGCCTAAGAAAAGCTTTTCTAAACCTAATCCAAAATTTATTCCAATATTTGCTTCTTTTAACTTTTTTCTTTTCCAATTTAACTGGTTCAGGTTTTGGTTCATAGGCTGTTGACTTAGATTTAGATGAGACATATTCCATATTAATTTTTTAATGTATTTTTTTCCCTCAGAAGGCTTTTTCTGTCTTACTTCTTTATCTGATACTTCCTTATCTGTTAATTTTTCTTCTTTTTCCTTTCTATGTTTAAGGTCATATTCAGAAAAAATACTTTTGTCTCTATTCTCCACTACTAAAAAGTCATATGGTCGGAAAATATTAAAAGTTTTCCCGTTTTTTAAGTATAAGGACTTGTTATCTTTTTCTTCAGCCTTAGTAGTAATTAATCCATCTGGTTCCAATAGTTTTCTATCGTATTCCCTTTTCTCCTTCTCATCAACTAAGATATCCATTGCTTCTTCTATGGTTTTTAGTTTTTCCCTTGCTTGTGACTTTAACTTTTCATCTGGTGCATAAGAAGCAATATATCTTGTTTTCCTATGCAGGTCATATAGTTGCTTTTCTATTTCCCCTTTTTCCGCCTTAGGATCTATATTTAAGATTTTATAGTAATTCTTCATTGGCCCCACTCCTACAGCTGTAATCTTTTATATTAAATCTCCATTAGCTGCTGGCAATAGCAAGAATATCCTCTACTGTTATTTTCATCAGTTCCTCCTTAGGTAACTCCA
>JAAYHU010000072.1 GCA_012735245.1 Tissierellia bacterium
ACTCCACCAGTATTTAGAAACAATTCTGAGTTTTTGTTAAATTTTCTCATTAAATCTCTTATTTCCTCAATTTTTATGTCTAAAGGCTTCTCAATTTTCTTAGATTTAAAAGAATCTATTACATTATAAAAGAGGGTCCCCTTTCCACAACCTGAAGTTATGGTTCTTTTTCCTTGAAATTTTTCCACAAATTCATTTTTTTCCTTTAGGTATACATGGGCTAAGCCCTTTTCTTCATCTATATATAGATTTTCTATCTTGTCCAAGTTGTCTATAAAACCCTCAGAATATAAAAAACCAACTGTAAGCTCTTTTAGGGATTTTGGACTACATAGTAAGGTTATGATTTCATGATCATTTATAAAGATTGTAAAGGGATATTCTATTACCAGAATATCCTCTTCCTCATTAATGTTTTCTCCCCTTACCCTTAATATCTCCATCTCTTTTGTACTTTTCAAGTATATCACCTTGTCCCTAGATTCCTTAAATAATTGTCTAAGTCTTCTCTTGTATTTAGGTTTAAGAACATATCCCAATTGGGACTATATTCTCTAGCCTTACTTTCTTCTATATAACAGATATTAAGCTTTTTTAACAATGAATTTATAGACTTACTTTCAAAGTTTAAATGATCTTCTATAGCTTTAACTATATTTTTTGAATAGAAACTGCTAAAGGGTTCTATCCAATTACCAAAGCGAGTTACACACCCATCAAAATTCTTGTTTTCAATGCTTGCCTTCATAAACCTAATATAGTCTAGGTTAATATTGGGCATGTCACATGCTACCACATAAGCGTACTGGGAGGATGAAAGGATTAGGCCTGCATGGATGCCTCCTAAGGGGCCAACATTTTCAAAAATGTCTGAAGTTATTTTGTGGCCTAATCCAATATAAGCTTGAGCTTTATTGGTTACAATGATTATCTCATCAAACTCTTCCCTAAGCTTATGGATAAGGGAGTCCATTAATCTTCTTTCATTGATTTTTAAAAATTGCTTGTCAAAACCCATTCTAGAGCTTTTGCCACCAGCTAGTATTATGGCTGACCCAAATTTTTTCATATAATCACCACATTCATTACTTTCTTGCACAGTCATGGGCCTTGTCTGTTAAGATTTCTAATCCATGTTGCACACTATCCAATATATAGTCTAAGGCCTCTTTTACTGCCTTTGGACTGCCAGGCAGGTTTATAATTAAGGTTTTATTTCTAATTCCTGATACAGCCCTAGACAACATGGCCCTAGGTGTTATACTGAGGCTATAATACCTTATAGCCTCAGCTATACCATTTGCCATTCTATCACAGGCCTTAATAGTTGCTTCTGGAGTCACATCTCTGGAACTAAAGCCAGTTCCTCCAGTTGTTAGTATCAAATCTACTTTTAGTTCATCAGCCATGTATATAATTTCCTTAAAAATCATATCTTCTTCATCAGGAACTATGACCCTTCTTTCTACTGCATAGCCTTTGGCTTCAACTAATTCAGCAATTAGTGGACCAGACTTGTCTTCCCTTTCACCTCTATAACCCTTGTCTGATGAAGTAATAATCCCTACTTTAAACATGAGCTTTCCCCCATCTTAACTGATTTTCTCCAATTTAACTGCTGCAACCTTTAGCTCTGGTATCTTGGCTATTGGGTCAAGGGCAGTATTAGTTAAATAGTTTGCAGCTCCTTCAGCAAAGTGGAAAGGCATAAACAATACTCCTTCTCCGATAATATCTGTAATCCTTGCTGCTACTTCTACTTCCCCTCTTCTGGAAATCAACCTAACCATGTCTCCGTCCTTTATGCCTAGTTTTTCTGCAGTAACTTCATTGATTTCAACATAGTTATTAGCTGCCTTTTTATTTAGACCTTCTACCCTACCAGTCATAGTCCTTGTATGATAATGATATAGTATTCTTCCAGTAGTCAATACAAATGGATAGTCCTTATCTGGTAATTCAGCACTGTCCATGTGCTCAGCAGGCATAAATAAGCCTTTGCCTCTGGCTATGCTATTTTGATGAAGGTATTTTGTACCAGGATGCTCCTTATTTGGACAAGGCCACTGTATGCCCATCCTGTTTTCCAATCTCTTATAATCTATTCCTCCATAGGAAGGAGTAAGTCTAGCTATTTCATCCATTATGTCTGATGGATTTAGATATCTAGCCTTATATCCCAATAAGTTCATTAAATCAGCTAGGATTTTCCAATCTGCCTTTGACTCTCCTACTGGTTCAATGGCCTTTCTTACCCTTTGAATCCTTCTTTCTGTATTAGTAAAGGTTCCATCCTTTTCAGCAAAGGAAGCAGCTGGAAGTACCACATCTGCTAATTCACAAGTTTCAGTGAAGAATATATCTTGAACCACAAGGAAATCTAAATTGCTTAAAGCTTTTTTCACGTGGTTTATATCTGGATCAGATACCATTGGGTTTTCACCCATGATATACATAAACTTAATATTTCCTTCTTCTGCTTCATGTAACATTTCAGAAACAGTAAGCCCTGGTTTTCTAGAAAGTTTAACCTTCCATGCCTCTTCAAATTTCTGAGCTGCTTCTTCATTAAATACCTTTTGATAACCTGGATAATCTGAAGGTAAACCTCCCATATCACAGGCACCTTGCACATTGTTTTGACCCCTAAGTGGGTTTACTCCTGCTGATTCTTTGCCAATATTTCCACATAATAAGGCAAGGTTAGATATGGACATTACTCCACTGGTACCGGTAGTATGTTGAGTTACACCCATGGTGTAGTATATACCAGCTTTTTCTGCTTCTCCATATATGGTAGCTGCCTTTATGATATCCTCTGCCTTAACACCACAGATTTTAGCAACCCTTTCAGGAGTATATTCTTTAACTACTTTCACCAGTTCTTCGTAGTTTTCAGTGTTTTTCTCTATATATTCCTTATCCTGTAAACCCTTTTCAATGATTACATGCATCATGCCGTTAAGTAAGGCTATATTAGTTCCTGGTTTTATCTGTAAGAACACATCAGCATATTCTGCCAATTCAATTCTTCTAGGATCTGCTACGATTAATTTAGCTCCTCTTTTCTTAGCTCGCTTCATAGTGGCACCAATTATTGGATGGTTTTCTGTAGTATTGGAACCAATTACAAACATTGCATCGGTATTTAGTATTTCTTCTATGCTATTAGTCATAGCAGCACTGCCTAATGTTGTTGCAAGACCTGCAACAGTTGAAGCATGTCAGAGGCGGGCACAATGGTCTATATTATTGGTACCTATAACTGCCCTAAATAGTTTTTGGAATAAGTAGTTTTCTTCATTGGTACAACGGGCAGATGTTAGGCCACCAAAAGCTTCTGGACCATATTTTTCCTTAGTCTCCTTTATTTTAGACACAATTAATCTATAAGCTTCATCCCAACTTGCCTCTACAAATTCACCATTTTTCTTGATTAAAGGTTTCTTCAACCTGTCTGGATGGTTAATAAATTTATATCCAAACTTGCCTTTTACACATAAAAGTCCCTTATTAAATCCATCAAAGGCTGGTTCCACTCCAACTACTTCATTATCCTTAACGAGCAAGTCCATTTGACAGCCAACTCCACAATAGGAACAGGTTGTCCTTACCTTTTTTGTCTCCCAGTATCTAAATTTTGTCCTTGATTTAGGTGTTAAGGCACCTACTGGACATACAGATACACAGTTTCCACAGGATACGCATTTTGATTTTTCTAATCCTTGATAAAATGGTGTTGCCACTATGGAATCAAAGCCCCTATCTGCAAATCCTATGGCATTTGTACCCTGTAATTCATTACATACCCTTACACATAAGCCACATATAATACATTTATTGGGGTCATAGTAGTAGAAGGGATTTGAATCGTCTATGCTTCTATTTCTCTTCTCCCCTTTGTAGCTTCCATCTACTAGTCCATATTCATAGGCATAGTTTTGAAGTTTACAATTTCCTGATTTTTCACAAGTTAGGCATTCCATAGGATGATTTGATAATAATAGGTCTAAAACATCCCTTCTTGCATTTATAACCTTGGGGCTGTCGGTATATATTACCATTCCATCTCTTACTTTAGTACTACAAGAGACAACCAAATTTTTGCTGGATTCTACTTCTACCAAACACATTCTACAAGCCCCGAAGGCTTCTAACCTATCGTCATGGCAGAGGGTGGGTATATCTATACCTAAATCCCTACATGCCTCTAGAATTGTCTTATTCTTTTCCACCTCATATTTAATACCGTTTATGGTTAATTGAACCACAGTACTCAACTCCTGCCTAATATTTTATTCTCTGCCTTCTAGTTTTTCTATTTTTTCTATAATATCTGCAATGGCTATGGCCTTGCTCCAGCTACTTTCAACAAACTTATTGCCAATCTTCCTATATGGCTTATCTGGATTATCTAAATGCATTAATTCTGTAGTAAGCCTACCTTTTAGGCATAAAGGCCTGCCATTTGAAGCTGCCTTTGCCCTAACTGCAATATTCTTGCCTTTTTTAGATAATAGTTCAAACTCACAGCCATATGAGCAAACTTTGCAATTGACAGTTTTAACATCTGCATCCCAGGCTCTAGTTTTACCCATAAGTCTTTTATCTACTAAAGCTCCTACTGGGCATACAGTTACACATCTATTGCAGGATACACATTTGGAACTTTCAAAGTTCTTATCCAAGTCTAATACTATTCTGGTGTTATATCCCCTATCTCCAAATGCTAGAACCTGTCTTTCTTCTATTTGATTGCAACTTCTTACGCACTTTCCACACAAAATACATTTACTATCATCTTTTAAGATATATGGGCTAGAAGTATCAACTAGTTTTGGCCTTTTAGCCCCATTATGCTCTCTAAATTTTACATCATATCTATATGCATATTCTTGTAACAAGCATTCTCCTGCTTTTTGACAGGTTAAGCAATCATTTGGATGGCTATCTAATAAAAGCTGTAGAATATCCTTTCTAGCCTTCACTACTCTTTCCGTTTCAGTCCTTACAACCATGCCCTCTCTAACCTTAGTAGAGCAGGAAGTTTCAAGTTTTCTGCTTCCTTCTATTTCAACTATACACAGCCTACAGGCTCCTACCACTTCTAAGTTAGGGTCATAGCATAGGGCTGGTATATCAATACCTATCTCCTTTGCAGCTTGGATTATATTGTAATCCTCAGGTACAGTAACTTTTTTTCCATCTATGGTAAGGCTAACATATTTCATATATTTTCCTCCTATCTAGTGATAACTGCGCCAACAGGACATACTTCTTTACAAGTACCACATTTAATACATCTACTAGTATCTATCACATGTCTTTCCTTTACCTTGCCGCTAATGCATGTAACAGGGCAATTTCTTGCACATTTTGTACATCCAATACAATCTTCAGTGATAAAGTATTCTAGTAAAGCTTGACATGAGCCAGCAGGGCATCTTTTTTCCTTTATATGGGCTATATATTCATCCCTAAAATATTTTAAGGTACTAGTAACCGGATTTGATGCAGTTTGTCCAAGACCACAAAGGGATGCTGAACTAATGGTTTCAGCTAAGGATTCCAATCTTTCTATATCCCCTTCTTCCCCATTTCCACCGGTGATTTTCTCCAGTATCTCTAACATCCTCTTTGTACCTTCCCTACAAGGAA
>JAAYHU010000073.1 GCA_012735245.1 Tissierellia bacterium
ATATTAAAGAGATTTATATTTTTGGAGAGGTATCTTTAAACAAAAAATTCTTAGATTATATGAGCCAGAAAGAAGTGATTTTACATTTTTTTAATTACTATGGGTACTATACAGGAACATTCTACCCTCGTGAACATTTAAATTCTGGTTATATGATTCTAAAACAAGCAGAATATTATTTGGATTTTGATAAAAGATTGGAATTAGCGAGAAAATTTGTAGAAGGTGGCGCTAGAAATATACTGAACGTGGTTAGATACTACAAAAATAGGGGTAAGTCTTTAGAGCATATAGAAAATACAATAGAAGAACTAGTAAAAAAGATTGAGCTATGCGAAAATACAAGTGAGCTAATGGGTTTAGAAGGTAATATTAGAGATATGTATTATAAAGGATTCGATAATATAATTGAAAATGAAGATTTTGTTTTTGAATATAGAACAAGAAGACCACCTCAAAATCATTTAAATGCCCTAATTAGTTTTGGAAATTCACTATTATATACATTAGTATTATCAGAAATTTATAAAACTTATTTAGATCCAAGAATTGGATTTCTCCACACTACAAACTTTCGAAGATTTACATTAAACTTAGATATCGCTGAAATATTTAAGCCTATTGTAGTTGATAGGATAATATTTACGCTAATCGGAAAAAGGATGATAACTGTAGATGATTTCGAGAGGGATATGGGAGGAATTTTACTTAAAGAAAAAGGTATGAAAAAATTCATTGAGGAATTTGACGCTAAGTTAAAAACTACTATACAGCACAGAGAGCTTAGGAGAAATGTTTCTTACAATAGATTAATTAGAATGGAATTATATAAATTAGAAAAACATTTAATAGGAGAACAAGAATATATCCCCTTTATATCTAGGTGGTAATTGTGTTTGTTATTTTAGTATATGATATAGGTGAAAAAAGGGTAGCAAAGGTATTGAAAACATGTAGAAAATATTTATACTGGGTGCAAAACTCAGTATTTGAAGGAGAAATCTCTGAGGTCAATCTTGTAAAATTAAAAACAGAATTAAATAACATCATCGAAAAAGATGTTGACTCAGTAATCATATATACTTTTAGGACAACCAAGTATTCTAATGTGGAAATATTAGGAGTAAAAAAAGGTGGTCAAGAGTTAATATTGTAAATTTGTCGTCGACCTCCAATAGTGCAAAAACTACTGGGGATCGACGACAAAAGAAATCAACAAATTTCAACATTCCATAAAAATAGTTGAAAATTTTGAATACTTCTGATAAAATCAAAAGTAAGTAAATATGGCTATTCTACGGGATTGGATCTTACCTATAAGGAATTGAAATCCCTCCCTTCTATCTTTTCGGACTATCAAGAAAAAAAGATTGGATCTTACCTATAAGGAATTGAAATCATTTTCAAATCCATGTTTCCTGCATAGTGCTGCGAATGATTGGATCTTACCTATAAGGAATTGAAATATGTGCTTTATTATTATTACAATTTGTAATATTATTATAACATGATGTTCAAAAAAATCTATGTCAGATTAAATAATAATATGCAAGGAA
>JAAYHU010000074.1 GCA_012735245.1 Tissierellia bacterium
AAAAATACAACTAGGAGGGATAAAATGAGCAATGTATATGATATTTTAGAAGAAAGAGGATATATAGACCAAGTAACTTATGAAGACGAATTGAGAGAGTTGCTTGGCAGCGAACCCGTTACTTTTTACATTGGCTTTGATGCCACAGCAGATAGTTTAACCTTGGGACATTTCCTCCAAATTATGGTAATGATGTATATGCAGCAGCATGGCCATAGGCCCATAGCCCTTATAGGAGGAGGTACTACAATGATTGGAGACCCCTCTGGAAAGGCTGATATGAGAAAGGTATTGACTAAGGAAACCATCGACTACAATGCCAGCCGCTTTAAAGAACAATTGTCAAAATTCCTTGATTTCAGCGAAGGCAAGGCCATCATGGTAAACAATGCAGATTGGCTATTAGATTTAAACTATGTTAATTTTATGAGAGAAATTGGAATTCACTTTTCAGTAAATAGGATGCTGACCTTTGACTGCTACAAAAATAGAATAGATAAGGGGCTAACATTCTTTGAATTTGGATATATGCTAATGCAGTCCTATGACTTCTTGCATCTATATAGGAACTATGGATGCAAACTTCAACTAGGTGGCAGCGACCAATGGTCCAACATACTGGGTGGCTATGAGTTGATTAGAAAGCTAGAACAAGATAAGGTATATGCCATGACCTTTAAACTTCTGACTACTGCAGAAGGCAAAAAAATGGGTAAGACAGAAGCAGGTACCATCTGGTTAGATCCAGAAAAAACCCCACCCTATGAACTATACCAATACCTAAGAAATACAGATGATAGGGATGTGGAGAAGTTCTTAAGTTTATTAACATTCCTGCCAATGGATGAAGTAAAGAGACTTGGATCCTTAGAAGGGGCTGAAATCAACAAGGCAAAAGAGGTTCTAGCCTTTGAAGTAACTAAGATGATCCATGGTGAAGAAGAAGCCATAAAGGCACAAAAAGCAGCTAAGGCCCTATTCTACGGTGGCGCAGAGGAAGGCTCCATACCTCATACAGAAATGGACAAATCCATATTTGAAGAAGGTATCGGCATCTTAGACCTGCTAAAGGAAATAGGACTTACTAAATCTAATAGTGAAGGCAGAAGATTGATAGATCAAGGTGGCATTAGTATAGACGATGTAAAAGTAGAAACTATAAACAGAAAGATAACCTTAGATGACTTTAAAGATGGAAAAATAATGATAAGAAAAGGAAAAAAAGTCTTCCATCAAGTTAGGGTTAAAAACTAATTTTAAGTTAATGTTAGAGATATTTAAAACCAATCTATTTTCAGTAGATTGGTTTTTTTATCTGAATATGATCCTTCCATCTTCAACCCTATCCACAATGGCCAGTGATTCAAGCCTTATGCCCTTTTCCCTAATGTTCTTTCCTCCCTTTTGAAAGCCTTTTTCTATTACAATGCCAACGCCTATTAAATTTGCCTTAGCCTTCTTAATAATATCTAATAGGCCTTCCACGGCCTTCCCATTGGCTAGAAAATCATCTATAATCAATATATTTTCTCCTTCATTTATATATTTTTTCGAAACCCTGATGGTATAGGTTATATTCTTTGTATAAGAATGTACTGTACTTTCATAGGTTTCCTTATCAAGATTTTTGGACTCAGTTTTTTTAGCAAAGACTACAGGTACATTAAAGTATTGGGCGGCTATGACTGCTATGGCTATACCTGAAACTTCTATGGTAAGTATCTTGTCTATCTTCTCATTTTGAAATCTAGCCTTAAACTCCTTGCCTATTTCGTTTAATAGCTCTATATCTATTTGGTGATTTAAAAAGCTGTCTACTTTAATAACGTTGCCATGAGCAATTGCCCCTTCTTCTAGTATCCTTTTTTTCAGTGCTTTCATGATTTCACCCCTACAATTATTTACTATAATACTATAACAATTGTAAAAACAATTCAAGTTAATTTAGAATCCAATAAAAAAAGATGGATAAAAAATCCATCTTTTCTACCTATCCAAACAATCTTCTCTTTACTGCCTTTTTGAGCCCTACTGTATCATATACTTTGCCAAGTTCACTGCAGCTATAAGTTAGTTTTATGGTGTGAATATCTGTTGTGTCCTTGCTCAGGCAGATAATATGGGGCCATGAAAAATCCAACAGGGTATTGCTTCCATTGGCAAAATCTAACCTATCCACTGTCAGCAAATGGGTTATTATGAAAGAGGTAGCAATATCCAATATATTATTAAAATCATCAAAATATTCTCTCAAAGCCACTACCGAATGTAGGCCAGATATGCAGTGGAGGATTACCGAATCATTAGAATTGACAAATGTTGGCAAGATTAAATTGAGCAATAATCTAACCTTGTTTTCTTCAGAGCCCCCAATTACGAAACCCTTATTCTGAAATTCATCATAATTGTAAAGGGCATTTAATTTGTGGCCTGTGGTAGCTAGAGAACTGCGAATCATATTGATATATGGGTCTTTTACTAAGGCTTCCATTTCATCTAAAATATTATAGCCATGGATTTCTCTCTTGAATACTTTACCTTCCCTATAAGCAGTTACATAGTAAGCTAGGGCCCTAGCCACTTCCTCTTCTAAACCTTCATCCAGCTTATAACTTTCTACAGCATAAGCTAGCCTAATAATAGGATGGAACAAATCTGAAGATATGCCCAAATAGTAGGTGTTGAGTATGTTTCTAACTACTGCATCTACCCCTTTCTCTTCTATTTCCCTCTTTATAAGCCTTACACAGGATTCATATAATTCTGGTTTTCCTAAGGTATCTTCTATAGAGTTTACTGATAAATATTCAGATTTAACAGGTTCTATCTTAACTTTATCAACAATGGCTTCAGTAAAATCCCTAACCTTATCATAATCCTCGTATAGCCTAAATAAAGCAAGTTGGGTCATGGGCAGGTGGTTAACTAAGCTATCCATATAAGGCGAATACTTTCTTCCATATTCGTTGACGAGCTCGCTGATATACACGAAAATTTCCCCCTTTATCAATTCCAGTAATATATCCCTAATATTATTATAAGATAAATAAACTGAATTTTCAAATAAGTTATTTTTTTCCCAATCTTTTCGCAAAAGAATTTTCTCTATGTTTTTATCATCAAACCCATCAAAAGCTTGAAATTATCAGACCTTATCTTGTTAATTACAAAACAATATGGGTTTTTCTACTTTATTTAAGTAATTTTTTTAATAATTTAAAGGCATCAAAGCTGGTTTTATTGTAAACTTTGTTATAAATATACTTTTTTGGATTCCTTACCCAGCCATAACCACGAGGCATTTTAAGGCCTGCCCTATGGACCAGTTGTCGTTTCAAACTAGTCCTTGCTCTTATCCTCTTTTTTAAGCTTGGTTTTCTCATTCCTATTTTCATCTTTCTCACCCCTCTTTGTCTTATTCCATAGGACAGAAAAACCATCATATGTTATATATATCACTTATTTATCTCTTTTAACATTATATATATTTTTTTGGCAATAATACTTCTTAGGAGGGATTTTATGTTTAATAGCTTTGAACAAGTAAGAAAATGGGAAATGTATGGGATACTTTGGATAGTCGTAGTTGGCTCAATATTTCACTTTATATATGAATTGTCTGGAAAATCACCAATAATAGGCGCCTTCAGTCCTGTAAATGAAAGCCTTTGGGAACATTTAAAATTAGGATACTTTCCTTTGCTAATATTTTCCCTTGTAGAGTATTGGTTTATTAGAAATAAAGTAAATAGCTTTTTTCTTCCAAAAACCATTGGAATAATTACCATGGAGCTCTTTATAGTAATAGTATTTTATACTTATACTCTTATCACGAAAAAGGCTAATTTTCTAATTGATATTAGCTCCTTTGTACTAGGTGCTATAATCTGCCAGTTCATAAGTTTTAGGTTGATGAAGGTTCGTATAAGTAAAGCTTTAGAAATTGTTGGGTTTTTAATCTTTCTATTAATAGGATATATCTTTGTAGCCTTTACATTTAACCCACCAAAACTGGATATCTTTTTAGACCCTAAAACGAAAAAGTACGGTATATAGGTCTAGTCTATATACCGTATTTTTTAAACCATAGTATGCTTTCTTCCATCATATTAGTAGTTACAAAATGATTTAAATTTGGATATTCGATTAGTTTTATCTTTTCTTTTTCCTTATATAAAGGCTCTATTTTTTGATAAAACAATCTCTGGTTATCTACAGGAACTAAGCTGTCACTTTGTCCGTGAAGCATTAGAATAGGCCTATCTATCAATGCTTCTAGTTTATTTAATGGGTCAAGCTTCTTTGCCCTTTCTCCTATTTCAACCAATTTCTCCGTCATCTCTAAGTTCAATTTCCCTTTTAAAAATTCGTTGAAATAATCCCATGTAAATGAACCGTTTAATATTACTACAGATTTTATTTGAGGATTGTAAGTAAAAATTCCAGCAGAAGTAAACCCTCCCATGGAATGGCCTGTTAAGGATATCCTATCAGGGTCTGCCTTGTACTCATTGACTAATGATTCTATCAATATACTAGACTCATCTATATTATTAAATACAATATCCCAAAATAGATAAGAATTGCTATTATAATCAATTGGATTTCTCTCACCATGGTAAATACTATCAGGTATCAATACTTGAAAGCCTACTGTGGCAAGGATTAGCCCCCTAAGCCTTTGAGCTTCCTTATTTGAACTCCAACCATGGTACAGTATAATCGTTGGAAACTTCTCCTCTTCTTCCTTGGGCCTAAGTAAAATAGCTGGAATACTTTCTATGTTGATTCTTTCTTCTTTAATGTAGTTTGAATGTAAATGCAAGTCCTTTATCCCCCTTCCACATTTATTTTTACATCCATAAGAACCTTTTTTTATTATATCATAAAAAATAATACCTAAGGCCTTAATTATATGTTTTAACAATTATCTCCTAATAAATAATTAATTATAATTTTATTGGGTAATATTAATTTAAGATTTCGAGGTGATATTATGTGTGGTAGATTTTCCTTAGATGCAAGTATAGATGTACTTATTGAAAGATACAAGGCAAGAAGTACAGTAGAATTTGAAGCCCAAGAGGAAGTTTTCCCTACAAATTCTATACCCATTGTAATTAATAATGGTAATAATGAAATAAGAATGATGAAATGGGGATTTATTTTTGAATTTACCAAAAGGCCCATAATAAATGCAAGGGCAGAGACTGTGGATATTAAACAGTCCTTCAGATATCCTTTCTTCAATAAGCGATGTATAATTCCAGTTACCAGCTTCTTTGAATGGGAAAATGTAGATGGAAAGAAAATAAAAAGAAAGATTTCCACTGAAGAAGATATATTCTCCCTAGCTGGATTGTACAATACTTTTCAGGCCAAAGATGGAAAGGTATATGAAGCCTTTACCATAATAACTACAGAAGCCAATGAATATATGAAAAACATCCACCATAGGATGCCTGTAATTTTGCCTAGGGAAGTGGAAGAACTTTGGCTAGATAAAAACTTTAAAGATTTGAAAACCCTAAAATCCATATTAAAACCTTATAAGGGGAAAGTAATAATAATTTAATATTATTACTTTCCCCTTATTGTCTAGACACTACACAACAGATGTAGTAGCAAATCAAGTAGTTTCAATTCCTAATAGGAAAATTCAAAAACTAAAGAAAGATGGGATTACATTATGCCATTCGGGTTTCAATTCCTAATAGGTAAGATCTAATGGTGATAAAAAGTTTTTTGCAGGCAATGTGGTTCGAGTATTTCAATTCCTTATAGGCAAAATCTAAGTCCCATAAATATGGGGTAAATACTTATACTTTATTTTAACCAACTTTTTCAATATTTTCAACTAAATTATATGAATGTTAAAATTTAGGAATTCCTTTTGATATGGGATACCTAGGATTTTTCACCCTAAAGGCTTGGGGAAAGATATTTAGTTAGACCATTCTATAACCATACTATTCTTTAATTCAACTTCCTTTTTGTCTTTTCAATAATTAATCCTATATCCTTTATGATATAATAATCTAAAATTAGGGGTTGGGAATAGTCTAAATTCAACTAGGCTTTTCAATATTATTAGAAAGGAGTGTTTATGGTGAAACAAACTAGGGAAATGATACAAGATACAGGACTATGGGCTGGTCTAAATAAGCCTGGATTACCTATAGATGAGGCAGATATTATAGTGTTTGGCATAGCATATGACGGAGCAGCTTCTTTTAGATACGGTGCAAAAGATGGCCCTAGGTCAATTAGAGAAATAACTTATTCCATTACTCCAACAACTGAAGACTTTGAAGTTTTTGATGATTTAAAGGTATTAGATATTGGGGATTTCTCTGGAACCAATCAGATGGAATTATTCGAATGGGTTAAAGAAAAGGTATGTGAAATTGTAAAAAAGAAAAAGTTCTTTACTATGCTTGGTGGAGACCATTCAACGACTATACCTGTATATCAAGGCATAAACAAGGCCTTAGATGAACCTTTTGGAATTATACATCTTGATGCACATTTTGACTTATGTGATGAGCTTAACGGAAGCAAATACTCCCATGGTTGCCCTTCAAGAAGAGCTATTGAATTGGATAATGTAGGCAGTTCAGATAATATATACTTTGTAGGCATTAGGTCTATAGAAATGGATGAATTAGAGTTTTGCAAAAATAATAGGATAAATGTAATCAATGCCAGGAGATTTTATGAAATTGGAGTTAAGAAAGCAATTAGAGAAGTATATGAAAAGATGAAAAATTTCAAATATATTTACCTAACTATAGACATAGACGTCCTGGATCCCGCCTATGCAGCAGGTACGGGTACACCTCAATTTGGAGGCCTTAGCAGTAGAGACTTATTGGAGTTTTTGAGAGGTATATTTACTCTGCCTATAATAGGATTTGATGTTGTAGAGGTAGCGCCAAGCCTCGATCCATCCCTTACATCTAGTTTTGCTGCTAGGAAAATTATTACAGAATGTTGGGGACATTATTATAGAAAAATAAAATAATATAATTTACTTTAATAATAATATAAACATGTAAAGGGAAAGTAATAATGTTTGAGGATTACTTTCCCTTTTTTATTCCTTTTAGATAAAATCCTATATCAAAACTTCACTAAGAGAAGAACTTAGTTTATAAATGTTTCGATTACTTATAGATAATATCTAATCACTCCCTGAAGGAACTACTACCTTGCCAGAAGGATTATTTCAATTCCTCATAGGTAGTATCTAATCCCTACTAGTGGTGCAGGTACTTGGCGTCCCGGATGGAGATTTCGATTCCTTATAGGTAGTTTTTTGTCAACTTCAGTAGTTACACTATTGGAAGTCAGCTCCAAATAGTTGTTTCCTATGCTCAATTACTCATCGACTCAGATATTTTCTAAACCTTAATTTCATTTATTCTCCCAGCTTGTACTTTTTAACTGGATATTTAATTGCATTTTTTCTTATTTTGTCTTCTATTGAAGAAGATATATCTATATCTAATTGATTTGCTAGGGACATACAATAAATAATTACATCTGATAACTCTTCCCTTAAATGGATAGCTTCTTCAGAATTGTTTATATCCCAGGCTTCTTCTTGTGTCAGCCATTGAAATATCTCCATCAATTCACCGGCTTCAATGGCTATACTCATGGCTAGGTTTTTTGGGCTGTGAAATCTATTCCAGTCCCTCTCATCCACAAATTTAGCTACCTTATCTTTGATTTCTTGAATAGTTGTTGTTTGGTCCTTCATCTTTCATCTCCTAACTCTGATATTCTCTTGATGTTAATTAAAAAGTATATTAAAACATTTAAACAGATTTATTCCTATACATGTTTTTATCTGCAAACTCTATTAACTCTTGTAAACTTATATTATCTGTATATCCTGCAAAACCAACACTTATACTTATTGTATATGGACGTCTTCTTCTAATATTTTCTTCATAGATTCTTCTCTTTACTCTTTCCCAGATTTCCTCTGCCTTTTTTATGTCTGCATTTCTAAATACTACTATAAATTCATCTCCACCATACCTAAATACAAAATCATACTCTCGAATATTCCTCCTTATAATGGTGGCTATCCTATTGAGCAGCTTATCTCCTTCACAATGGCCAAACCTATCGTTAATTTTTTTTAAATTATCTACATCCACAAATGCAATAGTCATTGGCTGATTTCTCTTATTACATATTTCCATATGTTTTTTCAGTTTAAAAAAACCTTGACCCTTATTTAAAACCCCTGTGCCAAAGTCTAAGGCTAATTTTCTTTGTAATTTGGCAATCTTAGCATCCTGTTTTTTAATAATACGAATTAATAACCTCCTATCTGAGTCGATTCCCATTATTTCACCTCTCCACCAATATACTTACAAACATAATTGTGACAATATATTACTTTAGCTACCTACTTTTAGGGTTGATGACCTATTTAACTATAATGAATTAGTATCTAGTGAAAATATCTATAAAAACTAAATAACTGCTATTCTATAATGGGTAAGCATCTAAAGTAAAATTATCCGTTAATTACATATTATATGATTTTTTCTTTTTAGACCAGTATATTATATAAAAAATTAATAGGTCTAATATAGCTAAACTTGAGATTCTATACATTTCTCCATAACTCATATTTTCCTCAATTACATAAAAACCAGGAGAAGTATTCTCCTGGTATTATTTCATTAAATGGGTTTCCAATATCTGATCCCATCTCAGTCCTTGTAATCCCAGATAATGTTCTAGGTTGTTAAGTAAGTACTCTAGTTTTACTGGCCCCACTAGCTCCGACCCTGTAACTGCCACTCCATATTTTTGGGCTTCTATCTTTATTAACTCATAGACCCTGTATAGTGGTGTTTTGGCACAGTCAAACATATTCATGGATACTACTACTCCATCTCTTTCTGGGAATTTGATGCCTACTGCCCTTACTGTTGAAAAGCCCCCACTTGGTCCCCTTACTATCTTGGCTATTTGCTTGGCTATATTTATATCCTCTGTGGCTAAAAAAACATTATAGGCTGTTAAACCTTCTGTATCAGCTGAAACTATAGTTGCTCCATATTTTGGATGCAATTTTCCATCAACGGATAAATCTGGTTTCCTTGCCTCATAGTCTGGATGGTTTTCATTTTCTAACAATGCCTTTAATCCTTCATATTGGCCTTGTCTAATGAAGGATATGCTTTTCTTATCCTCTGTTCTAGCATTGGCTCCTGCAAAGTATATTGGCACTTGATATTTTTCAAATAACTCCTTACCTATCTCCTCTGCCAGGTCTTTTGTTTCCTCTAAGGAAATATTTCTAAAGGGAAATAGTGGTATTGTGTCCTGTCCTCCTATTCTTGGATGGGAGCCTTTTTGCTCTCTCATATCTATTAATTCATAGGATTTACCAGCCATCTCAATCAGGGCTTTCTTTAAAGGCTCCGGTTCTCCCAATACGGTAACTACTGTTCTATTAAAATCGTATTCTGGCTCTACGCTTACTAGCGTCACCCCTTCACGATCTTTAAATACATCGGCAATAGCTTTAATTACTTCTTTTCTTCTTCCTTCACTGAAATTTGGTACAGCCAAGACATATTTTTTTTCTTCCATATTCATCCCCCTTTTTAGGCCAATAACTGCCCTTATTTTTGATATCTTATTTTAACATATAATTAACAATTTTTCCTTGTAGGATTTCTACAAAAGCATATCTTCAGGAGTATCTATATCCATACCTAGTCTTTCATCTTCTATATATATTTTCCTTACTTTATGAATATACTTGTTTACCAAGTCCCTGGCTCCCCTATCTCCAGTAATATTTAAAAGCTCGTCTTTGTAGATAGAGGAAATTATAGTTGGCATCCCTCTATTCCCTTTATAAAAAGGTACTAAGATTTCCGATTTAGTTCTGATATACTCAGCTATAAGCATATTTATTAATTCTGAGCTAATAAAGGGCTGGTCTCCCACGAAAAACATATAGGCAGATGGGACAGCTGATTTCTTAACTCCCAGTTTCAATCCCTCACTTTGGCCTAAATGTGCTCTTTCGTTAAAGACAGTTTTAATATGGTATTTTTTCCCTATGTCACCCACTTCTTTTTTCCTGTAGATGAGAACTATTTCATCTAAATTAGACTTAACACAGGCTCTAATGACCCTTTCTACTAAGGGAACTCCTTCAATTTCCAATAAGAGCTTATCCTTCTTCATCCTCCTTGAAAATCCAGAGGCAAGTATAATTCCACTAATCATTTTTATCTCCTACTGTACATCTCTTAATAAGGACTCTAAGGCCAAGCCTACTTCATAAAGCCTTCCTCTTTCATCGGTTACAGTTAAGAACTTAAACAGCTTTCCATCTTCTACCCTCTGCTTTATTGGAGTAACTATATATTCTACATTTCTATTCTTAAAATCATTGAAGGATGGATCTGCTTCATATAGGTTAAGTCCTATGGCGGATTTTTCATTTGTGTATTGAACAACCCCATTTGAATCTGTTATATAGACTGCATCTACCCCAACATCTCTTAAGACTTCATCTATCATGGAGTCAGTTATATTTTTATGTTTTGTGAAGTATTCCTTTACCCTGTAAGCCTGTTTAAGCATTTTTTCTTCCATGACCTTGCCTGCTACAAACTGCTGCATGTTGTAGACATGTTTTCTAATGGTTTCCATAGCATTATATAGGCTTTTAGATACATTATACTGGTCCATAACCTGATTGGTTGTTTCTAACATATGCTCAGATATTTCTTTAGAAAACTTAGTTATCTTAGTTATATTTGAAGCTATTTCTTCAATCATATAATTGTTTTCATTTGTGGCATCCTTTATCCCCTCAAGGCTTTCTTTGCCTAGGTTTAAAGTCTCCAAAATATTTATGAAATTTTCATTAGTTTCATATAAAATAGAATAATTGCTGTCCATGTGAGTCATCTCATCTCCCATGGATTTAGATATATTGGTTATTTCCTCCAATAAGGTATTGATTACTTCTTCAATTTTTTTAGAGACCTTTTCTGTTTCTGAAGCAAGTTTTCCTACTTCTATGGCTACTACTGAAAATCCTTTGCCATGTTCTCCTACCCTTGCCGCCTCTATGGCTGCATTTAAGGAAAGCATTTGAGTTTGGCTTGATATATGGTTTATTAAATCAATCAAGGAGGCTACCTCATGGGAATAATTCTTTAGTTCTACTATTTTATTGGAGATGTTTTGCAGCATGTCCCTTGAATTTTTTATTCTAACTTCAATGTCTTTTATTCCTTCTATACCTTTTTGTGCTGATGAAATGGAATTTGAAATAAATAGGATCTTATCCATTACATCTTCACTAATATTTTCCATGGATTTATATACTGTATTAGCTAGATTATTTGTATCCTCAAGCATCTCAGTTTGTTTTTGGGTATTGGCATCTGCTACTTCAACTGAAGCAGCTATGGTTTCAGAGGAGGCAAGGCTTTCTGCAGCCAATATATTCAGCTGCTCACATACATTAAATACATCTGTTGATATTTTAATTTGGGTTTTTAAATTATCCATAATCTGTTTATATACCTTGTTGATTGTTCTCCTGGCTTCTTTTGAAATACCTGCATCCTGAGGTATAGAAAAATCTAAATTGTTTATATTTGAAATAAGCCTTATGATTTCTTCCCTTTCCTTATTATCTTTAACTTTCATTAATATTACAGTAAGGACTAAAGAAAGGCCTACAACGCCCAGTAAATTTAGAATAATACTATCTAGATAATAGGCTGTCAAAAAGCTTATGGTGAAAAAAATAAATGAAATGAGAAAAAGCTTTAAATAACCCCAGTAACCCCTTATTCTTTTGCTCATAATAGACCTCCTTTTCTTTAGCTACTTATTTACCCCAGCTTCCCTAATAGCCTTCATTAAATTTTCTGGAGTTACAGGTAGTTCTGTAATTCTTATTCCTATGGCATTGTATATTGCATTTAATATGGCTGGAGCAATTGGTATAATCACTGGTTCACCTATGCCCTTAGCACCATAGGGGGCTGTCATTTCTGGATCTTCTATGATTATCTTCTCTACGTCTATCATATCCATGGCTGTTGGTATCAAATATTTTGAAAACCTATTATTTTTTATTACTCCCTTTTCCAGTTTCAAGTCTTCAAACAGGGCATATCCCAAAGCCATGGCAAAGCCTCCATCCATTTGACCTTCTAATAAATGGGGATTTACAGCCCTACCTGCATCTTGGGCAAAGGTTGCCCTTAGGAGGTTTACTATGCCTGTATTTGTATCTACCTCTACTTCCACTGCACAGGCATTAAAGGTATATGGCCAATAAGGAGCACCCTGACCTGTTTCAGGATCCATGGTGGTAGTTTGGGCTACGAATTCTCCTTCTGCTTCTATTATTTCATCTTTATAGATTTCACTTAAACTTTTAAAGGATATGCGTTTTTGAGGGAAAATACTTAACACTACTTCTCCACTATCTAGCACTAGACCTGCTGTAGAGTTTAACCCAAGCTCAACTTTTGCCTTTTCAAACAACTTGCTTCTCAAATTCTCACAGGCAATTTTTATGGCATTGCCAGTATTATATGTTTGCCTAGTTGCTGCTGCTGTACCTGAATCAGGCATCAAAGATGTATCTTCATGGATTAAATCTATATCTTTCTCTGTTAATCCAAGGATTTCCGCCCCTATTTGTATCATGGCAGTTTTTGCACCCTGGCCTACCTCAGTAACTCCACAGTAAATTCCAATTCTTCCACCTGGAAGAAGTCGGGCCTTAGCCCTTGATATATCTGGAAATCCGTTTCCATAGCCAGTACCATAGAAGGAAACTCCTATTCCAATACCTCTCTTTTTCATTATTTTCCCTCCTTCCATAGTTGGGAGAATTTAAAGCTTTTATCTACCGCTTCAATACACCTATCTAGAGGCACACTGTCTACTAGAACCTGACCTGTTGCTGTTATAGAGCCCTTCCTAAAGATATTCTTCATCCTAAATTCTATTGGGTTCATTCCCAACTTTTCTGCCAAGGCGTCCATTTGCTGTTCATGGGCAATGGGTACTTGTGTGGCACCGAACCCCCTCATGGCTCCTGTAAATGGATTGTTTGTATAAACTGCATAAGAATCTACTTTCACATGGGGGATGACATAGGGACCTGTAGCATGAACTCCTGCCTTTCTAAGAACATTCATGGCCCAAGAACAGTGTGCTCCTGCATCTCCTATGATTTCCGCTTCCATATATTGGAGGTAGCCATTTTCATCTGCTCCTGTTTTATACTTCATTATCATTGGATGTCGTTTTGAATGGGCTAAGAAGGATTCTTCTCTACTATATATGACCTTTACTGGCCTTTTAAGCACCATGGCAGCTAAGGCTAAATGGATTTGAGCTGTTATATCTTCACGTGCTCCAAAGGCTCCCCCTACATTTGTATTTATTATCTTTACCTTTTCTTCTGGCAATCCTAGATTTATGGCTACTTCTTCCCTATCATAATGGGGGTATTGGGTAGCTATAACTACAACTACAGTTCCATCTTCTTCCACATAAGCAAGTCCTGCCTCAGGCTGTAAAAATGCATGCTCTACCATTGGAGATTTATAAACATTTTCTACTATATATTTGGATTTTTTCTTTCCCTCTTCTATATCTCCCCGTCTTAATTTATAATGGTATATGATATTTGAATCTCCATGGATTTTTGGAGCGTCTTCTTTCATGGCTTCTATTGGGTCAAATACTGCAGGCAATTCTTCGTAATCAATCCTGATTTTTCTATAGGCTTCTTCACAAGCCCTTACTGTTTCTGCCACTATAAAGGCTATGGGCTCACCTACCCTTATGGCCTTTCTGCTGGCAAAGACTTCATGGTCCTTCAATACTACTCCATGCTCATTTTTATTTGGCACATCCTTATAGGTAAAGACCTTAAGTACCCCATCTACCTTTTCTGCCTCCCTTATATCTACTTTTATATAGGCATGGGGTTTTGTTGACCTAACTGTCTTTCCATATACCATATTGTCTAAATATATGTCTTGGGGATACAGAGCCTCTCCTGTTACCTTAGCCTCAGCGTCTACTCTAATAATATTTTTCCCTACCATATTTAATTTCATCTCTATTCCCCCTTCATATATACCATTGCTTTTTTGGTGGCCACTAGCATTTTATTATAGCCAGTGCACCTGCAGAGGTTCCCTGAGATTCCTTCCCTTATTTCCTCATCACTGGGATTAGGGTTTTTATCCAATAGGGCTTTTGTAGCCAAAACCATACCGGGTATGCAGAAACCGCATTGTACTGCCCCTGCCTCTATATAGGCCCGCTGGACTGGATGAAGCTTTCCATCTTTTTTTAAACCTTCTATGGTCACAATATTTGAGCCATTAGCTTGGAAGCCCATGACTAGGCATGAGTTTACTATTTCTCCATCCATAATAACAGTGCAAGCCCCACATTCTCCTTCACCACAGCCTTCCTTGGTCCCTATTAAACCAAGTTCATCTCTCAAAACATCTATTAATCTCATGTTTTCATCTATGGAGATTTCATATAATCTATCATTGACAGTAAGACTAATGTCTACCATGCTTTCACCCCTTTTTCAAAGACAAGAGCCTCTTCCAAGATTTCCCTTAATATGGTGGATATTGCAATTCGCTTGTATGGCAAGGTTGGCCTGCCTTTTAGCCTTTCATCCATAGAATTTCTTAAAGCTTCTATGGCCCCTTCTATTGTTTCTTCATTCAAGCTTTTACCCAATAGATAATCTTCTACCTCTTTTTCTCTCATGGGAAATTTGGCCAAGGCTCCACTGGCCACTCTTATGGAAGTTATAATGTTATCATCAAACTCAATGAAGGATGACAGGGTAAGTCTAGATATGGCTAAGGCCTTTCTAAGGCCAAGTTTGGCAAAGGTTAGAACCTGATTATCCTTAGGTTTTTTGAATTTTACATTTACTAATAATTCATTTTCTTTAATGGAGTCGTAATAATAATCTTCTAGGGATATTTCCCTAGTTCCCTCTATACTTAGCAGGGTTACAATACTGTCTAAGGCCATTAAGGGTGGAACAGAATCCGCCGCTGGTGAACCATTGGCTATATTTCCTCCTATGGTACCCTTGTTTCTTATTTGGGGAGAACCAACCATTTTACATGCTTTATGTAATCCATATAGATTGCTTTGAAAGATTTCACTTTCCACTATTTCAGTAAAGGTTGTAATGCTGCCTATGGTAATATATTCTTCATCCTCTTTAATACCTTTTAATTCCTCCACTTTGCTAATATCTATTAAAAGCTCCGGTTCTATTACCTTATTTCTCAAGGCTATAACTATATCAGTTCCCCCTGCTATAACCTTAGCCTTATTTTCATATTCACCAAGTAACCTGACAACCTCTTCAACACTTCTGCCCATATAGACCTTTTTTATGTCCATTCTTTCACCCCTTACAGGTTTTTTGTTTTAAAATAGCCGCCTCCAAACAGAAGGCGGCTATTGATTAAATGAATATCTCCTTTAACACGAATAAGACAGCCAATATATACATGGTTATGGATACTTCCTTGTATCTTCCAGTTAATGTCTTTAATACTGCATATGAAACCATACCAAATACTATACCTTGAGCTATACTGTATACAAAAGGCATCATAACTATTGTTAAGAAGGCAGGTATTGCTTCTGTAAAATCTGTTAAATCTATTTCTTTAATTGGACTCATCATAAATAAGCCTACTATGATAAGCGCTGGTGCAGTTGCTTCCCCTGGAATCATTAAGAATAATGGAGAAAGTATTAGGGCTAACAAGAACAGGATTCCTGTTGTAAATGAAGTAAGTCCAGTCCTACCACCTTCAGCTACACCTGATGCAGATTCAACGTAAGTAGTTACAGTTGAAGTACCTAAGCAAGCACCTACTGTTGTACCTATAGCATCAGCTAAGAGGGCTTGTTTTACCTTAGGTAATTTTCCTTCTTCATCTAACATATCAGCCTTTGATGCTACTCCTATTAAGGTACCTATGGTATCGAAAATATCAACAAATAGGAAGGAAAACATTACGATCAACATATCCCAGGTAAATACATTTGACCACTCAAATTTGAAAGCTACATCCCTTACTGATGGAGGTAAGGAGAATATTCCTAGAAAACCTCCTTCTGGCAAATTGGTTATCCCCAATGGTATACCTATGAGAGTCGTAATTATAATGCCAAAGAACAGTGCCCCTTTTACCTTTTTGGCTAATAGAAAGCCCGTTATTATAAGGCCTATTAAGGATAATATTGGCCCTCTTGTAGTTAACTGCCCTAGGTCAACGATTGTACCTTCACCAGGAACTACTATTCCAGCGTTTACAAAACCAATTAGTGCTATAAATAAACCTATACCTACTGACACCGCCTTCTTTAAGTTCATTGGAATTGAATCGAAAATTGCTTCTCTAACATGGAAAAATGATAATAGTATAAAGATAACCCCTTCAATAAACACTGCAGTTAGGGCAAACTGCCATGATCTTGACATTCCAAAAACTACTGAATAAGTAAAGAAAGCGTTAAGTCCCATACCTGGCGCCAAGGCAAATGGATAGTTTGCTAATAATGCCATCATAAAACATGCTATGGCAGATGATACCGCTGTAGCTGTAAATACCCCACCTATGTCCATACCGGTTTCTGACAACATCCCTGGGTTTACTGCCAGGATATAAGCCATGGTCATAAATGTGGTTAATCCCGCTAAGATCTCTGTCTTTACGTCTGTCCCATGTTCTTTAAGCTTAAATTGCCTCTCTAAAAAACCTACACTTGAAGCTTTGTCACTAGACATAATACTCCTCCTTTAATTAAATTTTAAAATTGAATAAATTTAAAATAAACCTCCTTTCTAAAAATTTACTCTTTTATTATATTAAACTTCATTTAGTATTTGTACCGTTCTTCTATTCAATTATAGGAGGAAGGACTTTAAAATTATTAACATCTATTAGCCCCTTATCAGTTATCTTCCACTCTGGGCTAGTAGATAGGGATAAAAAGGATAAATGCATAAGAGGTGCATGGATTTTACAACCTAAATCCTCTCTTATAATCCTTTCTAGTTCAGCAATTTTCCTGCTAACCTCATGTCCATCTAGTTCATCTGTAATTAGTCCTCCCACTGGTAACCTCATTTCAGATAAGACTCTTCCCCTATTTGCTATGGCGATACCTCCGCCCATTTCTATAACTGCATTAACAGCAATTGTCATATCTCTAATATTGGTACCTACTACCATTATGTTGTGAGTGTCATGGCCCACAGATTCTGCAAAAGCCCCCTCTCTTAAACCAAACCCCTTTACAAAACACTTACCTATAGAGTTAGACCGATTATATCTTTCAACACAGGCTATGGCCAAGGTGTCCTTAGATACATCTGGTTCAACTACTCCCCTATTTGTACGTAGGGTTTCCTCCCCTTTTCCTGTTAAGTTTTGATCAGGTATTACTTCGATACACCTAACCCTTACAGTAGCTGAGTCTGCTGTGATTTCTAAATCCCTTTCGTCAATGGGACCCCTTTTAACAGAGTTTTTTACCTCAGCTGGATAAGTATATCTAGGTAAATCTATTAGGAGCTCACCATTGGCAGCTACCAATTGACCTTTCAAAAATACTCCTGCTATGGTCATTTCATAAATATCATCTATAATTGCTATATCTGCTTGCTTGCCAGGAGCCAATACTCCTACATGGTCAAGGCCAAAATAAGTAGCAGGATTTATAGTTGCCATTTGAATTGCCTCAGCTGGACTTACTCCTTCCCTTATGGTCCTTCTAATTATTTCATTCATATGACCTAGGGTTTCTAAGTCTGCTGCCACCATATCATCTGTGGCTAAGATACATCTCCTTGAGTCCATACCTTCTTCTGTAACTGCTCTTATACACTCTGCCATATTCTTCTGGGTTGAGCCTTCCCTCATAAATAGGTATACTCCTTGACGTAGCTTTTCCACTGCTTCTTCCTTTGTTGTAGTCTCATGGCAAGAACATTCTCCAGCTGTGGCTATAATATGGGCAGCCAGCTCTTTTCCGAATAACTCTGGGGCATTACCATCTACTACCATGTTCTTTGATCTTGCATACATGGTAGAAGCAAGTAAATCTGTAATTATCTCTGGAGTATTCCTATATACATGCTTAGCATTGCTAAAACCTTGTAACTCCCCAATGCCTATTATATTTTTATAATTTAGTAGGTCTTCCATATCCTTTGAGCTTATGTCATAGCCAGGAGTTTCCATTCCTGGGCAATCGGGTGTCAAGGCTGGAACTACTAAATATACATTAGATGGCACATTGTCTATTTCATCGGCTAAGGCTTTCATCCCTATTGGTCCTAGGGCGTTTCCTATTTCATGTGGGTCGGCTATCAAGGTAGTAGTCCCGGAAGGAATAGATAGCCTCGAAAATTCCGTAACCGTAAGCATACTAGATTCAAAATGCATATGGGAGTCTATAAAGCCTGGCGATAAGTATTTTCCACTTACATCTATTACAGTAGTATCCGGCCCAATTAAGTCTTTGCAGTCTCCCACCAGCAAAATATATTGGTGTTTTATGGCCACATCAGCCCTATATATTTCTCTAGTAATTACATTGACTACCTCTCCCCCTACTAGGACCGTATCTGCAAATTCCTTGTTACCCATTAGTGCGTCGATCATGGACCTATACTCCATAGCCTTTTTCAAGTACTTAGTATCTTTCAACCCTTTCCCCCCTTCTATGGTTTGTTCAACAATTCTTTGTTTACATCCATTTCATCTATAATGCCTATTATGGCAGCATCTATAGGGGCATCTAGTTTCCTAGCAGCTATCCTACCTGCAGTACCAGTAGTATAAACTACTAATTCACCTATACCTGCACCTACAGTGTCTACAGCAATGATAGGATCTCCTTTTGGATTTAAGTCTAAATCGAGAGGCTGTGTAATCATCAGCTTAGACCCTATTAATTTTTCGTCCTTTCTAGTTGCAACGACAGTTCCTATTACCTTTCCTAAGAGCAAGTTTAGCCCCCCTTACTTAAATTGGATTGAAATATTTTTTTCCTTTGCCCTATCCTTAGCCAATGGGGTTATTATGGTTCCCCTAGGTAACATTAGATTTGAACCGGGCGATATGGACAGGATATCATTTTCTGTAATCACCTTTTTATCGCTTTCACTTATATTCTCTTTTATGGAAATTCCTTCTTCCTTGAAAAAAACCTGGTTGAAGTTGACTTCATCTATTTCTATAGCTCCCATATTTTTTAAGGTCTTTATATGGGAGGCTATCAAATTTGAGATTTCAGTATTTTTTGTTTCTTCCCCTAAGTATTGTTTTACTGAGGTAAAATCTAAGTATACTTTTTTACCCTTGTAAAGAAATGTCCATATAAGGTTGGGCACAAAGCTATCTATCATGCCTAAGGAGACTTTCGACAAGGTATTTATTGTAATATTAGGTCCTATTAAAACCGAATATTCCTTTAAGATATCCTGTAATATAAATATATCTTCTTCCTTATAAACTTTATGCGGATTTATATAATCTATTATCCCTTTCGAATCTATTATTTGCTCTGCCATAAAGGAAAAGGCTAAGGATATTTTTATCTCTCTCCCCTTTAATGACCTTATATATTCTAATTTCTTATCTAATTTAATGTTGGAGCCATTGAAAACTACAATAACTCCATTACCGTCCGAACTTCTTGCCCCCTGTAACCTCCTAGTAATATCCTCCAATACCCTAGAAGTTATCTTGGTTTTCATCTAAAACACTCCAATTGGTTTATTCGTACTGACTTAAGATGACCCTTTCTACTTCTGCATGTGGTCTTGGGATTACATGAACTGAATGTAGTTCTCCAACAGCCCTTGCAGCTTCTGCGCCGGCATCTACTGCTGCCTTTACAGCACCTACGTCTCCCCTAACCATAACTGTTACAAGACCAAAACCTATTTTTTCATACCCGACTAAAGTAACATTTGCAGCCTTAACCATGGCATCTGCTGCCTCAATACTTCCTACTAATCCCTTAGTTTCAATTAATCCTAATGCTTGACCCATTCTGATTCCTCCTTATTATTTATTAATTTTACTTGTCTTCCTTTTTACTTTTACTTTCTGCCTTCTTAGTTTTGCCTTCCACCTGGCTGTCCTTATTTTTATTTAGGTTTTTTCCAAATTTGGCAATTAGTGCTTCTACTTCTTCATGGGGCCTAGGGATTACATGGGATGAAAATATTACTCCAACCCTATTGCCAGCTGCAACCCCTGCATCTACAGCTGCCTTTACAGCAGCTACTTCCCCAGCTATTTGTATGTTTACACCTACTGCCTTGCCTACACCTATAACCTTTTCAAATCCTATCAAGGTTACATCAGCAGCTTTACTTGCTGCATCTAAGGCAGTTACAGCAGTTGTAAGTCCCAATGCTTCTATGAGGCCCACTGCTTTACCCATTTTACACCTCCGCCTTTATCAATATTTATTTTTGACTCTCTCTGCTGCTTCTTCTAAGGTTAAGGTTTTTTTAGCATTTATTCCTTCAGCAACTTCCCTTTGACCTTTTATAAGGTCTAGTAACAATTGTTCTTCCCTTTCATCTAGGTTGGAAATACTTACTCTACCAGATATACTTGGACTAATAATAGGGCCCTTGTTTACTAAGTTCTTCATTCCAACCCTAGATAATGGATTTACCATATCCTTTCACCACCATCAACATGGAAAACTTTGTCTACTTCATCATGAGGTCTTGGAATTACATTGGCTGAGATCACCTCTGCAACAGCCCCTGCCCTAAGCTTTGCAGTTTCCACTGCTGCCGTAACTGCAGCTACTTCACCAGCTACAGTAACTGAGACTAAGCCAGAACCTACGATTTGAAAGTCCATTATCTTCACATTGGCAGCCTTTAGCATGGCATCTGCTGCTTCTATAGCCCCAACCAAGGACCTGGTCTCAACCATTCCTATGGCTTCTCTCACTTTACCACCTCTCTTTGGATACTAAAAACACATATTTCACTATGTTCTACAAAAGTCTATCTTTTTATTGTTTAAGTATTTGGAAAATATTTGCTAATATCTATCTTATCATATCCTGGTATTACGGCCCTACTAAATTTTCCATTCTTGTCATTTAATGGTTTAGTTGCATCTATGCCTACCTTATCTGTAACCCCCCTTAGGTCATGGGATGGTTCCAAGGACGACCCTAGGGCTCCTTCAACTATAACGAAGTCCATTGAGGCTTGGGCTCTAGTAGTTATTGCCCATTCTATATCCTGTAGGTCGAATATATCTACATCATCGTCTACTATGACAACTTGTTTTAAATCCTTATTTAGGCCTAGGGCAGCAAGGATGGCAGTCTTTCCGTCTCCTTCCCTTTGTTTCCTAATGGATACAAAGGCATTAAACCTATAACCTCCACCTTCCGTCACATTTACATCTACTACATCTAGTTGGTTTTTTAGATGATAATATAGTTCTACTTCCCTAATCAATCCATTGGATACATGTTCTTCTCTGCATGGGAAAGCAGTTTGGTAAATGGGATTATTCCTATGCAGTATACAGCTCACTTCTATAATTGGATGGAGACCTTGAGAACCATAATAACCCATTAGCTCTCCAAAGGGGCCTTCCAAGTCCCTTTTGCCTGGCACTATTTTCCCTTCAAGGACTATTTCTGCATAGGCTGGAACCAACAAATCTACCGTTTCACAGGGTACTAACTCTAGGGGCTTACCCCTTAGGCTAGAATCTATTTCAAACTTATCTACTCCATAGGTTGCAGAACTTACTTGAGATGCCATTAAAAATGGTGCATCATAGCCTAAGACTATGGCCACTTCCAAAGCCTTTCCCTGTTTTTCTAGATTTAAGAAATCATTTGTCAGTTTAGGTGAAGCTATTAAAGCAGATAGTTTATTTCCGCCATTTACTTGAAGCCTTCTAATGGAGGTAAAGAATTTACCTGTAGTAGGGTCCTTAACTACCATTATGCCTGCTGTAATAAAACTAGATGAGTCCTTCTCCTGAAACTTATTTATAGGTAACATTTTTGGCAAATCTATGTTCCTCTTTATGATATTTTCTTTAATGGGGCCAGTTTTAACTATTTTATATGGCTTTGGATTGACTATAGCATCCATAAACCTTTCTATCCTATTTTCATGGGTCATGCCTAATAAGCTGTAGATAATTTCCCTATCCCCATATAGGCCTCCTATGGAAGAAAGGGGATTGTTCTTTATTTTCTTAAATAGGATAGGCTGTTTATTGTTAAAATAGGAGAGTACTGCACCCATTTCATAGATATGGTCTACTTCCCTTTCGCACTCCAAAAGTAGCTTTCTTTCCCTTAAAAAACTCAAAGTGCTTCTTAGCATTTCTCTCCCCCCTTTCTACCCTTTCCATCTATTAACCAGGTTGTTTTCAATACCTAAGGTATCTAACAGCCTGCCTGTCATATTGATTACCATGTCTTCTATGGTCTGTGGATGGTTGTAAAATCCAGGACTTAGGGGAAATATGGTAACTCCAATTCTTGCAAGTTTCAGCATATTTTCCAAATGTATAGGGCTTAAAGGAGTTTCCCTAGGAACTAGGATTAGTTTTCTCCCTTCCTTTATGGTTACGTCACAGGCCCTTGCTAACAATGAATCAGAATATCCATTGGCGACACTAGATAGGGTTTTCATGGAACAGGGTATTACTATCATCTTATCTACTTTGAAAGAGCCACTTGCTATTGGGGCTGCCAAATTTTTATTGTCATGGTAGTAGGTTGCCATGAATTTCAGCTCTTCAAGGTCAACACCACATTCATGCCTAGTTACATATTCTCCCATGGCAGACACTACAAGATGGGTTTCTATATTTAGTTCTTTCAGAGCCTTAAGCAAGGAGATGGCATAAATCGAACCGCTACCTCCAGATATGCCAACTACTATCTTCATCTTATTTCCTCTCTTTCTATGTATTGGAAAGGCGGTTAAAGCCCAGAAGGTATATGGTAGGAGGCCTACCATATACCTGATTTTTTTACTCTACCTTGTTTTCTGGGTCTCCTCCACCTATCCATGGGTCTATTCCCTTTTCCCATGCTTCCTTATATTCATCAAAGGTCATTAGTTTGGTAAATAGGCTTAAGTCCTTCAATCCATATTCGTGCATCTCTTTAGTTTTTGAATAAGTGGCATCTGTAAGTGTAATAACCTTATATGCTCTTGCCAATGCATCAGTAGCAGTACTCCTTACACAAACATTAGTCCAAGTACCTGTAACAACTACTGTATCTATGTTTTCTTCCCTTAAATAAAGGTCTAAATCTGTATAGGCAAATCCGCTATGTCTTCTCTTCTTTACTATATATTCATCCCCTTGAGGTTTTAGCTCTGGAATAAAGTCAGAACCCCAGGTTCCATCTACTGCGTGAACTGGTCTTACTTTAAAGTCTGCATCATTTTTTCTATGGGCTTCTTGGATATGGACTACCTGTACATCGTAGTTGCCCTGAGCATTTCTTTCCCTTACCCATTTTAAGATTTCTTGAAGCTTTGGAATTATGACCCTATTTCCTTCGCAGTACAAAGCTCCATCTGGATGGGCAAAGTCGTTTAACATATCGATTATTAGAATTGCATGTCTTGTCATTAAAATTCCCCCTTGATATTAATTAAAATGTTAACTTCCTTGGCAGTATTTGTATTTTTTGTCTCTTTACAAATTTTCCAAAGCCTGGTTGTACCTTGATACCCTTAATTCCTCTTATGTGCTTATCTATTAGCTCTGGATGTTCTTTTCTATAGGAGTTTTCGTATTCCTTGCTATATAGATTTGGATACTCTTTAAATATTTCAGGATATTTTTCTTCTATTCCTTCAGGATATTTGTGAACAACTTTTTGCAGTTCATCATCTGTTAATTTAGCTAAGGTGCTGTCGTCTTCATCTTTAAATACTAAGTGTCCACGAACTATGGTCATTGCTACTTTACCTGTTAATTCCATACCTTCTAATGGAGTATATCCACACATGGAAGCTTGCTCCTTAGGATCTATGACCCATTTCTTATCTAAATCTATTATTGTAAAGTCAGCATCAGAACCAATGAACATGGCACCCTTCTTTGGATATAAGCCATAATGGATTGCAGCATTGGTAGATAGTATTTCTACTAATTTGCTTAAAGAAATCCTGCCTTTGTTATAACCTTCACTGACTAGTATAGGAACCATGGTTTCTACACCTGGTATACCTGGGAATGCAGTCCAGATATTCATTCCCTTTCTGGCCTTTTCACTTTCTATTTCATATGGGGCATGGTCTGTGGCTACGAAATCTATACTGCCATCATTTATTCCTTCCCAATGCATTTCATTGTCTTTTTTAGTTCTCAATGGTGGTGCTATCTTAGCTAGGGCACCATACTTGGACATGGCATCTTGATAATTCAATGTTAGATAATGTGGACAGGATTCTGCTGTTACATTTAGTCCCCTTTTCTTCGCTTCTCTAACCAGCTTTGCACCTACTCCAGTACTCATATGAACTATATGAAGTCTGGCTCCTGTATCTTCAGCAAAGCTTATACCAAGCTCAATAGCAACCTTTTCCGCTAGTTCCATTCTGGCTTCTGCCCAAGCTGGTCCGTCCATTCTGCCTTCTCTTTGGAATTTTTTCACATAGAAATCACACATAGCAAAGTTTTCAGCATGTATGCCTATGGGTAGTCCTGTTTTAGCAACAGCTTTAAAGGATTCATACATTTCAGGATCTGTTACCCTGGGAAAGGTTGGTACCGATGGAGTCATATAGGCCTTAAAGGCAACTACGCCATAATCTGCCTGCTCTTGTACATTGTGGAGCCAATCATTTCTTACGTCTTCCCCAGTTACTCCACCCCACATAGCATAGTCTACTAGGGCTTGGGGTGCTACTAAATCTAATTTCAGTTTCAATTGCTCCACACTTCTGGCAGATGGAACTGAACAGCAAGGCATATCGATTATAGTAGTTACTCCCCCTCTAGCTGCAGCTGCTGTACCAGTTAGGAAATTTTCCCTATGAGGAAAACCTTGATACATAAAGTGAGTATGGGAATCTATGCATCCTGGCAATGTTAAAAATCCCTTTGCATCTATTATTTCCTTAGCCTCTACCCCATCAATATCTGTTAGAAACCCTGCTATTTTCTCATCTTTTACTAAGATGTTGGTAAGGACTGTGTCATCCCCCTGAGGTATCCTGGCATTTGTTATAATAAGATCATACATAAATAGTCCTCCCTTTATTTAATTTGTACTAATAATATCACATTGAGATTAAATATTCCTTGTTAGTTTACTATAAAAATTTATGGTCTTATATGCGAATAATCCAAATCTTTTGTGGGAATACTATAATATTTTTGTGTATTTTCTCCATATTTTTTAACAATTTATTAAGCTATAATACTATATACTTATAATAGCCATAGTTATACGATTTTCATGATGTAGTTTATTATTTTTATATTTGGAGGGGATTGGATGGTATTAAAATTAATTGATTTGTCTCAGGAGATCTATCAAGGTATGAGTATTTTCCCAATGCATCAGCCTACATTTATAATGACCAATATGACCCATGAGGAAAATATGAAGAAAACAGGAAGTAAGACCTTAGGTTTTTCTGCAAGAAATCTACTTATAAGCGAGCACTGTGGCACCCATAGCGATGGGGTATGGGAATATAATCCAGAGGGACCAACCATAGACAAAATGCCTTTAGAGTATTTTTGGGGCTCTGCCATATGCCTTGATGTATCCCATGTGAGATATCCAAATTACATTGAACCAAGGGATTTGGAAGATGCCTTAAGGAGATCTGGCCAAGAGATTAGAAAAGGAGATATTGTTCTATTATATACAGGTCACCACGATAGGGCCTTTGGTACAGATAAGTTCCAAACTGAATACTCGGGTCTAAGCTATGAAGGTGCTAAGTGGCTGGCTGAAAGAGGAGTTGTAAATATTGGAGTAGATGCTCCAGCCATTGACTTAACTCCCGATGATATTGATTTTTCTGCCCATCGGGTTTGTGGAGAATACCATATAACCAATACTGAAAACCTTTGTAATCTAGACAAGCTAGTGAACAAGAGATTTTTATACATTGGGCTTCCTCTAAAGATTAGAGATGGTTCAGGTTCACCTATTAGGGCTGTAGCCTTAGTTGAAGAATAAAAAAAGATTCTTCGCTAACTCAGTATGACTTAGGATTTACTCCCCCTATGGGTCATTCTGAAAAAGCGAAGAATCTTTTTCTTATTTATCTAATAGTTTCTTTATCTTCAAGGCAATTTCCAAGTTCAGCCTATGGTTGGGATTTTCCAAATCCATGCCCGTTATTTCGCAAATCCGGTTAATCCTATAGAGTATCGTATTATAATGGGTAAAAAGCTTTTCAGATATTCTAGTTAGGTTGCCATTGTTATTAAAATATTCCTCCAAGGTCTTTACCAGTTCGGTAGACCGCTTTTCATCATAATCTACCAAGGGCTTCAATGTAGTATTGTAAAAGTCTTCTAATTCATCTTGCAATACATCTTGGGATAGTATTTTAAATATTCCCAATTCATCAAAGGTAACTACTTCGTTTGGAGAAATTACTTTTCCTATTCTAACGGTTCGAACTGCATCTTGAAAACTCTTATCTACATTATCTAAGCCTTTGTATATTCTCCCAATACCTATTTTCACATTTAGAGAATTAAACTTGTTGGATATGCACTCTAGGATTTTTTTGTTAAAATCCTTCAATCGACCTGATATTTGTGAATCATCTACAAAGCTAAGTAGGATTTGAATTCCGTTGGCCTTAGTGGAAACTATCCCTTCAAGCTTTAAGTATTCCATTAATTCTTCGATTATGGATACTATTGGATTTAGGTAACCCTTCATATATTCAATGGATAGGTCCTTATCCTTTCTATCATCATCAAACTTAAAGCTCATGACTTCTATGACATAATAGTTATCCAATGGCAGGTTAAAAAACCTAGCCCTATCTAAGGCCTTTTTCTTTCTTTTTGGGTCTACTGATATTAAATCTTCGAAGAACTCAGACCTATAGCGTATTTCAACTTCTTTTATAGATAATTCCTGCAGTATGCAAAGGGAAATGGTGGTGGATACTGATTCTATAATGGCTAGATCAAAACCTCCCAAGGGCATATCTGTACTCCAAGTAAATAGATGGCCATAGATATGGTCCCTCAAAACTATTGGCATTATCATCCTCTTTACAAATTTCCCATTGATTAAAACCCTATCTTCTATTAGCCTTTTAGATTTATTTTTCGTATTGTTGGGATTATAAAATTCCCTAACTTCCCCTATCAATTCATCATATATATTTTCACTTATTCCACTCAAACATTCTACTATTTCATTTGAATAGTTTAAATGAAGTATTACTGGATTTCGTACATTTTTTTGTACAATTTTCGTTAAAGTCTCCAAGCCACTGCCTTCTAGCATTGCATTCATCAAGTCTTCATGCACTTTTTCAATTCTCTCTAATAGAGAGGCTTGTTTATTAAATATCTCCTTGATGGTGGCCATCATTACTTCTGACAGGGGTATAGAATAATGAATATCGATTATGGGAAAGCTCAAATCATTGGCTAATTCCAATATTTCATTATCTAAGGATTCTAGATAGGGTGTAATCTTAATACCGATGCCAGCTAGTTTTTTCTTGGCACATTGAAAAATTAATTCTTTTTGAGCATCTATATTGTCTTGTTTGAAGGAGTAGGCAGTTGTTAATAGGAACTCCCCCTCTGTTGTCCATTCCACTATATCTGGGTCAGCCATAATATTTACTCTGGATATGGTGTTTCTGACTCCTCGAAATCCTGCAATTAATTTGCAGGATTTCATTACATCCAGTTTCAACATATCCTCTATGCTAATACCGTTTTGCCTAGCCATATTAACACCTTCTTTGAAAGAAATTTATCCACTTACTACTAAAATGGCTTCCTGACTTTTCTTCCCTTTACATATCTCTCTATAATGTTTCTATCATCACCTATATAGATAAACTTTTGTAACCTTTCTTCTATGGTTAAATCCTTTATACCTGTAAGGGGAGAATCGTCTATGATTAAAGCATCAAAATCATAACCTTCTTCAAAGCTACCTACTTTTCCAAAGAAACTTCCTCCACCCTTAGTGGCCAAGTAAAAGGCTTCACTAAAACTAAGTGGGGCAAGTTCTTTCTCAGTTCCTAACCATTTCATCTTTGATGCTTGTATGGCTCCGGCTATGATCCTCATCATACTTAGGCTGTTTCCACCAGAAATATCTGAGGCCAAACCTACTGGTACCCCCTTATCTAAGAACTTCCTAAGAGGCATAATCCCACTGGATAAATTGTAGTTGGAATAAGGACAGTGGGCGGCATAAACACCATTTTGGGCCATTAAATCTATTTCTTCATCAGTATTGTAGATACAATGGGCCATTATGGTCTTTGTTTGGCCAAATAGATTATAATCATCATAAACTGAAGCATAGTTCTTTGAATTAGGGAACAGTT
The DNA here is from genome assembly GCA_012735245.1 of Tissierellia bacterium. Lineage (GTDB taxonomy): Bacteria > Bacillota > Clostridia > Tissierellales > Tissierellaceae > JAAYFT01. Next base: position 28,694 of record JAAYHU010000074.1, read on the forward strand.
CTTTTACCCAGATTACTTCACTTGTGTTCTCATTTAAATGGGATTGTACTGGTACCTTATACTTTATAGCTAAGTTTCCTAGGGCCTCTAAAAGTCCTTCAGTACATGTAGGTACAAACCTAGGGGTAATTATGGGTTTTACTAAATCAGATTTATCATTATATTCCTTTATTATCTCCTCCGTATCTAGGATGGATTGATTAGTATCCTCAGTTAATTCCTTTTTAGTATTTCTGTCCATATTTACCTTTCCCACATAGGCTCCAAGACCAGATTCTACAAATAAGTCCATTAATAGTTTTGTACTTTCCTTGTGAATACTGGCAAATACTACTGACCTTGTGGTACCGAATCTCCATAGGTCATTTATAAGCCTTGTAAATACCCTTCTTGAATATTCTAAATCTCCGTATTTTTCTTCTTCGGGAAAAGTATAGGTCTCCAGCCAAGGAATAAGTTCCTTATCAAGCCCCAACCCCATATTGGGGTACTGGGGAGCATGAAGGTGAATATCTATAAAACCTGGTATAATCAATTTACTTGTATAATCCTCCACAGGATAATCTTTGTAGGATTCCTCCAAGTTCTTAGATATCTTTACCACTTGCCCATCTTCCACAATTAAATAGGCATCCTCATAGATATCTAATTTATCCTTTGATGAAGTAAAGGCTATATCCCCCTTAACCACCATTTTATCCATAAGATTTCACCCCTTAGATTATTATCTAGTAACCTTAAAGCAAAATTTGATTAAAATTACAGATATATTATATTATTTGCTAGATAACAATCCTATGTATATATTATACAAATTGGCAGGATAGTTTATAATTTTTAATCTATTTCCATTATTCTTAAATTAGTTAATATGCTGCCTACAATCTCCCTGTTTTGTCCATATATGGGTGCTGCCACAGTAATACAAGGTGTATGGGTGACTAGCGAAATATAAGGTCGGGTTATATGGTTATTACCCTTCATTACATCTATAAACCAGGGCCTAAAGGCAAAGTCTAAGCCAATTCCCTTTGTGCTATCGGAGGCTATTACCTTACCTTCATCATTGGTTACATAGACAAAATCCAAGTATTGGCTATTATCCATGAAGCCTCGAAGTAACTCCGTTATTCTTTCCTTTGACATATTATTTAGATCTATTTTTTCAGATAGGTCTACTAACAAGCCTAGTATTCTATTACTTTCCTTAGATTGGCCTTCACTTAATTGTGATGCCTTTACGAAATTATCAGTCAATTGATTTTGTGACATTGACATGGAATGTAGCTGTTGAGAAATATTGTTAAGCTTGTCCATTAAACGACTATGGTCTTGGCTAGTGGCACTGACTTGTTGGCTGTTGGCAGCAGTTTCTTCTGCCATGGCTGAAACAGTTTCTACTTCTCCAAAAATATCCTTGGTAATATTTAAATCTTCCCTCAAGAAGCTTATTATATCATTAACAGTATTTCTAACATTGTCAATATGGTCTTTCATTTCATAAAATCTATTGGCTGTTTTCTTGGCTTCTGTAGAGTTTAATTCTATCAATTTAACAGCTTCCTCAATATTCTCAGCAGTTAGTTGGGTTTGGTTTTTGATTTCATTGGCTGTTTGATTTATTCTTTCTGCAGCTACCTTAGATTCTTCTGCAAGCTTCCTAACCTCTTCAGCTACTACCGTAAATCCGCGTCCTGCCTCACCTGCCCTAGCAGCTTCAATGGCAGCATTTAATGCAAGTAAGTTTGTCTGCTCAGATACTTGGGTCACTGAGTTAACGATGGAGGCAATTTCTTCTGACTTTAATTGTAATTCCCTAATATTTTCAGCAGAAACCCTATTTGATTGAACTGTTTTATCTATATCATCTGTAAGCTTTACTAAAACATCATTTATATTATCAGAGATTTGTTTAAATGCTTCGATAATCGATGCTGTTTCTTCTGTTTCCTTTTCTAAGTTCATAGCGTGTTCCATAAGGTTGTGGACTAGATTAGCTATGTTTTCTATGGAATGGGCCGTTTCATCTGCCCCCTTGGCTACCTCATCTATGGCTTGTATAACTTTTTTGTCAGATATGCTTGCCCCTTCCACTACTTCAACAAGCTTGTTGGCGTAAAAGGCATTTTTTTGAGCAGATGTTTCAAAGTGTTCAAGCATTTCCATGATATAATTGACTAATTCTTCAATACTAAAAAATATTTCATGTTTGCTTTCACATTCTTTTAAATGTGCTAAGGAGCCATAAAAATCACCCGATACCATAAGGCCAATGGTTTTAGATATTCTTTTAATGACATCATCTAAGTTATCCTTTAACAAATACATTATAACTATGGCTACAACTATGGATCCTATTAGATTCACTATAATAGGTACAATTAAAGTATCTACTTTAATTTTCATTAGGTAAGCCACTAGTAAAAACAAAATAGTAGGTATAGCTGATAAAGTTAATAATAATGGGAATCTTCCCCTGTCCATTATATAACCTCCTAGTAAACGTTTGAAAATTTTTTTATGGTTTTAAATCCACAATCCAATTATTATACAGTACATTAATAAATAATTGACCTTTACTTTAGAGTACCATATGGAAATGGAAAAGTCTAGCAATTTACAGAATTTATACTTTATTCTATGAAAGCCTTTCTTCCATATTCAAGAAAACCCACCATATATTGATGGTTTATTTGTCCATATACATAGTGTTATACTTTATAGAAAATGTTACTGTTTTGTAACCTTTAGAAAGGAGGCTAGACAAAAGGTTAAATTTACTTAGACTTTAAGGAGGACTAAAAATGAAGATTAAAATATTTAAAGGAAGAAAAAAAGTAGTTTACTCATTGCTAGCTGCCACTATACTAAGTTCATCTGTAGCGAGTGCTGCAAGTTATAATTTCCCAAATGTTACTTATGGAAAAAGAAACAACAATAGAGGATATACAATAACTTATTACTATAATATTGGCAAAAACAACAATAATAATAGATATGAAAACAACAATAATTCAAATGATACAATTGCTGAATACCCAAATTGGACTTGGACTATTATAAATACAAAACCAAAAACTAGACCAGGAACTGTAGTAGAATTACCCAATAAACCAAGTAATCCAGCACCAAGTACACCAAGCAATCCTACTACTCCAAGCAATCCAAGTACACCAAGTAACCCAACAAACCCAAGCAGACCTACAAATCCAAAACCAGCAGAACCAACAACTCCAGCTCCAAGTACACCAGAAATTTCTGGATTATCAGAATTTGAGGCAGAAGTAGTTAGGTTAGTAAATATCGAAAGACAAAAGGCAGGTTTACAACCACTTCAAGCCAGTGTAGAACTTTCAAATGTTGCAAGAAAGAAATCAGAAGATATGGCTAAAAACAATTATTTCAGCCACACATCACCTACCTATGGTTCACCATTTGACATGATGAAATCCTTCGGCATTAAATACAATACTGCAGGTGAAAATATTGCAAAAGGACATCTTACACCACAATCAGTGGTTAATGCTTGGATGAATTCTTCAGGCCATAGGGCAAATATCTTAAACCCTAGCTTCAATAAAATTGGAGTAGGCCATTATAAGTCAAGCAATGGGACAAACTACTGGACTCAAATGTTTACAAATTAACAACTTTTTAACAATCCTTTATTATATATACTTTTATGGTATAATATTAGTTAGCTTCCCTAAATAAGGAAGCTAACTATTTTTTTGTAGGTGATAGAATGA
>JAAYHU010000075.1 GCA_012735245.1 Tissierellia bacterium
TGACCCTTCTTTGATTCTCTAGGTCCATTGCTCCTGCAGCAGTTCAGACAAAACATTCAGTTGCTGAAAATACTATTTCTGCAGGAGTTGTCTTTACACATTCTTCAATGGCTGGCCCTGGTATGCCATCTCTATCGCCAATGATGATTACTTTTGAATTTTCATTGAATATTGACATTTTACCAACTCCTTTCTTTTTATTGAAAGTTAAAATACCGATATTTGTTAGTTAATTATTTATCAGTATTCATGTTGTTCTTGTTTATAATATTATCAGTTTTTTTCATGTATTTCAAGTGTATTTTATAAAAACACATAAAAAAACCTAGGTATTTTTTACCTAGGTTTTGTAAAGGTCCGTTTATAACATTTCCTTCTTAATCTTAAGGACAAATTCATCGATATGTTCCCTAGCATATTTTTCTGCTTTTTCTACATTCTTTTCTTTTATTGCTTCTACTACTTTCCCTAAGGTCCTAGTAAATAACTCCATATCATCAAAATACTGCTCACAATAATGCCATAGTCTCTCTGTATGATAATGAAGTGAAATCAATATTTCCTGCAACCAAGGATTACCGCAGCTCATAAGTATAATCCTGTGAAATTTTTCATCCTCTATAATGGCATTTTGATAATCATTATTAGCCTCATACTCACCAAGCCTCTCAATTATTTCATCTAGTTTTTTGATATTTTCTTCGCTTATTCTCTCAACTGCAAGTCTAGTAGCAAATGGATCTAAGACCCTAGTTAATTCAAATACATGTTTCATCTGTTTAAAATCAATGGCTGGCACCTGGGCACCAAATCTGGGAATAATATTTAATAGTTTATCATTATGTAGTTGATGAAAAATCTTCCTGACAGGTGTCCTACTTATATTAAACTCATCTGCTATGTCTACTTCATTTAAAACTAGGCCTGGCTCATATTCTAGGTTGACAATTCTTCTTTTCAATATTTCATAAATCTCTTCTGTCTCTAATTTGGTATCGGTCATATACATACTCCTTACTTAATATTGTTATATAATATATTATATTAGAATTGTAAAATAATCAAATAAAAAATCTATTGGTATACAAGATGTTATAAACTATGTATACTACCCCAATACATCTACTACTTTTTTCATCATCTTCCTTATGGGAAGGTTATAAGGACATTTATCTTCGCACCTACCACATTCTATACAGTGAGCTGCCTTTTTTTCCATAGCATCATACCTAGTTTTTGCCCATTCTTTTAGGTCATATCTTGTAAAATATCCTTCCAATAAAAACTGGGTTGGTATGTCTATGCCTTGGGGACATGGTAAACAGTAGCCACATCTTCTACAGAATTCAGTACCTAAGGAATTGGCTTCTTCAAATAATTTCTTTTCTTCTTCCTCAGTTAATTCCCTCCTGTTGATACCTACTGACGCATTTGTGCTTACTTGTTCTAAGGTATCCATGCCGGGAATTACTACGGAAATATTTGGGTTGTTAATTATAAACCTTAGGGCTAATTCACCATTTCTAATGGCACCACCGGCTAAAGGCTTCATAACTATTACACCTATATTCATCTTTTTAGCTTTTTCAAATAATTCTTCTGCTTGACGTTCCACTGGATTATATGGGCATTGGATAGTTGAAAACTCACCTGTATCTATGGCCTTAGATAATACTTCTATGCTATGAGATGTAATACCGATTTGCCTAACTAAGCCCTTTTCCCTTGCCTCCTTTACCCCTTTAAGTGCTCCTTTGTCGCTTAAAATTTGATCTAGTTGTTCAAAATCCCTAACATTATGAAATTGATACAAATCTATATAACTGGTTTTTAATTGATTTAAAGATATTTCCAACTCCTCTAGAATACCATCATAGTCCCTCTTGGCAGATTTAGTGGCTAAGTAAAACTTCTCTCTCCCTATTAATTCTAAGGCATGTCCTATTAGGCTTTCAGACTGATTATATCCCCTAGCAGTATCTATGAAATTTATACCATTTTCATATGCAGTGCTAATTAGCTCCATAGCCATGCTTTCATCTACTCTTTGTAGAGGTATGCCTCCAAATCCTATTACTGAAACTTCGAAATTAGTACTTCCTAATATCCTTTTTTCCAATTAAATTCCCCTTTCCTTATAAAACCCTTGCTTCTCCTTTATATACAAGTCCCGTAGCACAGTCTACTGTAACTATTTCTCCATCTTCTAAGATTGTAGTTGCATCTTCTGCTCCTACAATAGTGGGTTTGTTTAGGTTTAATCCTACAATAGCTGCATGGGATGTTAGACCACCTTGTTCTGCTATAATTGCAGAGGCCCTTTCTATGTATTTTACCATTTCCTTATCTGTAAATTTGCAAACTATAATGTCACCATCAGTAAATTTATCTTCAAGGTCTTCTAGACTATTTATTATACATACCTTTCCTAAGGTTGTTTCACTTCCTATTCCCATACCTTTTACGAGTACTTTTCCAATGGTATGGACTTTTATGAGGTTAGTAGAACCTGAGGTTCCCACAGGAATTCCTGCAGTTATCACTACTAAGTCACCCTCCTTTACATAATTGTTTTCCATAGCAGCCTGAATAGACAGCTCAATTACATCATCTGTTGAATCGCTATAAGGAGACAAAACAGGATAAACTCCCCAGACTAGGGACAGCCTCCTCATTACTACTTCTGAAGTTGTTGCTGCAATAATTGGAGCCTTTGGCCTAAACTTAGATATGGCCTTCGATGTATAACCAGAAGATGTGGCAGTGATTATAGCAGATGCACCTAAGTCCATAGCTGTTGTGCAAGTAGCCTTACTTATGGCATTAGTTGTTGATAATTCTGAAATAGTAAATTTAGATCCCAATATAGCGCTATAATCTAGGGATGCTTCAGTTCTAATAGCTATATTATACATGGTCTTTACTGATTCTACAGGATATTTACCTGCTGCTGTTTCTCCAGACAACATAATAGCACTGCTACCATCAAGTATGGCATTGGCCACATCTGTAACCTCCGCCCTGGTAGGCCTTGGATTTCTTATCATAGAGTCTAACATTTGGGTAGCTGTAATAACTGGTTTTCCAACTAAATTGGCCTTTTTAATTAACTCTTTTTGAACTAGGGGTATTTCTTCCGTCTGGATTTCTACACCCAGGTCTCCCCTTGCAATCATTATGCCATCTGCTGTAGCTAATATTTCATCTATGTTGTCTACACCTTCTTGATTTTCTATCTTGGCTATTATTTCAATGAAATCACCATTATTTTCTTCTAAAATCTTCCTAATTTCTAAAACATCTGAAGCCTTTCTAACAAAGGATGCAGCGATGAAATCCACTTCATTTTCTATTCCAAAAATAATATCTTCAATGTCCTTTTTAGTTACAGCAGGCAAATTGATTTTAACATTGGGAACATTAACTCCCTTATGGTTTTTTAGGGTCCCACTATTTAAGGCTAGGCATTTTATATCTGTATCATCTATTATTTCTAATACTTCCAGCTCTACTAGCCCATCATCTATTAAGATTTTGCATCCTTTTTTTACGTCCTTGGGTAATCCTTTATAGGAGATACTTACTATGTTTTTATCTCCCAATATTTCCCTAGTGGTTAAAGTAAATATATCTCCTTCTTGAATTTCAATACTGCCCTCTTTAAAATCTCCCAACCTAATCTCTGGCCCCTTGGTGTCTAACATAATGCCTATTGGCATATTTAATTCTTTTCTAACCTTTTTTATATTATCAATTCTCTTTTTATGTTCCTCATGGGTTCCATGGGAAAAGTTTAATCTACACACGTCTAAGCCATTTTTAAAGAGTTCTCTTAAAATATGTTCAGATTCTGAAGCTGGACCTATGGTACCTACTATTTTAGTCTTTTTCATCTCTCTTCCACCATCCTTATATTGACAATATTTTTGAAGTATTGTACTTTTCAATATCAAATTTTTTTTCAATCTTTAGGGCCTCATCTATATCCATATCTATTATTTCATTACATTTCATTCCCAAGGTTCTTCCTACCTTACCTTCTTTCAACAACTCAACGGCCCTATTTCCCATTTGGCTGGCCATTATCCTATCAAAGGATGTTGGGTTTCCACCTCTTTGGATATAGCCTAAAACTGTGACCCTAGTATCTATTCCTGTTTTTTCCTGGATAGTTTGGGCAACTTCATAGGCATTGCCTACTCCTTCTGCCAAAACTATTATATGATGAAGTTTTCCTCTGTTTTTACCCTGTAGGGCCCTTTTACAAACTTCATCAATATCAAATTCTACCTCTGGTATTATTATACTTTCTGCCCCACCAGCAAGGCCTGCATAAAGGGCAATATCCCCACAGTCCCTACCCATTACTTCAATTACATTGGCCCTGCCATGGGATGTGGACGTATCTCTAATCTTGGATATGGCATCTACTACTGTTTCCACTGCAGTAAAGAAACCTATGGTATAATCTGTATATCCACAATCATTGTCAATGGTACATGGTATACCAATAGTTGGCACTCCTGCCTTAGAAAGTTCTCTGGCACCCTTTAAGGTTCCGTCCCCACCTAATACCACTAAGCCGTCTATGGAAAATACTTCTAATACATTTAAAGCCTTTTTAAAGCCTTTTTCAGTTTTGAACTCCTCAGACCGGGCAGAGCGAAGCATGGTCCCTCCCCTATGTATAATATCTGCTACAGAGGAGAGATTCATTTCAAATATATCTCCATTGATAAGCCCGCTAAATCCTTGTCTTATACCCATAACCCTAAAATTGTTATATATGCCTGTTCTAACTACTGCCCTAATGGCTGCATTCATTCCTGGGGCGTCTCCCCCACTTGTTAATACACCAATGGTCTTCATATAATTCCCCCTATTTTAATCTAGATAATTCCTAATTCTATCATAGCCTCTTGAATATCCTCTGCTTCAAATTGTGGCGATAAGATTTCATATAATTCTTCCTCCCCTTCCTTGGAGAAGAACCTAATCTTAATTATAAATCCTTCATTTTTCAGTAGCCTTTGAATTTCCAATGCTTTATCATAGCCTGTAGCCATATAAACAGTTGTCCACATACTTGCACCCCTCAACTCTTCACATTTAAGTGATTACTACAGAGTCTTCACCTAATAGACACTTTAATTCATTTATACAACTTTGGTTGTTTATATCAACCCATAATTTTCTATCTGCTACTACTGTCTTATTATCCTTTTCAAAATATACATAAACAGGTGTATCGCCTTTGAATTTTTTTAATATGTGAACAATCCTATCCATTATATTAGGTAAGCTATTTACTGATAATTTTAAATAGAGTTTACTTGTATTAAAGGACTGAAGATCGGATATTTTTTCTACAATGAGCTTTGCTTCCTCTTCTTCAACAGTACTAATTTTCCCTTTTACTACTACAATTTTATCTTCCTCTAAAAACTTATTATATCTTTCAAAGGTAGCTGGAAACACTATACATTCAATAGTTCCAAACAGGTCCTCAAGTGTTATAAAGGCCATCATGTTGTTGTTTTTTGTTACCTTATTTTTCTTCTCAACTATTATGCCGCCTATGACTACCATATCACCGTCCTTTAGTCCATCAAGATTTTCTCCCATATCTTCACTTATATTTAATATATCAATTGTTGTAGCTGAAGTTATCTTATCTAACTGATCTTTATATGGCTCCAAAGGATGGCCTGAAATATAAATGCCTATAGTCTCCTTTTCCATGGAAAGCAATATGTTCTTGGGAAATTCTTCGATATCTGGTAAGTTGTCCCTATATTCCTCAGTTTCTATCCTATCAAAGATAGAAAATTGCCCTTCTATGTTTTTCTTCCTATTAGAATGGATATTGTCTATTGTTTTTTCAAATATGGCTAACAATTGAGCCCTTTTAGCACCTAAACTATCCATGGCTCCGCATTTAATCAAGGATTCTACGGCTCTTTTATTCATTACAGAAGGAGCCACCTTCTCTATCCTTTCTACAAAATCTGTAAATCCTTTAAATTTGCCCTTTTCTCTCGCCTTAATTATGGCATTTATAAAATTATCTCCCACATTTTTAACTGCTGACAAGCCGAATCTAATTCTACCTTCTGAAACTGTAAACTTATCATAGGACTCATTAATATCTGGGGCTAGGACTTCTATTCCTAATCTCTTGCATTCTTGAATATACAAGGATACCTGATTAGTATTTCCCATAACAGAAGAAATTAGAGCTGCCATAAATTCCACTGGATAATAATGCTTCAACCAGGCTGTTCTATAGGCAACAACTGCGTAGGCAACGGAATGGCTCTTGTTAAAGGCATAATTTGCAAAATCTATCATTAAATCATAAATCTTAGAAGCTGACTCTTCATCTACTCCATTTCTTATGGCCCCAGGTATAATTACTTTTCCATTTTCATCTACTTGTCCGTAGATGAAGTTCCTTCTCTCCTCCTCCATTATTTCCATCTTCTTTTTCCCCATGGCCCGCCTTACTAGATCTGCCCTACCCATGGAATATCCACCAATGTCCCTGACAATTTGCATTACCTGTTCTTGATATACTATGCAGCCATAGGTTACATCTAAAATATGCTCTAGTTTTGGATGGATATATTTTATCTTAGATGGATCATGCTTACATTCTACAAAGGTTGGTATCTGATTCATAGGTCCTGGCCTAAAGAGGGAATTGGCTGCTACCAGGTCTTCAAATACATTGGGTTTTAACTCCTTCAAAAAAGCCCTCATGCCAGATGATTCAAACTGAAATATCCCTAAGGTTTCTGCCTTAGCAAACATTTCAAAAATTGCTGGATCATCATAATCTATATTATTGAAGTCTACTTTCACCCCATGGTTTTCTTCTATGAGATTCACTGCATCCCTTATGACTGTCAAAGTTCTTAGGCCTAAAAAATCCATCTTCAGTAGACCTAATTCTTCCAATTCATTCATATTAAACTGGGTAGTTATAGAATCGCCATTTCTTAACAAAGGCACATAGTTAGTAATAGGCTCCTTTGAAATGACCACTCCAGCAGCATGGGTAGATGTATGCCTTGGCAAACCTTCAACAGCCATGGCTATGTCTATTAGCCTTTTTACTTCCTCATCTTCATCATACATGTTTTTCAAAGTCTTATTTACTTCTAGGGCCTTTGAAATGGTCATGCCCAGCTCCATAGGGATTTGTTTAGCTATATAGTCAACCTGTCCGTAAGGCATATTTAAGGCCCTGCCTACATCCCTAATGGAACCTCTAGCTGCCATAGTACCAAAGGTTGCAATTTGAGCCACATGGTGTTCTCCGTATTTATTGACTACGTATTGTATAACTTCCTCTCTTCTTTCATAACAAAAATCTATATCTATATCTGGCATGGACACCCTTTCAGGGTTCAAAAACCTTTCAAATAATAGTCCATGCTCTAAAGGATCCACATCTATAATTCCTAAGGCATAGGATACGATACTGCCTGCGGCAGAACCCCTTCCTGGCCCCACCATAATCCCATTATCCTTAGCAAATTTTATGAAGTCCCAAACAATGAGGAAATAATCTACATATCCCATTTCTACAATTGTTTTAAACTCATATTCAAACCTATCTTTAATTTCCTGGGTAATATTTTTGTACCTTTTCCTTAATCCCTCTTCACATAGATGTCTTAAATATTCCTCATTAGTAAAACCCTGGGGAACCTTATACTCTGGTAAATGTAAGGAATCAAAATCTAAGTCTACATTACATCTATCGGCAATCCAAGCGGTATTTTCCAGTGCTTCTAAATTATCATAGAAGATACTTCTCATTTCTTCTGGAGATTTTAAGTAAAATTCATTTGTGGGAAATTTCATCCTATCTTCTTCATCTATGGTCTTTCCAGTTTGAATACATAGAAGGATGTCGTGAACTAAGGCATCTTCTTTCTTCAAATAGTGAACATCATTTGTGGCAACTAAGGGTATACCAGTTTCCCTAGATATTTTTATAAGTTCCCTATTGACCATCCTCTGTTCTTCCACACCATAATCCTGTAATTCCAGGAAGAAATTATTCTGGCCAAAAATATCAGCATATTTTAAGGCAATTTCCTTTGCCTTTTCGTAATTATTGTTTAATATGTGGTATGGAATTTCTCCACCTAAACATGCTGACAGGGCAATGATTCCTTTACTATATTTTCTCAATATATCATGGTCTACCCTGGGTTTATAATAGAAACCATTTACATATCCTTCAGATACAATTTTCATCAAGTTTTGGTAGCCTTCATTTGTCTCAGCCAAGAGGACTAAGTGATATTGATTTTTGTCCTTAGGCTCCCTATCAGTATATTTATCAACAGCAACATATATTTCAGACCCTAAAATGGGTTTTATCCCTTGCCTTTTAGCCTCCTTGTAAAATTGAATAACCCCAAACATGGCACCATGGTCTGTAATGGCAACGGAATCCATGCCTAGTTCTTTTACCCTACTGATTAAATCCCTAATCCTAATGGATCCATCCAGCAAACTATATTCTGTATGAACATGTAAATGAGTAAATTTATTTTTATAAGTCATAATTATCCCTCTCTAGACTGATATAATTATATTCTATCATAAAAAGAAAAAAATTCCCTATTGATAGGAAATTTTTTCTTCATAAAGTTAATTGCACATTGTGCACTATGAATTGTGAATTGATTTACCTATGTCCCAATTTATCTATTACATTTTCTATTAAGGATAAATCGATTACCCTAAAATCATCTAAGATGCTTTCAGGCCAGTCTGGTGTAGGCTTGTTTGACAAGAATTTCTTCACAGTGGCTATGGCCTCTTCTATTATAATTAGACCACTGTTATCTAAATCGCCCTTATTTTTTGATATCATCACGGTTTTATATGGAGTTTCATTTGGCTTTACACTGCCTGATAGAGGATGTGTAAGTAGCTTATGTCCTTGATGAATCTTATCCCTAACATACTCTAATACTTGTAGATAAGTAAAGTCTTCCTTATATTCTACTTCCATACTATCCTTATATTTATCATAAACATATTTGTTATTTGTTACTATTATACTAGACATTTTTTCCATCTCCTCTCAAGTCTTCTGCAATCTTTTCTATTTTTCTAAACCTATGATTTACCCCAGATTTGCTAACAGGGGGATTTAACATTAGGCCTAATTCCTTTAGGCTCGCCTCCCTATGTTGCAGCCTAAGTTCAGCAATTTCCCTTAGGCTCTGTGGCAATTTGTCTAAGCCAATATTTTCTTCGATTATTTTTATATTCTCTATTTGCTTCATTGAGGCGTCTATGGTTTTGCTCAAATTAGCAGTTTCACAGTTTATCAACCTATTTATATTATTTCTTACATTTTTCAATACACGGATATCTTCAAGTCTTAATAAGGCTTGATGAGCTCCTATTATATTCAACAAATCGACTATTTGTTCTCCTTCTTTGATATATACAACATAATTATCCTTTCGAAGTACGATTTTCGACTTCAAGCCAAAGGAATTAATTAACTCTGAAAGATCCTCGGCATGTTCTTCATTACTGGTTACAAACTCCAAATGGTAAGTCTTTTCTGGATTAGTTATGGAACCTCCACCTAAGAAAGCCCCCCTAATATAAGAGCGCTTGCAACACCTGCTATCAATGATTTCCTCTGGAATGGAATAGTTTGGATTAAAATAACTTGAAGTCTCATTTATAAAACCTACATCCTCTAAGATTTGCTTTGGCATCTCATCTTCATTGACTATTACTAGGTAATTGTTATTCTTTTTAAGCTGCTTATTTCTCCTGACTACAACCTCAATAGATGTATCATAAATATGTTTGATTAAGGAAAAAATCCTCCTTGCAATTGCTGCATTTTCTGTAGTAAACTTTAAAACCACGTTGTTATTTCTTGAAATCTTTATGGTCACATTCATTCGAACTAAGGCTGCCAGTTCTGCCAAGGCACAACAACTATTTGCTATGGGTATTCTTGATAATTCGTTTTTTGTTGATGAGGAAAATGACATTTAAACACCCCATTTCCTAAGGTTTAACCATCTTTAACCCTTTATTTATAATCTTTTTTTCATCCTCATACCTAACCAGGTCCTCCGCCTTATCTATATGAACAAATAAAGCATCTACAAAACCTTCCTTTTTTTGTGGAATACAATCCATATTATTGGCTTTCATCAAATACCAGTGCACAGTTTTATACACCATCTTATTTTCTTTCAAGTTTTTATATTTATAATGGACCATGCCAATATAATCAAGTATTTCAGCCCTGACACCTGATTCTTCCAATACTTCCCTAAGGGCTGCTTCCTCTATTTTCTCATTTTTTTCTACCCTTCCCTTAGGTAATACCCAGTCTCCATTAAATTTTTTTAAAAGTAATATGGTATTGCTAAAAATTACAACACCTCCAGCGCTAACCTCCTCTATCATTTAACCAACTCCCAATCAAAATACAAAAATATATTAATCTAATTATACTATATTATATGTTTATTTGCTAAAAGATTTTGACTTATTATCTATGGAGAAATATAATTATATTTAATAAAGTAAAAGGAGGTATTCTCTTGGACTACATAATTAAAAACCTTAAAGAGCTTTTAGAAATACCAAGTCCAACTGGGAACACAAAGAAGGCCGTAGAATTTGTAGAAGAAAGATTTAAGGAATTAGGAATAGAAACTAGAAAAACTAATAAAGGTGCATTAATTGCAACTATAGTAGGTAAAAATAGGAATATGGAAGTAACCTTATCTGCCCATGTTGACACCTTAGGTGCAATGGTAAAGGAAATAAAAGGAAATGGAAGGCTTAAAATCACCCAATTGGGTGGCTATGTTTGGAATACTGTAGAGGGGGAACATGTAACTATAGAAACTCTCAGTGGTAAAACCTATACTGGCACCCTGATGACAACAAAGGCTTCTTCCCATGTCCATGGAGATGAAACTAAAAAAATAGAAAGAAATGCAGATAATATGGAAATAAGAATAGATGAAAAGGTTTTTTCTAAGGAAGATGTTAAAAAGCTAGGCATTAATGTAGGAGATTTTGTGTACTTTGATCCAAGGGTTGTCATAACCGAATCTGGATTTATTAAATCAAGGCACTTAGATGATAAGGCTGGAGTTATATCCCTATTGGGAATGGCAAAACATTTAGTGGAAAATAGCCTTATCCCCAATTACACAACAAATTTCTTTATTTCTACCTATGAGGAAGTAGGCCATGGGGCAGCTACTTCTATACCGGAAAAAACTTTTGAGTTTATAGCTGTAGATATGGCAGCACCTGGTGAAGGACAGACTTCTGATGAATTTTCAGTAACTATTTGTGCCAAGGATAGCTCAGGACCTTATGATTATGAATTAAGAAAAAGGCTCATAGAATTGGCCAAAGAAAATAATATAAAATATAAGGTGGATATATATCCATATTATGTCTCAGATGGTTCAGCAGCCCTCAGGGCAGGATATGATTTTAAAGTAGGCCTGATTGGTCCCGGAGTAGATGCTTCCCATAGTTTTGAAAGAACCCATATTGAAGCCATAGAAAATACTATAAAACTTGGAGTAGCTTATTTAACTAAATAAGAAATATATAACACTGAACTTTCCTAAGTTCAGTGTTTATTTTTTTCCATTATTATCCACTGCTTATAAAAAATTATTTGGGAAATATATATTATACGGGGTGATAAAATGAGTATCAATGAAAAATTTATTATAAATTTACAGGGAAAATCCTACGTAACTTATGAAGGACTCCTTGATTTAGCCCATCAAAAAAACTTAAAATCCCTAGAAGTTGAAATAATTCAAATACCTACTAATGAAAACAATATGACTGCCATATGCAAAGCCACAGCCACAACAGACGAGGAAAGATATCAGGACATAGGAGATGCCTCTCCTAAGTCTGTAAATACTGCCCTAGTTCCACACTTAATTAGGATGGCATCAACTAGAGCAAAGGCTAGGGTTCTTAGGGATTTGACTAATGTAGGTATGACAGCCATAGAGGAATTGTCTATTGAAGAAGCTGGTGTTTCTGAAGAAGATGAAAACTATTCAGCTTCCTTAGATGAGCCTCCAACTTCTAGGCAAATTGAAACAATAAAGAAATTGGCTGGAGAGTTAAACTATCAGATAAACTATGACAATTTAACAAAAAGGTCAGCTGGTACAATTATATCAAGATTAATAGAGGAAAAGAAAAAATAAGCCTAAGCTTATTTTTCTTTTTTAGCTATTTCCATTAAGAGTTTACTTAATTTTATATTATCATGCCGTATATAATCTTTTCTAATATCTATTAATTTTTCACCTATCAATTTTATATTCATTGATTTCAGTACTTTCTCATCATCTTTACCTAAGAGAACAGGTTTAGACCCATCCATGATATATTTTTCTAAAATATTTAATGGAATTTCTTCAGTGTTGGCTATTACATAATCAAGAAAATCTGAGGTACTATGCTTTAATATGGCATTCACATGGTCTAGGACATCATATCCGTCAGTTTCGCCTGGTTGGGTCATTATATTGGCAATATAGACCTTTGGAGCCTTAGCCTTATATATGGTATCTACAATATTGTTCACCAATAGATTTGGTATGACTGAAGTATATAAACTTCCTGGCCCCAAAACTATAATATCTGCTTCATTGATTGCTTCAACTGATTCCTCTAAGGGGTAAGATATTTTAGGTTCCATATAAATATAATCTATTCTGCTTCCTGCTTTAATTGCATTTATAGGAATGCAGGATTCCCCTTTCAACACATCTCCATTTTCTAAAACAGCACATAATGTAACATCTTCCAAGGTCATAGGCAGCACCTTGCCAGTAACTGCCAATACATTGCAGGTTTCCTTAATGGCCTTTTCAAAACTACCATAAATCTCATTCATGGCTGCTATGAATAGGTTTCCAAAATTTTGCCCCTTTAATGTCCCCTCAGTAAATCTATATTGTAACAGCTTTTCCATTGTAGGCTCGGTATTTGCTAAGGCAAGGATGCAAGACCGGATGTCTCCTGGTGGCAGCATACCAAGGTCTTCCCTGAGTTTCCCTGATCCACCACCGTCATCTGCAACTGTAACTATTGCAGTTATATTTGAAGTAAACTTTTTCAAACCTCTTAGTAATATGGATAAGCCTGTACCTCCACCGATGGCTACAACCTTTGGTTCCTGACTTAGCTTCCCATTATAATTTGTTTCCGCCATTTTAATTCCCCTTTATCTAATATTTAGATCTCTATGGCTGATAGTTACCCTATGTCCATGGGACTCTAGTATTTCTCCAATTCTATTTGCTATAGCCACAGATCTATGAACTCCTCCAGTACAGCCTATTCCCAATATTAATTGGGTCTTCCCTTCTCTAATATAATACGGTATCAAAAATTCTAACATCTCTATTGTCTTTGAAATAAAGATATTTGTTTCAGGCCATTTAAAGACATAATCCCTAACTTTTTCATCTTCCCCAGTAAAATCCCTTAATTCTGATATATAAAATGGGTTTGGAATAAACCTTACATCAAATACTAAATCGCCATCAAGTAAAGTACCATGTTTAAAACCAAAGGAGCTAATGGAAATAGATAAGTTTCTATTTTTTTGCCCTTCTATGAAAATCTTCCTAAGCTCTTCCTTTAACATTCCCAGGCTTAGTTTTGAAGTATCTATGATATAATCTGCCCTCTTTTTTACTTCATACAATAGATTTCTTTCTTCCTTTATGCCCTCTATTATACTTCCATCAGGATTTAATGGATGGGGCCTCCTTAATTCCTTATATCTTTTAATCAAAGTATTGTCGGAGGACTCTAAAAAGAGGATTTTGTAGGATATACCCATTTTCTCCAGTTCTTCTAAACCATTAAACAAGCTGTCAAAGAATTCCCCAGACCTTATATCTACAACTACTGCTACCTTTTCTATATCCCTTTTTGATTCATTGCATAGTTCAGCAAATTTGGTTAAAAGAATTGGAGGAAGATTGTCCATACAATAATAATTCATATCTTCCATTATTTTCATGGCTTGAGATTTCCCTGCACCAGACATACCTGTAATTACTAAAAATTCCATAGATTCACCTCAGTTAATCTCTATATTTACAATTCTATTTAGAGGCAAATTAGCTTCCAGTGCCCGTCTAAGGGCTTCGTCTACATTTCCAATATCTTCTGGTTCATGGGCATCACTGTTTACCATAAAATATACATCAACATCCAATAACAATTTCAAACTTTCAACAGACAATTGGCTATGTTTGGCACTTATTTCCAAATAGGTATTGTGTTTATTTGCCTCCTTGGCCAACTCAACAATATCTACCCTTGCCTTGGAACCTGGATGAGAAATTAAGTTTATGGGATACTTGTTCAAGGCTTTTATGTAAGCCCTAGTGTTTAATTCCTTTGCCTTTTCCCTGCCCAAGTAAAAAAACTTAGATATTGGATTTAACACATATAGGCCAAAACCATCTGACAAGGTTTTTGGAGTAGCACCATAGTGATAGCCCATCAAGAGTATATCTATATACTTTAACAGTTTCTCATCTACATCAATAGTTCCATCTAAGCCTACAAGATTTGCCTCTACTCCTAACAATATCTTTAATCCTTTTGGCATAAATTCTTCATTTAACCTATCTATTTCCTCTCTCATCTTTGGTATATTTTCTTTTCTCACTCCATACAGATAATGGCCTGGTCCATGGTCACATATGGCAACTTCCCTAAGCCCCTTTTTTAAAGCTGCTTCTGCGTTTTCTCTAATTGTTCCCTTTGCATGTTTCCCCTTTTTCCTAAATCCACTACTATAAATAGTATGGGTATGATAGTCTCCAATGACTTTTATCATTTAATCCTCCCCTATCAACTTTATCTCTGTCTCTAGTTTAACCCCAAATTTGTCGTTTACTACTTTTTGTATAACAGATATTAGGTGGGTTACATCTTTGCAAGTAGCATTGTCTAAGTTTACTACAAAGCCACAGTGTTTTTCAGAAACTCCTGCTCCCCCATACCTAAGGCCGCGAAGTCCTGCATCTTCTATTAATTTTCCAGCAAAATATCCCTCAGGCCTTTTAAAGGTACTGCCTCCACTTGGCAAGTCCAAGGGTTGTTTTGATGTTCTTCTATGGGTTAAGTCCCTTATTGTTTCGTCAATCTCCGAATATTCTCCCGGTTCAAGTTCCAACTCCACACTAAGGACAATAAGTCCCTCGTCTCCTACCCTACTGTTCCTATATCTAAAGTTCATTTCTTCATTTGAATACTCTTTTATTTCATTGTTCTTATCTAAGACCCTAACCTTCTTTACTACATCCTTCATCTCGCCACTATAGGCACCTGCATTCATAGTTATAGCCCCTCCAATGGTACCAGGTATACCTGAGGCAAATTCAAAGTTTTTCAGGCTATGTTTTAAAGCAACCTTACTAACTGTGGAAAGTAGGGCTCCAGCTTCACAATAAATTATATTTCCATTTACTTTTATATTATTATAGCCTTCCTGGACCTTAATTACTACCCCTCTTATACCCCCATCTCTGACCAGTAGATTGCTGCCATTTCCCATAATAAAATAATCTATATTATTATCTCTACAGAATTTTACTGAATTTATCAATTCTTCCTCTGTTGTTGGAATAATCATTACATCAGCAGGACCACCAATTTTAAATGTGGTATGGTCTTTCATTGGTTCATCAAATAATATTTTACCAAAGGATTTATCTTTAAATTTGTTTTGAATTTCTACTTTATTCAATTAAAACCACTCCTTTTATGTATTACCTATATTATTGTATCAGATTTACCTGCTTATTACTAATTTAATTTATAATCATATTATAATATTCTTTATATTGCTATAAATATGAAAAAAACAGAGCCTAAGCTCTAAGGGATATATAAAAAAACCAAGGTTATGGTTTTCCCATAACCTTGGTTTTTGTCTATATTAA
>JAAYHU010000076.1 GCA_012735245.1 Tissierellia bacterium
CTTATTGCTATAATAACAGCTACAGCTATACTTATAGCAGCATTATTCAGCTTTTTCATATTAAAACCAACCTATGAAGCTGAAATGATACTTATGGCATCAAATGTAAGTGAAAACCTTACAAGTGATGCTATCAATACAGGCAATTTGGAGAATATGCTGGATGCCTTATCAAAATATCCAACTATGAGTATAGAAACCTATAGGCAGCAAATAACGACACCGGAAGTAATGGAAAAAACAATCAAGGACTTAAATTTAGAAGGGGAATATACAATAGATTCTTTAGCAGATAAGATTAAACTGGAAACTATAAAGGACACTAATTTAATCAGAATAAAAATGGAGAATACAGATCCAGAAAAAGCTGCTGCCATAGTAAATAGAATAGGCGAAAATTTCATAAAGGTTGTATCAGATAATATTAAAGAAAGGGCCACTTCATCATCAGAATATGTGAAGGCTCAAATGGAGAAGGAAAAGGAATATTATGAAGAAGCACTTTTGGAGCAAAAGGAACTATTATCACAACCAAGAGGAGCATCTGAACTATCACTGGAGCTGAATGGTAAGTTAGAAAAAATAACAGAATACAAAAACCAGCTCTATGATTTAAATATAAGAAAATCAGCCCTAGAAGCTGCTATAAAGACTTCAGAAGCTACTTCTTCTCGAGGAAGCAGCATTATACTCAACAGGGAATCAGGTAATATCTTGATAGATGACAGTACAAAACTGTTAAAAATTGAATTGGCTGAAGTCCAAGGGGCTATAGATAAAATTAACGAATCTATAGAAACCCTCCAAGATGAAATTGAAGAACTTCAAGTAGAACTGCAAGAAAAGAAACACCAAGAAGATATAGTCAACCAAAAAGTAGAATTAGCAAGACAGACATACGAAGCATTCATGAGGAAATACGAAGAACTAAGGGTAACAGAATCAGCAGAAATAGGTGAATCAAATATTACCGTAATATCTAGGGCATATCCACCCACAAAACCAGTTGGACCAAGGAAGGCACTAAACTTAGCCATAGCAACTACCCTAGGATTGATGACTGGAGTATTTGCAGCCTTCTTTATCGAGTATTGGCAAGCAACAGATAAAAAAGAAGGTATAGCATAGATAGGCAGGCTTAGTCCTGCCTATTTTATTTAAGATTATATAATATTTTTACTTATAAATATAGTAAAAAAGGACTATATTTGTTATAATAAAAATACTAACAAAAAATTACAATAGGAGAATCTACTATGAAAGGAAAAATCAAATTTAAACTCTTATTTTTAGACGCTGTACTTATAAATATCTCCTATATTCTTTCACTATTCATTAGGTTTGAAGGAAACATTACAGGGGAAATGTTTACAGAATATTTCATGAAATATACAGACCATTTTATTTACATAACCATAATCAAACTAATCATATTCCTGTACTTTAAACTATACAGACCTGTATGGAAATATGCCAGCATAGAAGAGTTAATGTCTATAGTAACGACCAGTATTATCTCCAATGCTGCTGTTCTCAGCTATTCAGTTCTTAGGCAGGATATGTTTCCCAGAAGCATTTACATATTGGCTACCTTATTAGACTTGGTCCTTATAGGAGGAGTTAGATTTAGCTTTAGGGCTGTAACGACTGTAGGCAGCAACCTATTAAATAATGGAAACCACAAGTCAGTCATGATAGTTGGCGGCGGAGATGCAGGGGCAATGGTCATTAGGGAGTATAAAAACCATACCCAACTTAACAGCAAACCAGTGGCAATTATCGATGATGACTTAAAAAAGCAAGGTCAACTAATAAATGGTGTCCCAGTAGTAGGCACTAGAGAAGATATACCTGCTGTGGCTAAAAAACTAAAAATAGATGAAATAATAATAGCCATGCCTTCAGCGTCGAAAAAGGAAATCAAAAACATAGTAGAGATTGCCAAGACAACAAAATGTAAACTAAAAATCGTCCCTGGCATGTTTGAAATAATAGATGGCAAAGTCAATATTAGCAATATTAGAGATGTAAATATAGAAGACTTATTGGGTAGAGAGGAAGTAAAGGTTGATTTAAGAGAAATCAGTAGCTACTTAACTAATAGGGTTGTATTAGTTACAGGGGGAGGAGGCTCCATAGGCTCTGAACTCTGCAGGCAGGTTGCCAATTTTAATCCTAAAAAACTAATTATATTAGATATATATGAAAACAATGCCTATGATATACAAAATGAACTTTTGAGAAAACATAAAGATTTGAACCTAAAAACCCTAATTGCATCTATTAGGGATAGGGAAAGAATAATGGAGATAATGGAAAAGGAAAAGCCAGAAGTAATATTCCATGCTGCAGCCCACAAACACGTACCCTTAATGGAAGAAAGTCCAAAGGAAGCTATCAAAAACAATGTTTTTGGAACTCTAAACCTAGCCCAGGCTGCAGACAAATATGGGGTGGACAAGTTTGTAATGATATCCACCGACAAGGCAGTTAATCCTACCAACATAATGGGAGCGAGCAAAAGAATTTGTGAAATGATAATTCAGTCTATAAATGGCATTAGCAAAACAGATTTTGTTGCAGTTAGATTCGGTAATGTTTTAGGCAGCAATGGCAGTGTAATACCCCTATTTAAAAAGCAAATAGAAGAAGGCGGCCCTGTTACAGTAACCCACGAAGAAGTCATTAGGTACTTCATGACCATACCTGAGGCAGTACAGCTAGTTATTCAAGCTGGAGCCATGGCAAAAGGTGGAGAAATATTTATATTAGACATGGGAGAGCCTGTGAAGATACTAGATTTGGCTAAGGACTTAATTAGGCTTTCTGGCTATGAGCCTTATGTGGACATACCTATAGAGATTATAGGCCTTAGGCCTGGAGAAAAATTGTATGAGGAATTGCTTTTAGATGAAGAAGGTATAACTGCTACAAAGCATGATAAGATATTCATTGGAAAGCCTACTTTTACAGATTATAAGTTATTGCTAAAAGCTTTAGGGGAGCTTGATAAGATTATAAAAAATGGTACTGATGAGGAATTAAAAGAATATGTGAAGACTATAGTTCCAAATTACAAGGAAAATGACCAAAGAAAAAAAGTAGGTGTTTCATTATAATATCAATATATTCTTAGAAACGAGTAATAATATATTGATATTATACGTAATAAGAATAGACATAAGAATTGAATTATAGGGTCTTAAAATTAGGCCTAAAATTTTAATTCTGCATAATATGGGAAATGCGATTATTATAATTACATTCCATAAAAGGACAAATTATGATATAATAAAATTGTTCGTTCATTGAATGAAGGATGGTGTACTAATGAATTTGCTAAGCAATATCAAATACTTTACTCCAACAGCAGAATTAAAAGAGCTTCTCATACTAGA
>JAAYHU010000077.1 GCA_012735245.1 Tissierellia bacterium
CCAAAATATCATCTCCCTACAGTTTTAAAGTTGCCAAAGCGTTTTGTTAACTTTAAAAGTGCTTTGTAGGGATATTATCTCATGTCGTGTAACATTTTTAAATCCATGCGATTATTGTACGCTTACTTTTATTTTAATCCTAATTTTTATTTGTTGCCAAGGACATAGGTTGTAAGAATATTGCAAAACATGCCAATTGCAGGCCTTATATTAGTTAAGTAAATTTGAAGCTTGATTATCCAAATGGTATAATTAAGCATAGGCATGTTTACGAAAGTTATATACGTCTTTGGACTTCATTTTTATAGCCTGAGTTTTGGGATTACCGCTTTGGTGATAGAGGGATGGAAATTATTTAATTTAAAAGGATATTATTCATTGAGGTATATGGTAATGGTAAGAGAGAAATTTGAAAGTTTAACTGAAAATTTAGCAAAACTGCCAATATGGAAGATAATATTAATAGGATTTTTTCTGTCTACGTTTATTACATTTTTACAACAAATAGCTCTGCATTTATGGGGGACCCTTAATGTAGATGTTTTAAGGCAAATATTAGCTGAGGCAGATCAGGAAGATTTTTATTTATTACGAATATTTTTCTTTGGAGTAATATATATCCCCTTAGTGGAAACATTGCTATATCAAACAGCTGTAATGAATATATTTTTCTTCTTAGATTATGATATGAATATAAAATTGCACTACCAGTCATAGTGTCTGCACTAACATTTGGGCTTGTCCATGGGAGGATTTCTGACAATATGGCTGACAGTATTATTAAAATAATAGGCTCATTTCTAATAGGTTTAGTATTAGCGTATAGATATGCCATATTTCATTACAGTAACAGGAAAGCAACTCTGTAAACATTTATAATTCATGGCATAATAAATATGTATTCTTCAATACCAGCCATTCTATTTATTTGTCTATATGATATGTTTATAATTTAATGGGGATAGCAGAAAGGGTGTTTTCATTGGAAGGGCAAAGAATTACAATTTGTACATAGCCAATGTAGATAGAGCATATATAAGGCGGACAAATGGTTAGTAATATGAAGAAATGAAAAGGAAGTAGGCGACCCAGGGCTTGTATCTCTGGTTGGGGGTATAGTAGAAATAAAGGCAGGTTTATTGGATATAAAAAGGATTTTAATTGAAAAAGAAAGGATGGAAATACTGTGAGCTCAAGGGAAAGATTAAAAGAATTGTTAAATGACTTATTTAGGATAGAAAGTTCTGATTTGGACTTTGGGATTTATAGAATAATGAACCAAAAAAGAGAAGAAATAAATAAGTTTATAGAAAACGATTTAGACAAATATTTGGATGAAGCATTGAAAAGCATCCAGGATGACAAAAAGAAGGAGTTAGAAGAGGAATTAGAAAAAGTAAAGAAGAATTTAGCTAAGTTAGGGGTTTCTGATTATACTGTAAGCAGTGATTACAATAGATTAAGGGAAGAATTGGAAAAGTACGATGCTGCAAATCCTATTGATGAGATTGATGTTTATGAACATATTTATAACTTTTTCAAAAGGTATTATATTGATGGGGACTTCATATCTCAAATGAGATATTCAAAAGAAAATAAATATGTAGTGCCCTACAATGGTGAAGAAGTATTTCTCCATTGGGCAAACAGGGACCAATACTATATAAAAACTAGCGAACACTTTAAAAGTTATTCCTTTGAAAAGAAAACCATTGGAACGAGGGTAGAATTTAAAGTAAATAATGCTGAATTAGACAAGAATAATATTAAAGCAGATGAAAAAAGATATTTTGTATTACATAAAGATTTTTATCAATACAACAAATCGGATAAGGTCCTAAATATATATTTCGAATATCGTGGACTAAGAGATGAAGAAAAGCAGAAATATAAAAAGCAGAATACTCAAAATGATATTAATAAATATAGTTTTGAAGAAATAAAGACTAGAATTGTAAAAGAAGATTTAGAAGATTTATATTGGCTCTTAGAAAAAGCTGATAATTCTAATAAAACCATCTTAGAAAAACACATATATAGGTATACAAAGAAAAATACGTCGGATTTTTTTATCCATAAGGATTTAAAAGGATTTTTAAATAGGGAACTAGATTTTTATATAAAAAACGAAATCCTAGATTTAAACATAATGAATAGGGATAAAATCGAAGAAGTGAAAAAACTCTTAGTTAAAGCAGAAGTATTTAAAGAAATATGCAAAAAAATAATTACTTTCCTAGACTCTATAGAAAGCTTTCAGAAAAAATTATTTACAAAGAAGAAATTTGTTATACAAACAGACTATTGCCTTACCTTAGATAAGGTGCCAGAAGATGTAAGAAACCATATATTTAGGGAAGTATTATCCAATGAAAGACAATTAAAAGAATGGAAAGAATTATATGACGAGGATATAAAGGACTTAGATGACTTATATTATGTTGATGAAAAATTGGAAGGGGAGAAAAGGTTAAAGAAATTAACTATTGATACTCAATTTTTCAGTGAGGAATTCAAGGAAAAATTATTTACTTCCTTTGATAATTTAGATGAACAAACAGACGGATTGCTAATTCATAGTGAAAATTATCAGGGCCTAAGATTTTTAGAGAATAAATACAAAGAGAAGATAGATTGTATTTACATTGACCCACCATATAATACAGATGCATCTGAAATAATATATAAGAATGGATATAAGGATTCCTCTTGGATGGCCTTGATGGAAAACAGGATAAGTATAGGAAGAAAGCTATTAACCCCTGATGGTTTGTTTATTTCAGCCATAGATGAATATGAGTATATGAATTTATTAGGACTTAAAAAGCTAATATTTGGAAAAGAAAATTACTTAGGCTCCATTATAACCTTTTGTAATCCCCAAGGTAGGGGGAAAAAGGTTTTAGATCCAGTTTCAGAATACCATATATTATTTGCTAAAAATGCTGACTTAATAGATGATTTATCTATTGAGAAGCCCGATGAACAAGTTAAGATGACACCATTTAAGAGAACGGGAACTAACTCCAGAAAACATGAAAGACCCTATAGGTTTTATCCCATGTTAGAAAAAGATGGGAAACTACACATGATAAGCTATGATGAATATTTGAAAATATATGCACTAAATAAGTCCTTTGATGAAGACTATATAAAGGAACTAACCCGCAAATATGAAGAAAAAGGCTATCAGGTAATCTTCCCACAAAGGGAAGATGGAGAATATTTAGTTTGGCAAAGGGAGTTTAAAAGGGCTCAAAGAGAATACACCACTTATATATACAAAAATGGAAATATCTATACGCCTGGATTTGAAAGAAGGACTCCTAGAACCCTGTGGCTAGATTCAAAATACTCCAATCCAGAATATGGTACAGAGCTCTTAAAAGACATGTTTGGAGAAAAAGGAATATTCGACTATCCCAAAAGTATATTTACCCTTGAAGATATTATTGATTTAAAAGAAAACAGATTAATACTAGATTTCTTTGCAGGTTCTGGGACAACAGGCCATGCTGTGATTAATTATAATAGAAACAATGAATTGGAAAATAGCAAATATGCACTGAAATATATACTAATAGAGATGGGAGATTATATTGATATTGTTACGAAACAAAGATTGAAAAAGGCAGCCTTTACCGACAAATGGAAGGAAGGCAAGCCCCAAAGCTACAATGGCCATAGCCATATGTTTAAATATATCCGTCTTGAACAATATGAGGATTCACTTAAGAATATAAGATTTTCAAAAGAAACTGAATCTATTCAAATGAAGATGGAAGATTATTTTGAAGATTATTTAATAGGCTATATGCTAGATTATGAAACGCAAGAATCCTTATTAGATATTGATAGATTTAAGGCACCCTTTGATTATGAAATAGAACTTGAAAATGAAGAAAAAGATGTGGTTAAAATAGACTTAGTAGAAACTTTCAACTATTTAATAGGCCTTAATGTGGAGAAGCTGAGAGTCTATAATCATCAAAACAGGAAGTATAAAATAGTTATTGGTAAAGTCAATGAGCAAAAGGCTCTAGTGGTTTGGAGAAGTGTAAAAGGCTTAGATATGGAAGAAGATAAGCGGTTCATAGAAAAAGAAATAATTGGAGATAAGAGATTCGATAAAATTTATATTAACTGTGACAATTATGTAGAAGGCTCCACATTAATAGAGGAACAGTTTTTCAATCTTATGTTTGAAGAGTAGAGGATGTGATATATTTGAAATTACATGATAGGTTAATCTTAAATAAATACCTCCTATCCTTATTTGACCTAGATAGGTTTGCTGATTATAGTTCAGAAGACAAAAGAAAACCTAATCTGAGGGATGTATTATTTAATGTAGAGGAAACTTTTGAAAATACCGATGGCAGTAACTATATGAAAAGTATATTAAATTCCACATTACTTAATATAAATCAAGATTTAAAGGAAAAATTGGAAACCTATGATAAGAATATTATGGAATATATAAATTATATTAATCAAAAAAGGGATAAGCCTGTAATATTAACTTACTTCCAATATTTAGCTGTACTATTCACTGAAATATATTTAGACAGGTATTATAATGATAAAAACAAGCTTATATCTGAACTTAATGAATTTGTGGATAGGGAAAATAAGAAGATTAAGGAAAGCCAAAATAAGTACTCATATTTTTATGGAAAAGATTTAAACAAGCTGGCCTTTTACATGGCTACAGGTTCTGGCAAAACCCTTATCATGCATATAAATTATCTACAGTTTAAAAGATACTGTAACCAGGAGATAAATAATGTCCTTTTGATAACTCCAAACAGTGGCTTATCTAGGCAGCACCTGGAGGAATTTGAAAAAAGCTCCATAAATGCAGAATTATTTGTAGATAGTTTAATGGGCCTTAGGGAAGAAGACGTTATATATGTTATTGAAATAACTAAATTAGTTAAGAACAAAGAAGGAGAAGGGCTCAGTGTTGAAGTAAGCAGTTTAGAAAACAATAACCTAATTTTTGTAGATGAAGGCCATAGGGGTAGTACCGGTGACATATGGAAATCAAATAGGGAAGAACTGGCTCAAAAAGGTTTCATATTTGAATACAGCGCTACCTTTGGTCAAGCAGTTGAAGGGCAAATCCATAAATCAAATACATGGAAAAATGAGGCTGATTATTATAGTCAAAGAGTTGAAAATATTGGGTTAAGTAAGGAAATAAAAAAGAAGATATTTAAGATTAACAAAAATGAAACATATATAAATATGTCAATGTATGAACTAGAAAGAGAACTTGCCAAGTATGAACTAACTGAGAACCAGAAACAAAGTATCATCAACTGTTATGACAACAATTTCGAAGAATATTCAAAGTCAATCATATTTGATTATTCATACAAATACTTCCATGCCGATGGGTATGGAAAAGATTATAATATTCTTAATTTAAAAAGCGATGCAATTGATGGCTATAGTGAAGTCTATTTATTAGCAAACCTATTGTCCTTTTATGAACAGAAAAGATTTTTTATTGATAATGAAAGTGTTATTGAAGAATATAACTTGGAAAAGCCACTTTTGATGTTTGTAGGCCATACAGTCAGTGCCGATGGCAGTTTAACAGCAGATGATAGAATAAGTATTAGCGATTTAGGCTTTATCCTTCAATTCATTGATAACTTTATCAAAAATGAAAGGGATATGATTAAATTAATAGACAGTATCTTAAAGGGAGAAAGTGGTTTGATAGATGAAAATGGAGCAGATATTTTTAGTGGGAGTTTTGGATATATTAAAGCTAAGGGATTCACCCTAGAAGAGATTTACTTTGATATGCTGAAAGAAATATTTAATTGTACAGGCAAGACCAAGGGCAGATTACAATTATACGATATAAAAGGGGCAGAGGGGGAAGTAGGGCTAAAAATCAAGGGAGAAGAAAAATATTTTGGAATTGTAAACATCGGTGATTCCGGAAGATTTAAAAAACATCTTGAAGACCATGACTTTGTCTGGCTTTTGGAAGATGAATTCTCTGGCTCCTTTTTCCAAGAGATAAATAGTAGGGATTCTCATATAAACATCCTTATTGGTTCTAAGAAGTTTACTGAAGGATGGAACAGCTATAGGGTATCAAGTATTGGCCTATTAAACATAGGCAGAAGTGCAGGGTCTCAGATAATTCAAATATTTGGTAGGGGAGTAAGGTTAAGAGGTTACAATGGCTTATTAAAACGTAGCAAGGAGCTTCCAAGTAAGCTTAAGAAAGTTCATCCTCCTTATATAGATATTTTAGAAACTTTAAATGTATTTGGTATTAAGGCTGATTATATGAAAGAATTTGAAGAATATCTTCGTTCAGAAGATATTGTAACAGGTAGGATAAAGGAAATAGAATTACCTATTGAACCGAATAAAGATTTTTTAAATAAAGGCCTAGTAACCCTAAACTTAGAAAAAGGTATTAACTTTAAAGAAGATGTTAATATTCAATTGAATTCAGATGACATAAATTTTGTTGAAGTTGACTTATTACCTAAAATCGAAAAAATATCTAGCAATTTATTGGGTTTAGAGGATGGAGAAAAGCCTAATCCAGTAAAGATTGAAGAAAAATATATAGACTTATGTAATTGGGACAGGATATATTTAGAAATAGTAAAGTACAAAAGGGCAAGGGGGTTTTGGAACTTATTAATTCCAAAGGATGTTTTAAAAGAAATAATCGGGAAGGGAAGATATATACTATATTGCAATGAAACTGATGTAAAAGTTGAAAAATTTACCGATATACAAAAACTTGAAAATATCATTATTAATATACTGAAAAAATACATAAATGCCTTTTACAGAAACAAAAGGCTAAAATATGAAGATAAACATTTAGTTTATGAATATCTAAGGGAAGATAATGGGAACTTTAAGGATTACATCCTTAAAGTAAGGGAAGATGAGAAAGAGCTTATAGCCTATATAAAAAAACTAATAGAAGATGGAGAAATTTATGCTAAAGAATTAGATAAAGAAAAGGGACTAAAAAACGTCTATTTTGACAGACACCTTTACCAGCCCCTATTATGTCAAAGTGAAAAAGTGACAAGTGTGCCAGCAGGATTGAATAAAGGCGAAAGGGCTTTTATTGCAAAATTAAAGGCCTATGTTCAAACTGAAAAATTTAAAGAACTGTGTGAGAATAAGGAGCTATTTGTACTAAGGAACTTGTCTATTGGAAACGGAATAGGTTTTTTTGAGGCTGATAATTTCTATCCAGACTTTATACTCTGGATTAAAGAAGAAGGTAGGCAATATATAACTTTTGTAGACCCAAAGGGTATAGTCATGTTAGGCAGCAAAGAACATCCCAAGATAAAACTAGCTGAAACTATAAAATACAGGCAAAATAGGCTGAAAGGTTACAGGAATCAAGCTGTAATATTAAATTCATTTATAATATCCAATACTGATATGAATAAGGCCAAAGAAGCTTTCAATAATCCCCATTTAACTGAAGATGATTTTATGAACATGAATATAATCTTTGAAAATGATCCAGAAGGCATAGATAAGATGTTCAGAAAGATACTTGAAGCTTAACTATAAGCCACCCTGGTATAATTGGAGTGGCTTATTTGCTTTTAACAATAAGTATATAAAGTAATATATTTTGAAGGTGAGATAATTTCAATTGAAATCCAGATAAATTTCAGATTGGGATAAAAATTTAAAGTCAAAAATGGTATTATATACTTATGAGGGGCTGGAGGTGATTCCTTTGGAGATTAATAAGAGGAATTTGACTTTTTCACCAAGTGAAAATAAAGAACTGGAAGATATTATAGAGAAAAACAGCACAGTTTTAAGAATTCCACAAAAGAAGATATTTATGTATCCAGGAGAAAGTCTTAATCACATTTATTATATTAAAGATGGAAGAACTAGACATTATATGGCGGATCCCAATGGGACTGAAAAAATCTTATATGTACTTACTAAAGGATGGTTTTTTGGAGAAGCTGCATTTGTACTTGACTATGCGGAAACCAGCTTATACTCAAAGGCTGAAACTGATAGTACTTTATACTTAATAGACAGAACAAAAGCGATGGATTTACTTGATAACAACAGGTTATTTCGTGAAGCAATTATGAGGTGTTTTGCTTTTAAGACTATGATTCTAAGGTATGAGATAGAAAATATTATATTCAATCCTGCTAAGGATAGAATTAAAAGGTTTCTGTGTGTAAACATAAGCCACGACAGCGTTGATAATTACAATTGGATTGACATTAATTCTGAATACACCCATTATGAAATAGGGGTTTTAATAGGGTGCACAAGGGTAACTGTTTCAAAGATGATAAATGAACTTATAAAAGAAGGCTTTATAAGAGTAGTCAACAATAAAATACAAGTTAATAAGAAAAAATATTACGATTACATTAATCAACAGGATTAAAATATATTAATCATTTTGTAAATAAACAGTTTTTAACCTTGAAAAATGAGGCTAGAAACTGTTTTTTTTTGTAAACAAAACTACAGTGTATCCTAGGATACATTGTAGTTTTGTTTATAGATTTAATATTCAGACAATATTAATATGTATTTAAAAATTAAATAATCAGACAATAACCTTGTTTCTATTTTAATATATTCCTGAAATAATATTGCAAGATAAAACACTTATATTGTGGGGGAAAAGTTATGAGGGTTAACTATCATCCGATTTTAGGTAAGGATGAAAGAAAGAAATTAGTAAAAATTGTGGTAGACGGAAGGGAAATGATGGCTGTTAAGGGTGAACCTATAGCAGCAGCTTTGCTGGCAAATGGAATACGAAAACTAAGAAAAACTAGAAAAAAAGGAGAATATAGGGGAGTTTTCTGTGGCATAGGAAGATGTACAGATTGTGCCATGATAGTCGATGAAATACCCAATATAAGAACATGCATCACTCCTGTAAAGGAAGGGATGCAGATTATAACACAGGAAGGTTTGGGAAAATGGGAGAGGAAATAATAAAAAAGAGCCAAGTTGTAGTAATAGGGGCAGGCCCTGCAGGGTTGTGTGCTGCCATAGAAGCTAGAAAAGCAGGTGCTACTGTATTGGTATTAGACGAAAATGATAGGCCGGGAGGACAGCTCTTTAAACAAATACATAAGTTTTTTGGTTCAGGAAAACACTGGGCTGGCCTTAGAGGATTTAGAATAGGAGAAAATTTGCTTAAAGAGGCTGGTCAATTAGGGGTAAAGATTCTACTAAATGCTGAGGTCTATGGCATATTTGATGATATGACCGTAGGATACATAAGAAATGGAGTAGAAAAAGCTATAAAGGGAGAGAGAATAATTATTGCAACTGGCGGCATAGAAAATGCCTTACCCTTTCCAGGAGGAACCCTACCAGGTGTCATGGGCGCTGGTGGTGTACAAACTATGGTTAATATTCATAGGGTTTTACCAGGGAAGAAGATACTTATGGTAGGCTCTGGGAATGTAGGTGTAATAGTATCTTATCAGCTAATGCAGGCAGGGGCAGAAGTCGTAGGTATAGTAGAAGCGGCAGGAAGAGTTAGGGCATATGAAGTCCATTTAAATAAAATAAAAAGGGCTGGAGTGCCTATATATACCTCCCATGTAGTTAAGGAGGCTATAGGTAAAGATGAGGTTGAAGGAGCAATAATTGCAAGGGTAGATGACAATTTAAATATTATTGAAGGAAGTGAAAAGCATCTAGATGTTGATTGTCTATGTATAGCAGTTGGACTTAATCCACAAATAGAACTGCCCTATATTGCTGGTTGTAAGTTTTCTTATATACCAGAACGTGGAGGTTATATACCCGTCTTTGATGAGAATATGGAAACTTCAGTTAAAGGCATATATGTAGCAGGTGATGTGGCAGGAATAGAAGAAGCATCCATAGCCATGGAGGAAGGCAGGCTTGCAGGCATAGCATGTGCAGGTAGTTTGGGTTTATATGATAAAGAGACTGAGGAAAAACTTAAAAAGGAAGTTAAAAAAATATTAAGAGCTATGAGGACTAAACATGACAGTAGAATTATACATTCTTTAACTGGCATTCCTTCAAATGACAGATTTGAAAAAGGGCCTGTAGCAGTAATAGAGTGTAAAGAGGAAATCCCTTGCAATCCTTGCGAAAGTGCCTGCGTTTTTGGAGCAATTAAGGTTGGTGAACCAATAACAAATCCTCCTGTATTATTTGAAGAAAAATGTACTGGATGTGGCAGATGTATTCCAAAATGTCCTGGCATGGCTATATTCCTTATTCATAAAAACTACACAGATAAAACATCTTTAATTAAATTTCCTTATGAATATTTACCAGTACCCGAAAAAGGAGGGCTAGTAAGCTGTGTTAATAGAAATGGGGAAATAATTTCAAGAGGAAGGATAATTGATATAAAAGCTTCCAAAAAGGATGATGGTACAAAAATTATTGCCATGGAAATACCAAAAGAGTACTTCAATGATGTGCGAGGTATCCAGATAAGAGGTGACGGTATATGAGCCATGAAAAAAATGTATGTATCTGTAGGTGTGAAGAAGTAACAGAAGGGGAGATATTAAGAGCAATAGAAGAAGGGGCAAGGACAGTTAAAGGAATAAAGATAAGGACCCAAGCTACTATGGGCCTATGCCAGGGGAGAACATGCAGGAGACTAATAGTAAATATCCTTTCAAAACATGTAGATATCAATGACATATCTAAATTGGAAATAGGTATAAGAGTACCGGTTAGGACAATAAAGATTAAGAATTTTATATATGATGAGGGTAAGGGTTATGAGTAGAAAAACAGATATTGTTGTAATCGGTGGTGGAGTTATAGGTGCATCCATTACATACTACCTAAGTAAAAGAGGAAAAAAGGTAATATTAGTAGAGAAAAAAGATTTTGCTTTTGGTTCATCAGGTGCTTGTGATCAAATGATTTTTTTGCAGACTAAGAATCCAGGCATTCATTTAGAATTGGCAATTGAAAGCAAGAAAATGTATAAAAATCTAGAAAAAGAATTAAATCATCCTATTGAGTTTCAAACTATAGGTGGAATGGTTTTGATCGAAACTGAAGATCAAATGAGGGTAATGAAGGAGTTTGTAAAAAGGCAGAAAGAAACTGGCTTAAATGTGGAAATATTGGACATTAAGGATGGAACGAAAATTCAGGAGGGTTTATCTCCAGACCTGGTAGGAACTACATATTCTCCAGATGATGCTCATGTTAATTCCCTAGAATTGATTAAGGGTTATATAAAAAAGGCAGTAACATTTGGGGCAGAGGTGCTTGTAAATACCGAAGTTATAGGAATAAGGACAAAAAATGGTAAGGTAAAGGGGGTTGAAACCACCAAAGGGACAATTGGTTGTGAGGTTTTAGTAAATGCAGCAGGTTCCTGGGCTCCTGTAATAGGAGAAATGATAGGCTTAGACTTGCCTATAAGGCCAAGGAGGGGGCAAATCATTTTAACAGAGGAAGTTCCACCATATATAAAACATGACATAATTTCTGCAAATTATATTACTGCCAAATACAGTTTAGACAGGAGTTTTGACAATGATGTATTAGGAAAACTTGGTGTAGGTCTTGCAATAAGCCAAAATCATAGGGGCAATATCTTTATAGGTGCAACTAGAGAATTTGCAGGATATAATACGGAAACAACAAGGGAAGGAATTAGAAGAATTCTAAAACATGCTGGAAAATTAATACCTGGGATTGTGAATTTTAATATAATAAGGACTTTTGCTGGCCTAAGACCCTATACACCAGATGGATTGCCTATAATTGGCTATGTTGATGAAGTGGAAGGATTTTTCATTGCAGCAGGCCATGAAGGAGATGGAATATGCCTTTCGCCGGTGACAGGAAAAATCGTATCAGAACTAATAATAGATGGAAAGACATTTATAGATGCTAAGCTATTAAATCTAAATAGATTTAGGCATTTAACATAAATAATGGAGGTGATATATGGAATGGTTTAAATAGATAATTAACTTATGCAGCTGAATAAAAACCTAAAACAAAAAAATTAACAGAGGTGACTAAATTGATTAAACCAACAGGATCTTGGGTTGCGATACCAACTCCATTTACCAGTGATAATAAGATTGATTTTGGAGCTTTTGAATTGCTTATTGAACGTCAGATTAGGTATGGTACTTCTGAATTATTTGTACTAGGCTCAGCAGGAGAAACTACTTTATTGACTCTGGAAGAGAAGAAGTCAATAGTAAAAAATGTAATAAAGATGACTAAAGGGAAAATACCAACATTTTTTAATGCATCAGCCTTAACTACTGAAGAAAGTGTAAAGTTCGCCCAGTTTTGTGAGGCTGAAGGAGCAGATGGTGTAATTTTTACTATTCCGCCCTATGTGCTTATATCCCAGAGTGCAGCATATACACATCTGGATACCTGTATGGGTGCTATAAATATACCGTGTGGTATATACAATAATCCATCAAGGCTGGGAGTTAATGTAGAGCCAGAAACAATTGCTAAGCTTTCAAAAAAACATCCCCATTTTATAGTAGACAAAGAAGCAATGGGAAATGTTAGCCAATTAGTACAGGTAAAAAGATTGTGTGGAGACAAGATAAATATATTATGTTGTGATTATCCCAAGTATTCAATTGTTATACCAACTCTAGCCATAGGTGGTTCAGGAACTGCAAATATTGGTGGAAATATCATACCTGAAGAAGTTGCTAAGTTTTCACGTCCTTGGACTGATATGACAATAGCAATAGCAAGAGTACCTTATTCTGAAGTTGCTCTGGCAGCATTATTGCCTGCCCTGATGTATTATCTTGCCTTATTTAAGATGATAGACTTAGAATCTGTTAGGCTGAATTTAGCAGGCATACCTGAAGATGA
Source organism: Tissierellia bacterium (assembly GCA_012735245.1). GTDB lineage: Bacteria > Bacillota > Clostridia > Tissierellales > Tissierellaceae > JAAYFT01. The sequence goes on from JAAYHU010000077.1 coordinate 12,889, forward strand.
GTTACCTGATGTGAAGAAAACAATGAAGAAAGGGTTTAAATTATTTGTTCCACTAATAGTGTTGCTAATACTTCTTATAGGTTTAAAACTTACACCTATGATGGCAGCAATATGGAGTATTTTAGCTTTAATACTTAGCAGCTTTTTCGATAGTGATGATCGAATGAATCTCAAAAAAATTTTAGATGGTTGTATAGATGGGCTCAAGAGTTTACCTCAGGTTGTAGCTGCATGTGCCTGTTCAGGCATAGTTGTAGGGATGTTTTCCCTTACAGGCCTTGGACTAAAATTCTCAGATTTTATCGTATCTCTGGGGGCAAATAGCTTATTACTAAGTCTTGTTTTAAGTATGATAGTTTGTATCATACTGGGAATGGGTCTTCCTACGACAGCATCATATATTATAGGTGCCACTGTTTTATCTCCTGCCTTAATTAAATTGGGCCTTCCCACTTTTTCAGCCAATCTATTTATATTCTATTTTGCATGTCTTTCAGCCATTACACCACCTGTAGCAGTAGCTGCTTATGCTGCAGCGGGAATAGCAGAAGAGAATGCATTGAAAGTAGGCTTAACTTCAGTAAAGTTAGGTATAACAGGATTCTTTATGCCTTATGTATTTATATTTAACCCTGAATATCTTCATGTAGGATTTGATATAACTACTCTTGTTACGTGGATTTCTGCCTTTGTCGTATGTTACTCAGTGGCTATTGTTATTGCTGGATACATAGAAGATAAAATATCTATTCTTGAGCGAATACTCTTTGCAGTAATTGCTGTTATAACAATTCAGACCAGCCTTCTTCTGTCAGTAATTGGATGGATTTTATTTGGATTCTTCTATGGTAGAAAAGCATGGGGCCACAAGAAAATTTTCAAAACAATATAGTTAAAGATTGAGAAAATATCATGTATAATTATTATAATAAGAATCTTAAAAAGCGGGGGGATGAGGTTATGAGTAGTGTAGCTTTAGACAGTAAAATTGAGGACTTGTATCAAATGGTCGGAAATACACCTTTGCTTGAAATAAAATTAAAGTATAAGAATGAAAGCCGTATAATTTATGCAAAGGCTGAACATTATAACCTGACCGGTAGTATCAAGGATAGAATGGCCTTGCATATTTTGAAGAAATCTTATGAAAGTGGAATCTTAAAAAAAGGTGATATCATAGCTGAGGCTACCAGTGGAAACACAGGTATTGCTTTTTCTGCATTAGGCAGTGCCTTAGGACATAGGGTTGTAATTTTTATGCCTGACTGGATGAGTAAAGAAAGGATAAATCTGATGAAGAGTTATGGAGCTGAAGTAAGATTAGTCAGCAAAGAAGAAGGGGGATTTCTAGGCAGCATATCTAAGGCAGACGAACTTGCAGAAAAAGAAGGAAACGTTTTCTTGCCACATCAGTTTTCTAATGTAGACAATTGTGAAGCCCACTATAAAACAACAGGGCCTGAAATATGGTATCAGTTGGCGGAAATTGGTAAGAAACCAGATGCAATAGTAGCTGGAGTAGGGACAGGTGGTACTATAATGGGATGCGGCAAGTACCTAAAAGAAATGAACCCATACATAAAGGTCCATCCCTTAGAGCCCGCTAATTCACCTACACTAACTACGGGAGGACAAAAAGTTGGTGAACATAGGATTCAAGGAATATCAGATGAATTTATACCCCCAATAGTTAAGTTAGATAAATTGGACGAGATAATTCAAGTTTATGATGGAGATGCCATTATAATGGCTCAAAAATTATCCACTACATTGGGGCTGGGAGTAGGGATTTCGTCTGGAGCAAACTTCTTAGGAGCTTTAATTGCACAGGATAAATTAGGTAAAGACAGTGTAGTTGTTACTGTATTTTCCGACGATAACAAGAAATATTTGAGTACCGACTTAATGAAAGAGGAACCAGTAAAAGAAGGCTATATTTCACCTCATGTGGAATTATTAAGTGTAAAAGCATACAAGCCATCATGTAAGACATGTGTAATAAGGTGAAGAGGATCTAAGTTGGATTTTACAAGCTTTTTAAGATATCAAAATGTATCCAAGCAATGACAACTTAACTTGCTTTAATTGGAGACTATAGCTTAAATGGTGTAAATATTTTGGGCTATAGTCTTTTATAGTTCAAAAAATTTATCCTTTTGATACATATTATTATCTCTTTGTTATTTATAGTTTATTTGGTAAGGGAGAAAATAGTCTCTTGAAGCTTGGGCATAAATGGAAGTTGGTAACTAGTATTAGCTTGTATTATAATAAAGATATATAATAGTTCAAATGGAAGTGTGTAATATGGCAATTTTTGAAAAGATAAAAAAAGAAATAATGAATGATCCTATGAATCATTCTTATACCATTAGGGGAATTGAACCCTTATTTAAAGCTTCAAAAAATGCTCGAATTGCAATTGTTGGGCAAGCGCCAGGCCGTAAAGCTGAAGAAACAGGCTTGTATTGGAATGACCTAAGCGGGGATCGATTGAGAGAGTGGTTTGGAGTATCACGAGAAGAATTTTATAATAATGATCGGATAGCCCAATTGCCTATGGATTTTTACTTTCCAGGGAAAGCTAAAACTGGTGATCTACCTCCTAGAAAAGGCTTTGCTGAAAAATGGCATCCACTACTATTAGAAGAAATGCCAAATATTGAAACGATTATTCTTGTTGGCAATTATGCACAAAGACATTATTTGAATAAAGGCTGTGAAAAAAACTTAACTGAAACTGTGAGAAATTTCCTAAAGTATTTACCTGAATTTTTCCCATTAGTCCATCCTTCCCCATTAAACATTGTATGGTTAAAGAGAAACCCAAGGAGATACCTGCAAGGGTACCTTTTTGTTTTTGTAGCCGGAACACTATGGGGAATTGGAGGATTCTTTGTTACCAAGATGAGTGATATGGGGGCATCTTCTCTGATGACCGCATTTACCGGCCAC
>JAAYHU010000078.1 GCA_012735245.1 Tissierellia bacterium
AGATTCGGGTAAAGCCTTCCTTTCGTAAAAAGCCATCAACCATATTCCTTATTTCATCTTCATCATCTACAATTAGGATTTTTTTATTTCTTACATCATCCATATAGAAATCACCCACAATAATTATGCAAAAATTTTTCCTTTGTTTCATCCCCCTACTATCTGTTCTTAAATATTTAAGGTTCTTGTAAGCTTGTTGAAAGTTTAAAGAAAGGTTGCCTTGTTATACTTTCATCAAAATAATGAAAAAGATAGGGGGAAGTAAAATGAGTGAAATTGTTTCTACTTACAGTCTTTCAAAACGATACGGAGATATTTATGCTGTGGAAGATGTAAATCTATCGGTGTCAGAAGGAGACATATTTGGTTTTCTAGGTCCTAACGGGGCAGGGAAGACTACCACATTAAAAATGATTTTAGGCTTAATAGGACCTACAAAGGGTAAGGTAAAAGTCTTTGGCAAAGATTTTGAATCAAATCGCCAATTTATTTTGAGTCATACAGGCTCCCTTATAGAGTCACCGTCCTATTATGGCCATCTAACAGGACTTGAGAATATGCGGATTATACAGAAGCTGAGGGAACTGCCAGACAGAAATGTGTTTGAAGCCCTTAAAATAGTTAGATTGGAAAAACATAAAGATAGGAAAGTAAATCAGTATTCCTTAGGTATGAAGCAAAGGCTAGGAATTGCCATGGCACTAGCGTCTTTTCCAAAACTTTTGATTTTAGACGAACCAACTAATGGCCTAGATCCTGCCGGCATTAGTGAAATCAGAGAGCTAATAAAATCCCTGCCATCCCGTTATGATATGACGGTACTAATCTCCAGCCATCTGCTTTCTGAAATCGAGCAAATAGCTACTTCAGTAGGGATTATCAACAATGGAAAGATGATTTTCCAAGGCAGTATGAAAGAGCTAAAAAAGAAAAAACATCCAAAGATTAAAATTAAGACAAGAGCCAACCTACTGGCACAGAAATTGTTAGCTGATAGAGGCTTTTATTCAACCCTAGATGGCGATTTCTTGATATTTGAGGATATAAAAGATGAACAAGTGGTTAAGATAAACCGAAATCTAATTGAATCTAATATTGACGTGTTGCGGATTGAAGAGGATAGGGGAAATTTAGAGAGTATTTTCCTAGATATTACTGGCAAGGGGGGAAGCCTATAATGAAGGCACTTAGTCTAGAATTCTACAAATTCCGCCGTAGACGCATATTTCTGATAATCACAATATTTTTGCTCATAGAAATCCTTTGGATGGGCATAGTAACAGGCAAGTCCGTTTCTCGTAATCCTGATTATGCTATATGGGAGCTGCCTATTATAACATTATGCAGTATGAATGGATTGTTTTTGCCTATACTTACAGCCATATGTGTTTCCCGGATAGCAGATATGGAACACAAAGGAAATACATGGAAGATGTTACTTAGCCTATCTGTAAAGCCAGCTGAGCTTTATAGGGCTAAATATATATCCGCCTCCATCATAATGTTGTGGGTATGTGTACTGCAAATGCTTTCTATAATAATTGTTGGCATTTTAAATGATTTTAAGCAGCCCATTCCACTACATTTATTGTCACAATTCCTTATAGGGACTGCTTTAACTAATATGGTTATTATAGGATTACAACAATGGATATCTATGGCAATTAAAAATCAAGCCTTTGCATTAACCCTTGGTATGATTGGCGGATTTATTGGTATGACAGCAGATCTCTTACCTCAGCAGGTGGGAAGGCTTTTTGTATGGTCTTATTATGCAAAACTTAGTCCTATTGCTCAAAGCTTTACAAATGAAAGGATGAATTTTATGGTAAGGGATATAAATTCCTTACTGCCTATGATGGGGGTTTTAATAGTCCTTGTTGTTGGAATTTATCTGGCGGGAAGCATTCATGTATCCAGACAGGAAGTTTAAGGAGGGTTAACTATGTTGACACGATGTATCTCAGTTGAATTGATGAAACTAC
>JAAYHU010000079.1 GCA_012735245.1 Tissierellia bacterium
CCCATTTGGATCTAAAACTTGGTATGGAATTCTAACTGTAAATCTTACTCTTCTAAAGTTTGGCGTATCTGTATCTGTAACAATTAATGTATTAGGTACAATAAATCCTGGCCTAAATCTTAATCTACCAAAAGCTTTATCTCCAATTTCTAATTCTATTTGAGGAAAGCATTCTCTTTGTTGGCAGCTCGCAAATACTTTATCGACTATAACACAATCAATATCTTGCTGCTGAGTTATATCGAATTTCTCTTTTAATTTAGTTTCAGCCACAGTATTCACTCCTTTTATTTATATTTTTATTGTCACTAACATATTATGTATATATACAGTAATCTGCTACTAATTTATTTGGAGGTGAATTAAATGTTTAAGCCTAATAAAAACTTAATTATCAATTCTGCAGAGAATATATTTGCTTTTGACTTATCCCTGGAAGGAAAGATTTTGTACAAACTATTTGACCCAGACTTATCTTTAATAGAATCTAATAATCTTATCGAAGAAACTGTCCTTAACTATTCAACCACCATAGACCAAAATGATACTATCCATTTAGTTGCCTTGATAAATACAGGCGAGCTTCATTATTATAGTTATACTGATGGCCAATGGTATAAAAATACTATTGCTAAGTTTAATTTAAAATCCAACATATATAATCAATTTGAAACCTTAATAATTAATAATAAGTTGCATTTATTATACAATTATTCAAACTTAATAAACTCAAATATATGGACTATACAACACATTGTTTACGATAGTAAGAGAGAAGAACAGTATAACGTCGTTAGATATATCTCAAAAAAGATCCCTGAACCCTTTATTGTAGATGCAGATAATCTAGGAAATATTCATATACTGTATGTGAATTATATAAACAATAATTCTCAGGTTTATCATAGCTTCTACAGCCCCTATGGAAAAATGTGGAACCCACATCCTAAACTACTTTCATCAGATAATGTAAACAATCTCTATCCTTACCTTTTTATAGACTCTTACAATAATATTCACTGCCTATGGGTTGAAGATGCAAAATATAAACTAAACCTTAAAATGATGAGAATGAACTCAAGCGGTAAAGAAAAATATAAATGGAAGGAAATCCTTCTTCCAAATATCTCCATATCAAAGGGCTATCCATTTATGTTTGAATTAAATAATAAGCTGAATTTAGTATTTATTTCTAAGGATAGAATTCTAGTCTTCCAGTCTGAAGACTATGGAAATATATGGACAAAATCTGATGAAGAATATGATTTAAAAGAAACTACAAGGTTAGTAAAATTAAGATTAAATCCCTTAAATTATCCTGATAAAATTAACTTAGCATATATGGATGAAGGCAACGATGGAGAAATATATTTATTAAATAACTTCTTAAACATTGATGAATTTAGTTTAAAAGAAGCTGCTAATATCAGTGAAAAAACTGATGACAGCCCTAATAGTGGTAAGCCCCTTGAAGCTTATTCTGAACCAAATGAATTTGCTCCTTCCTATATATATCCCCATTTATTGGAGATAAAAGAAAAGTTAGATGAAGTATTGGCTAAACAACTGACCTTAAATGCCAACTTGGAAAAATTAATTGATGGTCAAAACAATACTAATAAAAAATTAAATATGTTAGAAGCTTTGCTGATGGAAAAAACTAAATCATTTTGGTCCAGATTATTTACTAAATGACTAAATATATATTTTTTTGTATGTTAATTTGCCATTAATCCTTCTAGCAAAATATATATCTATTTTATCAATACCTAGTGCTTCTCCTTCCTTTTTTATAATATCTATATATTTTTTGTTGATAAACTTTATTGCATAATTACAACCAGCCTTAATACTACAAGGAGTAGATACTAGTTGGATTCCCCTATAGCCTTTTGATTCTAATGCTGAATAAAGAAAAACTGCCTTGTTCTTTGTTTCAAATACTGATATATAAAAATTATCAACCATAAATTTCCCTCCTTATAGTATAAATATTATGAATTGGAATTTTTGTTACATTTATTATTAATGAAAATGGAAGTGTTTATATGAATTTAGGTGTTTCAGTAATCTGCTCAACTAATAAGATTAATTCTTTTGAAAATATTTTAAGTAATTTCTTATCCCAGGCTTACGAGCCCAAGGAATTAATCATAGGCTTAAACTATGATGTAAAAAATATTGATTATTTAGAAAGCCTCATCTCCGATAAAAATATAAAAATATTCCCCTTAGGTAGTAGGAGAACCTTAGGTGAATGTTTGAACTTTTGTATAAAAAAAGCTAAATATCCCATAATCGGGAAATTCGATGATGATGATTATTACAGCCCCTTATATTTATCTGATACAGTCAAACTATTTAGAAATAGTAATATAGATATTGTTGGCAAATCATGTTACTATGTATATTTTGCAGAAAAGAAGATCATTGGATTGATGAATATGGGAAGGGAAAATAGGTTTGTAGACAGGGTGGCAGGAGCCACACTGATGTTTAGAAAAGTGGTATTCGAAAAGGTAAAGTTCCCCCACATAAACCTAGGAGAAGATATTAAGTTTTGTAATTTAGCAAGTGAAAAGAAATTTAATATTTACTCTACCAATAGGTATCACTATGTTTATATAAGGAGAGAAAAATATAAGCATACTTGGAAAATAGATAATGAATATATATTAAAACAGTGCAGGTTGTTAAGGAAAGTAGAAGATTATAAAGAATATATCTTAAATATGTGTCAATAAGCACCTGAAAAACATATCTATAATATTATAGATATGTTTTTTAATGGGGTGTTTCAATGAAAATATGTGTTTTGGGCATCGGATTTATTGGACTACCTACTGCATGTCTTTTAGCATCTGTAGGTTTTCATGTCTTAGGTGTAGATATTAATGAAGATTATTTAAATAAATTAAAATCTAAGAAGATTAAACTAAAAGAAAAAAATTTAAATGAGCTTTTAGATAAAGCATTAAATAAAACCCTTATTTTAGATACAAAACCTAATAAGGCAGATATTTTCATTATCTGTACTCCTACTCCCTTAGATAAGGATAATAGTCCCGATTTAACATATTTAATCGAAGCTATAAATAGTATCCTTCCTTATCTGGAAAAAGGAAATATAATCATTATAGAATCAACTATACCACCTAAAACTACTAGGGAGATTATAAAACCAAAAATCGAAGACTTAGGATTTAAAATAGGCAGAGATGTTTACCTTGCCTATTGTCCAGAAAGGGTATTACCTGGAAATATTTTATATGAATTAATTCATAACAACCGTATCATTGGAGGTTGCACAGAAAATTGTTCTAAGATGGTTAAAAGTTTTTATGAAAAATTTGTAGAAGGAGAAATCCACACCACTACTGCTGAAATTGCTGAAATGGTAAAATTAGTGGAAAACTCCTATAGGGACGTAACTATAGCTTTTGCTAATGAAGTCCTAAAAACATGTAATGAACTTAATATAAACCCTTATGAGGTCATATTCCTTGCTAATAAGCATCCAAGGGTAAATTTGCCTGATTTTGGTATAGGAGTTGGAGGTCACTGTCTTCCCATTGACCCATACTTTATTATTAGCAGTTTCCCTAAGACCTCCAAGTTAATAAGCACTGCAAGAAAGATAAACGATAGTATGCCTAGGTTTATAGTTTCTAAGATAGAGAAATTTTTGGCTAGAAAAGACAATCCAAAGATAGGTATTTGGGGGCTAAGTTATAAGAAAAATACCAGCGATATTAGAAACAGCCCTTCATTGGAGATAGTCAATATACTGCAAGCTAAAGGTTACAATGTGAAGATTTACGATCCCTTAGTCGAAGGTATCAATTATGATAAGATTAAATTTGAGTCTGTCATGGCTAGTAATTTTCTAATTATTTTAGTTGACCATGATGAGTTTATAAAAGAAGATTTTAAAGAACTTCTTAGTCTAATGGATACTCCAATTATTTTGGACTTAACAAACATTACGGAAAAAATAACCTTACCAGAGGATGTTGAATACTATAATCTAATGAAAAGTTAAATAGTTAATATAGGAGGTAAAACATTGAATAATCCTTACAAAACTTATTTGTTGGAATATGTAAAAAATAATTTTTACAAAAATTTTATTGAAGAGAATAATATAAGCAATAAAAACAAAATAAAAGTTGCTTGTATCTTAGATAAATTTAGTTATGAGTGTTTTAAATATGAAGGTAACTTTGTTCAGCTTGGAACTGAAAATTGGAAAAATATAATAGATAATTTGCAGCCAGATTTCCTGTTTGTTGAAGCCGCATGGCAAGGATTTGAAAATCAATGGATTAATAAAGTTGCTAACCTGCATAGATATAAGAGCAACACCCTATTGTCACTAATTAAATATTGTAATAAAAAAAGTATTCCTACAGTTTTTTGGGGAAAGGAAGATCCAAGTGACTTTCAAATTTTCATTGAAGCTGCAAAACTTTTCGATTATATCTTTACTACAGATTCAGATTCAATAAAGAAATATAAGGAAATTGTAAAACATGATAGGGTATTTTTACTCCCCTTTGCTGCACAGCCTAAAATTCATAACCCTATAGATAAGAATAAAATGAAAGTTGGAAATATTGCATTTGCAGGAGGCTGGTATGACAAGTTCCCCAACAGATGTCTTGATATGGAAAATATACTAAAACCTGCTTTTAAATATGATTTAGCAATATTCGACAGATTTAAGGATAAAAATTCCAAGTATTTTATGTTTCCAGAGGAGTACCACCCCTATATTAAAGGTTCCTTAAACTATGAAGATATGGTATTGGAGTATAAAAAATATAATATCTTCTTAAATGTAAATTCAGTCAACAATAGTCCCACAACCTTTTCTCGCAGGGTATTTGAGCTTCTTGCTTGTGGCACTCCTATAATAAGTAGCTATTCAAAAGGTATAGAAAATTTATTTGGAGAGATTGTATTATTATCTAAAAACAAAGCTGATACAGAAAGGCTGATAAATTTACTCTTAGAGAATAAGGATTTCAGGGACAGATTGTCAGTACTAGGTATTAGAGAAATATTTAGTCATAACACCTATGGCCATAGGTTTAACACTATTTTAGATAAGCTGAATATAGAAAATCCAAATATGCCTAAGGAAGGGGTTTCAATAATTACCTGTACCAAAAGGCCCCATTCATTGAAAAATATATTGAATAATTATGCAAGCCAAACTTATTCAATAAAAGAACTAATTATTGTCATTAATAAGGACTCCATTGATTTAGACTTGTGGAAGGAAGTTGTGAAAAAATATAAGGATATAAGGATATATAAGCTATCTGAAAAGAAAACTTTAGGAGAATGTTTAAACTTTGCAATTGAAATGTCTTCTTACCCCTATGTATCTAAATTCGATGATGATGACTACTATGGTCCCAACTATTTATTAGATATGATGAATGCCTTCAAATACACGGAAGCTGATATAATTGGTAAAAATACAATCTATGCCTATTTTGAAAGGAACAATACATTGGTTATCAGATATCCCAATGTAGAGCATCAATATGCAACTTTCGTTGCTGGTTCCACCTTAACTATGAAGAAAGAAATTTTTGATAACTTAAAGTTTCCCCACCTTTCCAGAGGAGAGGACACCCAATTTCTGATTGATTGCAAAAATAAGGGGATAAAAGTATATTCTACAGATAGGTTCAATCATGTAGTAATTAGAAGGCCAGATATTAGCAGCCATTCCTGGCAGATCACTGAAAAACATTTTATGAAGAATAGCGAAATTGTAAAGATAACAGAAGATTATAAAACTATTACAACTATTTAAAATAAAATACAGGGTGTTTTGCACCCTGTATAATTATAATCCTAATTTTACCTTCAATTTCTCTAACATATCCTTGGTCATTGCATCTAAATCGTATTTTGGATTCCAGCCCCATTCTTCTCTAGCAGCAGAATCGTCTAAGGAATTTGGCCATGATTCTGCAATGGCCTGTCTAACAGGATCTACATCATAGTCTAATTCAAATTCAGGTATGAATTTTCTGATTGATGCTGCTATCATTTCTGGGTCAAAACTCATGGCAGTAACATTAAATGCATTTCTATGAATTAACTTTGATGGATCTGCTTCCATAAGCTGTATAATAGCATCTAGGGCATCAGGCATGTACATCATATCCATCATAGTACCTTTAGCTATAAAACTAGTATATTTTTTGTTTTTCAATGCATCATAGTAAATATGAACTGCATAATCAGTAGTTCCACCACCTGGTAAAGTTTCATAGGAAATTAGGCCTGGGAAACGTACCCCCCTAGTATCTACTCCATACTTTAGGAAGTAGTAGTCACATAACAACTCCCCTGCAACTTTAGTAACTCCATACATGGTAGTTGGTCTTTGAATAGTATCTTGTGGGGTCTTATCTTTAGGTGTTGTTGGGCCAAAGGCTGCTATTGAACTAGGTGTAAAGACCATACAATTCTCTTCTCTAGCTACTTCCAGGACATTGTATAGCCCATTCATATTTATATTCCAACATTGTTCAGGATGCTTTTCGCCAACAGCTGACAATATTGCAGCAAGATTAATAATGGTATTGATATTATGCTTTTTAACTACTTCATGCAATTGCTTCCCATTAGTAATATCTACTATTTCAAATGGTCCAGATTCTATTAGTTTTTCATGACCTTCTTTTATTCTCCTGTTGCTGGCAACTACATTGTTAGCTCCATATATTCTTCTCAATTCAACAGTTAGCTCTGAACCAATTTGACCTAGTGCTCCTGTTATTAGTATTTTTCTCATCTAATGCACCCCCATAATATATGTTCGTCATAATTATATCATATTTTTTGGATTTTTAATATCATTTATTCAAAGATATTAATAAAAACAGATACCAATACCCTTAGGTCCTAAATGGGATCCAATTACTGGACCCAGCTCATCTATGGTAATGGTAATATGTGGAAACTTTTCCTGTAATGCTAATTTCATCTTTTCTGCATATTCCTCATCTAAAACATGGCATATGCCAATCTTTTCCACCTTTTCAGGAACCTTTTCTATTATGGCTGAAATGGCCTTGTTTTTTCCTCTTACCTTTTCTAAGAGTTTTAATTCTCCATCCCTTAATTCAATTAAAGGCTTTATATTTAGTATATTTCCCACAGTTGCCTGTACTGCTGAAAGTCTTCCACCCCTGCTTAAGTATTCTAATGTGTCTGTAGTCAAATATACATGCATTCTTTTCTTTATCTTGTTCAGATGACTTTCTATTTCCTCTGGGGTTTTTCCATCCTTTGTCATATTAACTGCTTCTTCAACTAAGAATTTTAAATTGGCAGCTGCATTTAATGAATCAATAATAGTAATTCTTTTGTTATCTAACATATTTTTAGCAAGTACTGCACTATTATAAGTACCGCTAAGTTTAGAAGACAAAAGAATTGCTACTATTGATTCATACCCTTCCTCAAAGGCTTGGTTAAAAGCTTCAAAGAAGTCTCCTGCTGAAGGTTGAGAAGTTGAAGGAAATAATTTTGTAGTCTTTAATTTTTCAAAGAAATCTCTGAAATGACCTGGAAAAGGTTCCTTGCCTATTTCGTCTCCCAAAATATAGTTTAGTGGAACTACAGTTACATTCTCCTTTTCTGCGTATTCCTTCGTAATATAGGCAGTGCTGTCTGTTATAATTTTTATTTTGGTCATTCTTATTCCCCCTTTTCTTATTTTTAGTAATACAAAGATTATTATTCCATAAAATCATAATTATTACAAGAACAATCTAATTTTCTATTAAAAAGAGAAAAAAATCCCATATGTTCCATATGGGATTTTTTAGTTAGCCTACTTTACTACTATATTATATATCTTTCCTGGAACAAATATCTCTTTTATAATGTTTTTACCCTCTAAATGCTTACTTATATTCTTATCTTCCTTAGCCATTTCCCTGATTTCATCTTGTGTAGCATCTACGCTTACCTTTATTGTTCCCCTTACCTTTCCATTTACTTGTATTGGCATTTCTATAACATCATCTTTAATCTTTTCTTCATCGTATTTTGGCCAAGTTGATTCGTGTAAAAATCCTTCTAGACCTATGGCTTGCCAGATTTCTTCAGTTATATGAGGTGCAACAGGATTTAGTAGAATTAAGAAAGTCCTTAGGTCGTCCTTCTTTATGCTTCCATGGTCATAGAATTCATTTAATAGGGACATTAAAGCAGCAATACCTGTATTAAACTTCAATGTTTCAAAGTCCTCAGATACTTTTTTAATAGTTTTGTGGATGCTGCCTTCCAGCTCCTTAGTATATCCATGGCCTTCTACTAAAATGTCTTGAAGTTTCCATACCCTTTCTAGGAACCTTCTACATCCCTTAACCCCATTTTCTGACCAAGGTACACTTTTTTCAAAGTCTCCTATAAACATTTCATAGGTTCTTAGGGTATCAGCTCCATAGTCCCTCACTATATCATCAGGGTTTACAACATTTCCTCTTGACTTAGACATCTTTTCATTGTTATCGCCAAGGATCATGCCGTGGGATGTCCTCTTTGCATATGGTTCTGGTGTTGGGACTAGTCCGATATCGTATAGGAACTTATGCCAGAATCTAGAATATAACAGGTGTAGTGTAGTATGCTCCATTCCTCCATTGTACCAATCAACTGGCAACCAGTATTCTAAGGCTTCCTTGGAGGCCAATTCCTTATCATTATGAGGATCAATATATCTTAGGAAATACCATGAAGAACCTGCCCATTGAGGCATAGTGTCTGTTTCCCTTTCAGCTGGCCCTCCGCATTTTGGACAAGTAGTCTCAACCCACTCCCTAATATTAGCTAGTGGAGATTCACCAGTATCGGTAGGCTCATAGTTTTCCACATCTGGTAATAGGACTGGCAATTCAGACTCTGGTACAGGTACCCATCCACATTTGTCACAATGTACTAGTGGTATAGGTTCTCCCCAATATCTCTGCCTTGAAAATACCCAGTCCCTTAATTTGAAATTAATTCTTCTCTGTCCAAGGCCCTTTTCTTCTAGCCAGTTAATCATATATTCCTTTGCTTCCTTTGGAGTCATACCATTGATAAAGTCTGAGTTAACTACTATTCCCTCTTCTATATCTGTATAAGCTTCTTTCTCTATATCTCCACCTTTAATGACTTCGATAATTGGAAGGTTAAACTTCTTTGCAAACTCCCAGTCCCTAGTATCATGTCCAGGTACTGCCATTATGGCTCCAGTTCCATAGGTCATTAAAACATAATCTGAAATCCAAATAGGTATTTCTTTACCATTAGCTGGATTAATGGCTTTTAGGCCTTTAATCTCAACACCAGTTTTTTCCTTAGACAATTCTGTCCTTTCAAAATCAGATTTTTTACTTACTTCTGATTGATACTCCCTTATTTCGTCTAAGTTTTCTATTTCGTCCTTGTATTTCTCTATTAATGGGTGTTCTGGTGCAATGACCATGTAGGTTGAACCAAATAAGGTATCTGGCCTTGTAGTAAATACCCTTAATTTATCTTCTTTCCCCGCTATTTGGAAGTCAATATCTGCTCCTTCAGATCTTCCAATCCAGTTTATTTGTTGTATTTTTACCCTTTCTATATAATCTACTGTCTCTAAGTCATCTATTAGCCTATCAGCATATTCTGTTATCTTAAGCATCCATTGGTTTTTTACTTTTCTAACTACTTCTCCACCACATCTTTCACAGTGACCCTGTATAACTTCTTCGTTGGCTAAGCCTATTTTACAGGATGGACACCAATTTATAGGCATTTCATGTTTATAAGCAAGGCCCTTCTCAAATAATTTCAAAAATATCCATTGGGTCCATTTATAATAATTAGGGTCAGTAGTATTTACTTCCCTGGACCAGTCAAAGGAAAAGCCTATGGATTTTAATTGCTCTCTAAACCTGTCTACATTTCGTTTTGTTACCTTTGCAGGATGAATCTTATTCTTTATAGCAAAGTTTTCCGTTGGTAGACCGAAAGCATCCCATCCCATTGGGAATAAAACGTTGTAGCCTTCTAGCCTTCTTTTTCTTGCAACTATGTCTAAGGCAGTATAGGGTCTGGGATGGCCTACGTGTAAACCATCTGCTGAGGGATAGGGGAATTCTACTAAGGCATAGAATTTTGGCTTATCAGAATTATTTAAAGCTTTAAAAGGCTCTCTTTCTTCCCATATTTTTTGCCATTTCTTTTCTATTTCATTAGGTCTATATTCTCTCAAGATTCTACCTCCTCTTATTTGATATTATAAAAATAAAACCTCTCATCCCAAAATAGAGACGAAAGGTTAATTCCGCGGTACCACTCTAATTGCTAGAAGCCACTCGATAATATAACGGCATTTACCGGCTAAGGCTAGTTATTTCACCTTAGCTACTCAAGGACGAGTTCGGCCTTGATCAATACTGTCTTCCACCACCCGACAGCTCTCTGTAATTGATATGAGGCCTACTACTTCCTATCATAGTATTTATTAATTTAAAAACAATTATAACCAAATTTTTCATATAAATCAAGGTCTTTTTAAAATTCTGCTGAGCCAACTGTTCTAGGAAATGGTATAACATCCCTTATATTTGTCATACCAGTTATATACATTAAAGCTCTTTCAAATCCTAAGCCGAAACCAGCATGTTTGGTACCACCGTATTTTCTCAATTCTAAATACCACCAGTAATCCTCAAGGTCCATGCCATTATCAATGATTCTTTTCTCTAAGATATCATACCTTTCCTCTCTTTGGGAACCGCCTATGATTTCCCCTACTCCTGGAACTAGAAGGTCCATTGCCGCTACAGTCTTTCCATCATCATTTAACCTCATATAGAAGGCTTTTATGTCCTTAGGATAATCTGTTACAAATACTGGCTTTTTAAATATCTTTTCTGCAATATATCTTTCATGTTCTGTTTGTAAATCCATACCCCATTCAACTGGGAATTGGAATTTTTCACCTGACTTTTTCAACAGCTCTATTGCTTCAGTATAGGTAATAACGCCAAAATCAGAATTAACTACATTTTCTAATCTCTCAATTAATCCCTTATCAATAAAGGTATTAAAAAATTCCATCTCTTCCTTGGCATTTTCCATTACATATTTAATTATATACTTCATCATATCTTCTGCCAATTCCATATTGTCTTTTAAGTCTGCAAAGGCTATTTCTGGCTCTACCATCCAAAACTCTGCAGCATGTCTTGCAGTATTGGAATTTTCAGCCCTAAAGGTAGGACCAAAGGTATAAACTTTTTTAAAGGCTAAGGCAAAGGCTTCAGCCTCCAATTGGCCAGATACAGTTAAATTTGTCTCCTTCCCAAAAAAGTCCTTTGAATCATCAACTTTTCCATCTTCTCCTAGTGGCAAGTTGTTAAAATCTAAGGTAGTAACCCTAAACATCTCTCCAGCTCCTTCAGCATCAGAAGCTGTAATTATGGGAGTATGAACATAAACAAAGCCTCTCTCCTGGAAGAACTTATGAATGGCATATGCTAGTATTGATCTTACCCTAAATACTGCATTAAAAGTATTTCCCCTAGGCCTTAAATGGGCAATAGTTCTTAAAAATTCAAAAGTATGCCTTTTCTTTTGAAGTGGGAAGTCAGAAGTTGAATATCCTTCAATCTCTATGTCTGTAGCCTTGATTTCAAAGGGCTGCTTAGCCTGAGGAGTAGGTACTAATATACCTTTAACCTTAATAGATGAACTAATGGGAAGCTTTTCTACTTCTTTAAAGTTTGGAAGCTTATCTTCAAAAACTATTTGAATATTTTTAAAGAAAGTCCCATCATTTAATTCAATGAAACCAAAGGTCTTTGACATTCTAGAAGTCCTTATCCATCCTTCTACAATTACTTCTTGATTTAAATATTTTGCCGAATTCCTAAAGATGTCTTTAACAGTAGTTAGCATAGTTATTCTCCTTTCTAAATTTATATTTTTAGTTTCCAACTTAGTTCTTTTTGCTATTTTAATCAAAATTATAAGTAAAAATCCCCTTAGAGCTGGACTGTTTAAGCACAGTCTAAAATTTAATTTATAAACTTATAAAAACTATTCTGTTAAAACATTAAAAAAAACCTTCATCCAAAAGGACGAAAGTTTACTTCCGCGGTGCCACCTTAATTAGCAAAGCTCACTCAAACAC
The DNA here is from genome assembly GCA_012735245.1 of Tissierellia bacterium. Taxonomy (GTDB): domain Bacteria; phylum Bacillota; class Clostridia; order Tissierellales; family Tissierellaceae; genus JAAYFT01. The sequence goes on from JAAYHU010000079.1 coordinate 12,203, forward strand.
ACAATCATGTGTCTCACAGATAACGGTGTGAATCCGTCTAAGTCTACTTTCCTTTGGATTTCGGTTAGAAACTCAGGGATGTTCTTCGATATAAGTTTCGTATCGATGTTCCACTATCATCGACTCCCTATGACTACCTCTTATATCTACTCTTCCCTTCAAAGTTTTATATGCTTTTATCTAATTATATTTATTTCCATCTTCCTTGTCAACTAATTTACTTAATCTTTTTTTAATCTCCTTTTCATACCCATAATCTGTGGGTTCATAGTATTTCTTGCCTGCAAACTCATCAGGCAAATACTGTTGTTTTACATATGCATTTTCATAATCATGGGGATATTTATATCCAATGCCATGGCCTAAGGCCTTAGCGCCAGGATAAGAGCCATCTTTTAAATGGATGGGTACTTTCCCTATGACCTTAGTTTCAACATCTTCTAAGGCCTTATCTATGCCCTTGTAAACAGCATTACTTTTTGGAGCTGTTGCTACATATACTGCAGCCTGGGCTAAGGGTATTCTGCCTTCTGGCATACCTATTACATTAACAGCATTAAAGGCGGATACTGCAATATTTAGGGCATTAGGGTCAGCATTGCCTACGTCTTCAGCAGCACATATGATAATTCTTCTAGCTATAAACTTGGGATCCTCTCCTGCATTTATCATTTTTGCTAACCAGTATAAGGTAGCATCTGGATCTGAACCCCTCATACTTTTTATAAAGGCTGAAATAGTATCATAATGTTCATCTCCGCCTTTATCGTACTTGGGAGTCTTAACTTGTATTGATGACTTTATTGTATCCAAATCGATTTCTATTATTCCATTTTCATTGGCTGGAGTTGACAGAACTCCTATTTCTAGAGAGTTTAAGACAGTTCTTCCATCTCCTTCTCCAATTGTTATTAGATAATCTATTGCTTCTTTTGTTATATTTATCTTTAAGTTGCCTAAGCCCTTTTCTTTATTACTTAAGGCCTTGTTTATTAGATCTCTTAAGTTGTCCTTAGATAAAGGCTCAAGTTTTAATACCATTAGCCTAGATAATAATGCCTTGTTTACTTCAAAATATGGGTTTTCAGTAGTCGCTCCTATTAATATAATGATGCCCCTCTCTACAAAAGGAAGTAGTGCATCCTGCTGAGATTTGTTAAATCTATGGATTTCATCGATAAAGAGTATTGTCCTTTTATTATAAACCTTTAAATTTTCTTCAGCCCTATTTATCACCTCTCTAATATCCTTTACTCCAGAGGTTACAGCAGAAAGTTTTTCAAATCCCATATTTGTCCTATTGGCTATTATCATGGCTAAGGTAGTCTTTCCAGTACCTGGAGGACCGTAAAATATCATTGAAGTAATTCTATCAGCCTTGATTATCCTATATAAAAACTTGCCCTTACCTACTAGATGTTCTTGGCCTACAAATTCATCTAGGCTTGTTGGCCTCATCCTATCAGCTAAGGGGGCACTCTTTTTTAATTTTTCCTCTAAATTAAATGTAAATAAGTCCATTTAATCACCTTATCTTTTTTATATTTATACTATATTAATTGATAAAATTAGTCAATTTAGTTTATATTCCTTATAAAAAAGCAAAGCCAGATTATCTGGCCTTACCTTTAAATGTATTAAACTCTTCTTTTATCTTTTCTAAAAGTCCCTCATCTATAATAACTTGAACTCCTGTGTTTACCAAGGCATTGATTGTAATTATCATATTTTTATATGCCAAATCTGTTAAGGTTGCATCTCTAAACTCCTCTGTATGAGCAGCCACCCTTTCATCTTCACATATACCGAAGTATGGATGAATAGCAGGACAAACATGGCTCACATTTCCCATATCTAAGGAACCAAAGGAATCTCTTGTCTTATCATAATCCTTAATGCCCTGGACTTCTAAACTCTTATTATATACTTCTGATAAGGTTTCATTAGTCACTAAGTCATCATAAGTAAGCTCATAATTAGATATCTCTAAGGTAGTTCCAGTAGCCAAAGCTGCGCCCTTAGCACAGTTTTTCACCTTTTCAGATAGTTCTTGCAAATATGCCTTTGTAGTAGTTCTAACATAGAACTGAGCTATAGCTAAATCTGGAACTATATTAGCTGCCTTTCCCCCTTCCACTATAACACCGTGAATTCTTGCTGAAGGCAAAATATGTTCTCTTAAGGCATTAATACTATTAAAGGTCATTATGACAGCATCTAAGGCATTGATACCCTTGTCTGGATCTGAGGCTGCATGAGCAGCTTTTCCTTTAAATGTGAATTGTATAGGTTCTAAGGCTAAAGAAGTTCCACTTTTGTAATATGCAGCTGCTGGATGTGCCAGCATGGCCACATCAATATCATCAAAGGCGTTTTTCTCAACCATTATTACCTTTGCACCGCTAGTTTCTTCTGCAGGAGTACCAAAAACAACAACTGTTCCGCCTATTTCGTCAATTAAATGTCTTAATACAATGCCTGCCCCTGTACTTGTTGTTCCCAATAGATTATGGCCACAACCATGACCAATTCCAGGAAGAGCATCATATTCTGATAAATAGGCTATAGTTGGTCCAGGTCTTTTGCCATTGTAATAAGCCTTAAATGCTGTTTTTATACCAAGATACTCCTCTTCAACACTAAAACCATATTTTTTTAGCAGGTCTATATGGGCTTTGGAGGATTTAAACTCTTCGTAACCTAATTCAGGGTTATGATAAATAAATTCATTTAGTTCTTTCAAATCCTCAAAAACCCTATTGGTGATTTCATTAATCCTGTTAATCATTCTATTTCCCCCTCATTTATTATTGCAGCCTTCTAATGGCTCTACCTAGCCTGTTGTTCAAAACACTACCTTTTTCTAAGGCAATCTTTCCATTAATTATAACATATTCAATACCTTTTGGTTTTTCTGTTGGATTTTGGAATGTAGCACAATCTATAATCTTATCATAGTCAAATATTACTATATCAGCATCCATTCCTTCCCTTAATTCTCCTTTATTCTCTAACTTTAATCTTTTGGCTGGTAATTTTGTCATTTTCTTCAATTGATCTAATAAATCTAGTTTGCCTTCATCTCTTACATATTTACCTATTACTCTTGGGAATGTACCTGCTGCTCTAGGATGTCCCTGACCTCTATTTAATAATCCATCACTGGC
>JAAYHU010000080.1 GCA_012735245.1 Tissierellia bacterium
TAATTATTACAAAATGATGAAATAAAATGTAAATAGTGTATAATATAAGTAGGCACACTAAGTTATAAGTTTAGTGTCTTTTTATAAAATAAAGGGAGGAGAATTTTTATGAGTAAGCCAATCTTATCAGCCCATTTTGAATCCAGGACCCCATCAGATGTCCGTTTAGCTCAAATTAGGTATGACAAACGTGAAAAAAAACCTGAGGCAGTAATAAATGTTGCCATTGGAAATGTCTCTCTACCCACCAATCCTGCTATGAAAAAGAGAATGTTTGAACTAAATGGACCCGAAAGCCCCTTTGCTAATGGAGTTATCCGTTATACAGGCACAGCAGGTACTCCTGAATGCCAAGATGCCTTTAAAAATATTTTAAAAAGTGAAGGTTTTAAGGTAGATAATCTTCATGTGCAAGTAGTTGATGGCGGTTCAGCTGGGATGGAATTAGTTATACTTGGTGTTTGTGGTCCAGCTGGAACTGATGAAAAGCCACTATTGATGATTGACCCTGCTTATACTAACTACATTTCTTTTGCTGAAAGAGTTGGTCGTAAAACTATTACAATTAAAAGACAATTAGACGAAGATGGTAATTTTACCTTACCTGATATGAATGAAATTGAAGAATTAATTAAAAAATACAATCCTGGCGGACTTTTAGTTATACCTTATGATAATCCTACTGGTCAATTCTATACTTATGATTTATTGAAAGAGCTAGCAGAACTTTGTGTGAAATACAATATGTGGATGATAAGCGATGAAGCTTATCGTGAGTTATTCTATGTAGAAGGGGAAAAACTAGTAAGTATTTGGGGGCTATCAGATGAAGACGTTCCTGGAATAGAAGGAAGAAGAATATCCATCGAAACTGCATCTAAGGTTTGGAATGCTTGTGGTTTAAGAATAGGAGCTGTAATCACAGATAATGCTGAGTTCCATACTCGCTCAGTAGCTGAATATACAGCAAATCTTTGTGCTAATGCAATAGGCCAATATATTTTTGGAGCCTTAGCCCATGAAAGTAAAGAGGACATTCTAGCATGGTGTAAACAACAAAGAGATTATTATAAAGATATAATAGTCAAGGTCTACAATAGATTTAAAGAATTAGATCCAAACCTAATAGTTTCAAGTCCAGATGCTTCTATCTACTCAGTTATAGATGTAAGAAATGTTGTAAAACCAGGGTTTGATTCAATAGATTTCGTTCTATACTGTGCTGAAAATGGTTCTGTGGAATTTGAGGATGTAGAAACTACATTGCTTGTAGCACCAATGAAAGGCTTTTATGATATTGAAAATGACGATGAAAACCCAGGAAGAACTCAGTTTAGAATTTCCTTCGTCGAAACTCCCGAAAATATGATGAAAGTACCAGACCTATTTGTTAAACTATTAAGACAATATGAAGCCCAAAGATAAGATAAAAATTAGGATGGGAAACCATCCTAATTTTTTAACTAAAAATCCTTTTTAAAAATCCTCCATTTTTTTCTTCAGCTTTTTTTAGCTTTTCTCTGAGTTCAATGTTTTCGAAAGTCTTTTCCTTTATCTTCATCTTCAGTTTTGCATTTTCACAGATTAAAACATCTCTTTCCTTTGAATTTAACTCATTTCTTAGCATAATAATTTCTTCTTTTAACTCCTCAATTATCTTCGTATTTGTTTCTCTATTGTTGTCTAAACAAGATTGTAATTTTTGAAAAAATTCTTCCCCTAAGCTTGTACTAATTTCCCTTGCCAGTTGATAAGTATCAAGATATGGCTTATTATTGAGTGATACCAGCTCTCCAGCCATTGCTTCTTGGTTATTCATCATAATTTCTGGAGAAGCAAGTATTAATTTTATTTGCTTATTGCTAAACCCCTTCTCCTGAAGACTTTTAATATATAGTATTAACTCAATTTCTTTATAGGTATAATACCTATGATTTGAGTTATTTCTAGGAATATCAATATCAAATTCCTTCTCATAATACCTTAATACATGTGGGGCATAGCCTGTAATCTCTGCTACTTCAGATATGGTGTATTCCTTATTTACATCTAACATAATCAACCCCCCTACCCCTAAAATAATTTTAATATTATATTATTCTTTACAAATCCTATAAATCCTTTTATTTTTGTAATATTTTTTCATACAAATTAGTATAAGAATATACATTTTTAACTAAAATACGCCAAATATCAATTCAAAAAGGATTGGATTCAATATAAACCCAATCCTTATACCAGGCATTAAACAAATATTTAAATATTTATTTCACTTTCTAAGAACTTAATCAATAATTTTAAACAATTTATAATATCGTTTTTAGAAGCCATTTCAACAGTTGAATGAACGTATCTAGTAGGTATAGATATTACTCCAGAAGGAACTCCCTCTTTGGTGACGTGAATTGCTCCAGAATCTGTGCCTCCAAACTCTAAGACCTCCATCTGATAAGGAATTTCGTTTTCCTTAGCGATGTTTACTAATAACTCCCTAATTTTTGGATGGCAGATAATCGAATTGTCTTTAACTTTAATGGCAGCCCCCTTATTTAAACCAACAGCAAATCTCTTGGCCTTAGGAGTATCACCGTGGGCAGTAACGTCTAAGGCTATTCCAATGTCTGGATCTATTTTATATGCAGCAGTTTTGGCTCCCCTTAGGCCAACTTCCTCCTGAGTTGAAAATACAAAATATAGGTCATTAATTGGATTATTAATTTTCTTTATGGCTTCGATTGCAATAAAACATCCAACTCTATCATCTAAATAACTAGTAAATACCACATTTTCATTTTCTTCAAATTCAGTTTTATATATGCATATATCTCCAATACTAACCTTTTTTTCTGCCTCTTCTTTGCTAAAAGCGCCAATATCTATGTACATGTTTGATAATTTAAGCTTAGAAATATCATCTACTGGCTCATGATAGATTATACCTACAGTACCATTTTCAAAAACCACTTTTTGGCTAATGGAAATGAATGGAGATATCCCACCTACATTAGTAAATCTTAAAAAACCCTTCTCATCTATATCTATTACCATTAACCCAATTTGGTCCATATGGGCAGAAATCATTATCTTTTTTCCATTTCCCTTTTTTCTTGCTATTAAGTTACCTAAACTATCTATTTCAATTTCATCTACATAATCTTTTATTTCTTTTGTTATATATTCCCTAATGGTTTTTTCATTACTAGCTGGTCCATAGATACCTACTAATTCCTTTAATAAACTAAAGTTAATATTCATTATATTTCCTCCCTTTCAAATTGATATAAAATTTCTTTTAGTAAAGCAAATGTACTGTCATAATCTTTTTTGCTCATAACAGATGCAGGAGAGTGTATATATCTACATGGTACAGAGATAGTAGCTGTTATGGAACCCTCTCTAGTAGTATGAATTTTACCTGAATCGTTCCCACCCATGGAAGTCTTTCTAAATTGATATGGGATATTATTTTTTTTGGCTATTTCTACTATTTTATTTCTAAAATCCTTATTATATATAGTAGTCCTGTCTATTAAGGAAATGGCTGGGCCTTTATTTAAATATGTGGGAATCAAGTGTGTATCAAGTTTAGGCATATCATAACATAGGGTCCCTTCTAATATTATTGCATAGTCTGGATCAACTTCATAAGCTGCTGGACCTGCTCCAACTAGCCCTACTTCTTCCATAACGGTGAATACGGCATAAAAGCTAAGATCTTTAATTTCTTTAATTAATTTAATCAATAAGGAACATCCAACCCTGTTGTCTAAGGCTTTTGCTTTAACAAGCCCTTCCCCAAATTCTACATATTCAGAATCAAATATTACATAATCGCCAATACTAACATATCTTTCAGCTTCTTCCTTAGACCTGGCACCAATATCTATATATAATTCGTCTATATTTAATGCCCTTGTCCTTTCATCAGGCTTTTGTAAATGAATTGGCTTAGCCCCTATAACTCCAGGCAATTTATCTTTACCTACTAAGACAGGTTTAGATACTAAAATCCTCTTGTCTATACCGCCTACGGTCATAAATTTTAGGAAACCATCTTTATCAATATCCTTTATCATTAATCCTACTTCATCCATATGGGCTGTAATCATGATCTTTTTACCGATATCTTTACCCTTTTTATAGGCAATAATATTTCCAAGCCTATCTATTTTATAGCTGTCGACATAATCTTTAATTTCTGAAATTATAAGATCCCTTACTTCCTTTTCATTGCCAGATACACCCGAAGCTTCAGTAAGTTCCTTTAATAACATAGCAATCCCTCCAAATTATCATTAGAAATAGAAGCTACGAAAAAAGCTAAAAGCTTTCCAGTATTCCTTACATCCTCCACATCCAGTAACTCTACTGAGGTATGCATATATCTCAGTGGAATAGATAAAAGTAGAGAAGGAATTCCATCTCTTGTAATCTGCATTGCCCTAGCATCAGTTCCAGTAGGACCTGGAGTTACCTCTACTTGACTTGGAATATTGTACTCCTTTGCTATATCTACAAGCTTTTTCCTTAAATTTGGATGAATATTCCCGCCTAAGGTAATAGCTGGGCCTTTGCCCAGTTCGATTGTGGTAGATATAGGCAATTCTGGTGTTGCTCCAAATCCAACATCCACAGCAATGCCAATATCTGGATTTATTTTATAACTACTTACTAAAGCTCCAGCCATACTGACTTCCTCTTGAACCGTAGTAACAAAATATATATCTGCTTCATGTTGTATTTTATTTAATTCTTTCATACATTCGTATAAAGCAGCTACCCCCGCCCTATCATCTAAGGCCTTACCTGCAATTCTATTTCCCAATAAATTCTTTACATTTCTCCTAATGGTAATAGGATCCCCAATATTTACTAGTTCTTCAACCTTTTCCTTAGGATAGCCTGTATCTATTATCATATCTTCCATTTTTATGGCCTTATTATGTTCTGAGGGTTCTTGAAGGTGGGGAGGCTTTGAACCAATTACTCCAAATAAATCTTCAACTCCATGGACTATGACTTCTTGGCCTAAAATAGTCCTTGGGTCAATACCTCCAATATTAGTAAACCTAATAAAACCATTGTCTTCAATATCCTTAACCATTAACCCAATTTCATCCATATGGGCAGCAATCATTATTTTAACATTATTGTCCTTATATGTACCTTTTTTAAAACCAATTACATTGCCTAATTTATCAACTGATACATTATCTAAATATTTGCTAAAAGCTGATATAATTGTGTCCTGTAATGGATATTCATAGCCAGATACTCCTTTACTATTAGATAATAACTCTAAAAAAACTTTAGTCTCCAAATTTTACCCTCCTTTTATATTATTTTTTTGTAAAAAAAAGTTCTAACAGGTTTTAGTTTGTATTTTTCTGGCATAATAATCTGCTCAGTACTTCCAACAAATAATATTCCGTCATCACTGAGGGAATTGTAAAATTTAGAATATAATAATTCTTTTGCCTCTTCTGTGAAATATATCATCACATTTCTACAAAGAATTAGATCTACATCGGTAGGAAATCTATCTTTTAACAAATCCATTTTCCTAAATTCAACACATCTTTTTATATCATCTGAGATTTTAAATGAGTTTTGAACTTTGGTAAAAAATCTATTCTTAAAATCCAATGGCAAATTTTCTAGAGCCTTTTCATTATATAAGCCAATTTTTGCCTTATTCATGGCATCCTCATCAATATCAGTTGCCAAAACTTTAATCTTATTTAAGGGTAAGAACTTAGTCATCAACATTGCTAAGGAGTAGGGCTCTTCTCCAGTTGAACAAGCAGAGCTCCATAGATTCAACTCTTTCTTCTTAGTCAATAGAAAAGGAATTATATCCTTTTCTAAAACATTCCATTGGTTAGGATTTCTATAGAATTCAGATACATTAATTGTCAAATAGTTTATGAATTGTTCAAGAAGAGCTTTATCACTTTTTAACCCTATAAAGTAATCGTCAAAATCTTTAAAATTATTTCTGGTTAAAAGGGATTGAATTCGCCTTTTCATTTGCTTTTCCTTATAATAATTTAAGTCAATATTGATTAATTTATTAATATTAGCCTTAAACACCTCATATTTATCCATTAAATACCTCCTTTATAAAACCTGTCCAAATGAATATAGGGCTTTAATGCTATTATACATTAAAACCCTTTCTAAATTAAGTTCTATTTAATTTTTTTCTACCATATCCTCAATTGTAAATTCAACTTCTTCCTTTAAATTATTAAGTTGACTTGCTTCATTTTCTTTCTCTTCTGCTTCCTTGGCTTCCTTTAAGCTCAGGCTTATTTTCTTTTCGTCACCATTTATGTCTATGACTTTTACTTTTATCTTATCTCCAATACTTAGTACATCGGAAGGCTTGTTAACATGGTCCTTAGAAATTTGAGAAACATGAAGTAAACCATCTACACCTTCTTTTAACCTTACAAAGGCGCCAAAATCTAAGAGATTAACTACAGTACCCTCTACTATATCTCCAATGTTTACATTTTTAGAAAAAGCTATCCAGGGTTCTTCCATTGTTTGTTTTAATCCAAGGGATATTCTATTCTTTTCTCTATCAAAGGCTAAAACCTTAACATTTACCTTTTGCCCTTCTGTTACCACTTCAGAAGGATGTTTTATTCTGTTCCAGGACAAATCTGATATATGAATTAAACCATCTACACCGCCTAAATCAACAAAGGCACCAAAATCGGTTAATCTTTGAACTACACCTTCTCTTATCTGATCTACTTCTAAACTTGCCCAAAGCTCTTTTCTTCTGTTGTTAAGCTCTTCTCTTTCCACTTCTTTCCTTGATAGGATAACCCTTCTCCTGCTTCTATCGAAATCTATGATTTTAGCAATTAAGGTCTTTCCTTTATATGGATTTAAATCTGAAACATATTTAAGTGATATTTGGGAAGCTGGCATAAAACCATTAATTCCATGAACTAAAACAGATAAGCCACCTTTTACAACATTTAATACTTTACATTCTACTCTTTCTTTTTCCTTATAGAAGTTTTCAACAATATCCCAATTCTTTATTTCTTCTATCCTTTTAGTAGATAATACTACATTGCCCTCACCATCGTCTAATTTTACCACATATACATCTATTTCATCTCCCTGATTAAATAGGTCCCTTGGCTTGATATCAGGGTCATTTGATAATTCATCCCTAGTAATTATTCCATCAGCCTTATAATTAATATTAACCATAACTTCGTCATCAGTAACGAAAATTACCTTTCCTTTTACCACATCTCCCCTATGTATTTTAGTAAAAGAACTTTCAATTACCTCCATCATTTCAGAATTGCTTAAATTATCATTATTGCTTAAATTCTCCATTGTTTCAATGACCTCCTTAATTATCCAATCAGGTGTTGATGCACCTGCTGTTATACCAATTTTATTAAATTTTTGTATCTCATCTAAGGGTAATTCATCCTTTGTTTCAATATGATATACATGCTTGCAATATTTTTTACTAATATCAGCTAATTTTTTAGTGTTTGAACTATGATATCCACCTATTACTATCATGGCGTCTACTTTCTTTGCTACTTCTCTACAGGCCTCTTGGCGATGGTTAGTGGCATTGCAAATAGTATTGAATATCTTAACTTCATTACCCTTTTCCTTAACAATTTCTGATAGTCTTGCAAATTTTTCTTGGGTATTGGTAGTTTGAGAAACTACACATACTTTATCCATCTTGGGAAGATTTAATGCTTCCTCTTCCGAATTTATAATAAAGGCTTTATTGTTACACCAGCCATTTATTCCAATTATTTCGGGATGATTTTTATCGCCAACTATTACTATATTATATCCTTGTTTATGATATTCTTCAACCTTATTATGAACTGATTTAACATAGGGACAAGTACTGTCTACAATGTCTATATTCTGTTCTTTCATCTTGTCCACTATTTCTTTACTAACACCATGGGATCTAATAATTACCTTACTATCTCTTATTTCACTAATTTCATCAATTACCATCAATCCTTTTTCCTCAAATTCCTTAACAGCCTGAGGGTTGTGAATTAAGGGACCTAGAGAATACACTTTCTCTTTGGTATTGGAAAGCTCCTTCTCTGTCATTTCTACAGCCCTTTTTACACCATAGCAAAAGCCAGCTTTATCAGCTAAAATAATTTCCACTTTTTTTCATCCCCTTTGCTTAATTGAATATATGGATTTTAATATATTTTTACTAACTAATAGGTAATCATCCTTAGAAGGCCTCTTATTATGATAATCAGAAAGGTCTATCTTTTCTCCAAAATAAACATTTATCCTACTAAAGGGCTTATAATTTCCTTCAATAAAAACTGGTAGTACGGTAGTCTTAGATTTAAGAGCTATAAGTCCAACTCCAGGCTTTGCATTTTCCAAATCAATTTCTTTTACCCTTGTCCCTTCTGGAAAAATACCTAAAACACCATCGTTTTTCAAGACCTTTAAAGATTTTTTGAAAGTGGATAAGTCCGCTTCTTCTCTGTCAACTGGAAAAGCACCTAGTTTTTCTAAGAAATAGGCTGGTATTTTATATCGAAACAATTGCTTTTTTGCCATCCAAAAGATTTGTCTAGGATATACGAGGGATATGATAATCGGGTCAAAATTGTGAATATGATTAGAGCATATTATAAGACTTCCCTTTTCTTGTAAATTTTCTTCCCCATATACATTGATTCTATAAATTATTTTAAATACAACATTTGCAATTTTCTTAAGAAAATTATAAAAGGACATCAGTTATCACCCTTAATTATAGATATAATTTCTTCTACACATTCATCGACTGTTTTTCCAGTCGTATCTAGAAGATAAGCATCTTGGCTTTTTACCAGTGGGGAAATCTCTCTAGTTGAATCTATTCTATCCCTATTTTCAATTTCCTTTTTTACATCTTCATATGAAATTCCTTCCTCACCTTTTTCAAGTAATTCCTTATATCTCCTTCTTGCTCTTTCTTCAACACTGGCAACAATAAAAAACTTATAATCCGCATTAGGTAAGACAACAGTACCAATATCCCTGCCATCCATAATTACTGATTTAGTCTTTGCCAGTTCTTGTTGGATTTTCACCATAGCTTCTCTTACTTCCTTAATTTTTGCAACATAAGAAACATTTTTGCTGATCCTATTTTCTCGAATCTCTTTGTCTACATTCTTATTATCTAAATATATATGATTGTTTCTGAAATCAATAGAAGTTCTTCCCAAGACAGACTTAACATCTTCAACTGATTTAGGATCTAGCCCCTCATTTAAAACTTTCAATGTTATGGCCCTATACATGGCACCAGTATCTATATATTCTATTGATAATATTTCTGCAACCTTTTTTGCAATTGTACTTTTGCCAGCACCTGCTGGTCCGTCTATAGCAATTGTAATGTTTCTATCTAACATTAGCTTCCTCCTTATATCAAGGATACAAAATAATAACCACCCCTGGGTGGCTATGCTTTAAACGACAGATCAGGTCTCAATGCTTTTGCATCTCTTAAATATATATGTTTGACATCCTTCTGCTCCATATCAGAATTATATAAAATCATAACCCTGATACACTTATCAATACTTCCTTCTACGTACATTTCGTTGAAACACATTAATGCAGCATTCAAATAACCTAACTGTCTAGCTGCCTTTGCTGGATATGCCTTATCTAAATCAGAAGTGCAGGAAAAAATTATGCTAATAACCCTATCTCTAACAAGATGGTTCTTTTTCTCTATTTCTATCAACAATTCACTTGTAGCTTCCAAGATACTTTCTACAGAATTATTGTCTACAGTGATGGCACCTCTAATAGCCACCGTACCCATCAAATCACTCCCTATTAATTATATATTAAATTTTATCTGTAAACAAGAGTTTTAATATTAAATTAAATATTACTCCCTGCCAAATAACCGGTAGAATAAGCTATTTGTAGATTAAAGCCTCCTGTTAAAGCATCCACATCTATTATTTCTCCAGAAAAAAATAAGCCTGGGATAATTTTAGACTCCATAGTAGAAGGATTTATTTCCTTAACATTGACGCCACCTGAGGTAACAATTGCTTCTTCTATTGGCCTTAGGGATTTAAATGTTAGTGGGAAATTTTTGATACAATTTACTAATCTCCCTCTTTCTTCCTTAGTAATTTGGTTTATTGGTTTATCAGGTGAAATTGAAGCTAGCCTTATAATTATTGGTATTATTTTTTTAGGTAACAAGTCATCTAAACCATTTTTTACCTGCTTATTATTATTTTTCTTAAAATCCCTTAATATTCTATTATCAAGTTTTTTCTCATTTAAGGCTGGCTTAAGGTCAATATAAAACTTAATTCCTTCATTTAAATACTTATGTAAATAATTGCTCATGGAAAGTACAATAGGACCTGATATCCCATAATGGGTAAAGAGCATCTCCCCAAATTCTTCATGTATTTTCTTTTCCTTTGCATATGCACTTAAATTCACATTTTTAAGGGATAAGCCTTGTAATTCCTTAATCCATTCTTCCTCCAATTCTACTGGAACCAAGGAAGGCATCAATTTGGTAACGGTATGTCCAAAACTTTTTGCAAACCTATATCCATCACCTGTGGAACCGGTCCTTGGATAAGACATGCCTCCTGTAGAAATTAGCAATTTATCAAACATTAATTCTTCTTTACCAATGACTACAACAAACTTGTTGTTTTTTATATAAACATTATCTACCTTTGAATTTAACAATAATTTTACATTATTATCCATTAAGAACTTCTCAAAAGCCTTTATCACATCAGAAGATTTATCGCTGGCTGGAAAAACCCTATTTCCCCTTTCAACCTTAGTTTTTACACTGTAACCCTCTAATAAGCTAATAATATCCTTGTTGGTAAAAGTGTAGAAAGAGCTATAAAGAAAATTCTTGTTTGTCATAACATTATCAAAAAAATCCTCTATTGGCGCATTATTAGTTATGTTGCATCTGCCCTTCCCTGTAATAAAAAGCTTTTTACCTATCCTATCATTTTTTTCAATTAAAGTTACATCTTTTCCTCTAGAGCCAGCAATTCCTGCAGCAATTATCCCTGAAGGTCCAGCACCAATTATGCCCACTTTTTCTACCATAGTTATAACCCCTTTAAATGTGATGTGTCATTTAGTAATGTTAATACATTATTGTATTGCCTGCATTCTACAATACTAAGGGAAACGTTATGTAAGGAGATATTTTTATAAAAGGCATTTCCCATACCCAGTAGGTTCAAAATAATGATTTTTAAAGTTGCATTATGGGAAACAATGGCTATATTTTTATCTTTGTTTTCCAAAATTATTTTTTCTACATAATTCATAACCCTATCCTTTAAGGCTTCTAATGTCTCTGCACCTTCTAGTTTAAATTGAACTGGGTTTTTCATCCAAATTAAATATTGCTCTTTATGTTTTTTTAGAATTTCCTCTAAGGTCAAACCTTCCCAAATCCCAAAGTTTATTTCTCTAATTTCCTTACTTTCAACAATTGGCTTATTAATTATACTAGATATAATTTTAGCTGTTTCCAATGCCCTAGATAAATCACTACTATATATAATATCTATATCTTCATCAATCAATCTTTCCCCTAATTTCCTTGCTTGTTCCCTACCTAGATCAGTAAGATTTGCATCTTTTTGACCCTGTACCTTAGATAACAAGTTCCATTCCGATTGTCCATGCCTTATTAGGTATATTTTAGTCAATAATATCCCTCCTCATATTATTATGTATTAATATTATAGTAAAAATAACTTAATTACAAGATATCATTTATGATAATATTTACTATGATAAAAATCGACAATAAATAAAGCGAGAGCTCGCTTTATTTATTGTCGATGCTAGAATCATAAACATTATATTTTTTCCAAATTCTCTCTAACTCTTCGAAATAAACTGTAGTATCTTCTTTCTTTTTCAAACCTATTGCAACGATTAGGGCATTTATTAAACTCATAGGGGCCACTAAGGAGTCAACAAAGGAAAGCATGTCACTAGTTGCAATTAGGGTTATATCTGAGTATTTTGCAGCAGGTGAAATTAAGCTATCGGTTATACTAATAATCTTGCATCCCTTTTCCTTACAGAAATCTAAGGCTTCAAGGGTTCGTTTAGAATATCTAGGATAGCTAATTCCAATTATTACATCTTCTGAATCAGCTCTAAACAATTGTTCAAATAAATCATTTGCCCCTGAGGTAACTACTTTAATATCCTTAAATAAAAAGCTTAAGTAAAACCCCAAGTATCCTGCCAGAAAAGATGATGACCTTAAACCCAATATATAAATATTCTTAGCATTAAGTATTAAATCTATAGATTGCTCAAAGGCTTCCTGGCCTGTTTCATTAATGGTTCTCTGGATATTTTCCATATCCTTTTCCATAACCTTTTTTAAAACGCCTTCTTTATCAGAATACTTACTTACCATGGACAACCTTTGTACAGTTGTAAGCTTGTTTTTAACAAGCTCTTGCAATTGTTTTTGTAAATCCTTATAACCATCATATCCCAAGGAATGAGCAAATCTGACAACTGTTGATTCACTAACGCCAACTGTTTCACCCAGGGTCAGGGCAGTCATAAAAGCAGCTTTATCATATTCATTGATTATGAATTCTGCTATTAGCTTCTGCCCCTTGGTTAACTTATTAAATTCCTTTTGAATTTTCTTAATTAAATCTACATCCATAACCGATACACTCTTCCTTATGATTTCTTATTAGATTATATCCTTCTTCTAAGGCCTTAAGGTTTAATTCTTCTGTTCCTCTAGGAATCCTATTGCAAATGGCCTTTTCCAATGAAGTTTTTGACACTATCTTTGTTAATTCATATATGGTTCCTAAGGCTATCACATTGGAAACCATGGGATAGCCTAAGGAGTTCCTTGCAGTTTCTATTATAGGTACAACGTAAATCGTAATATCCTCTCTAATAGGTATATTGGAAATTGACTTATCAACGACTAAAATTCCCTTAGGTTTAATTGAATCCACATACTTGTCACATGCAGTCTGTGTTAAGGCAAGCATTAAGTCACATTTGATTACCTTAGGATAATTTATCTCCTTACTGCTTATGATTACCTCTGCCTTACTGGCACCTCCTCTAGCTTCAGGACCATAAGACTGGGATTGTACTACGTTTAAACCATCATATAATGCTGCTTCAGCCAATATAATACCAGCTAAAATAAGTCCTTGACCACCAGAGCCAGTTAACCTCAGTTCTTGATGTACCATGTTATACCCCCTCAGAGAAAGAATCTATAATCTTTTGATATTCTTCCGTATATTCTGGCCTCTTGCTTTTATATATTTCTCCTATAACAAACTTTCCTTCCCTCTGTTCTTTAGGTAGTTTGTCATAGGCAGCAATATTTATTGCATTTTCCTTCAGGTATACCATCATATCTACAGCTTCTCCTTTTCGATTTTTCCTTCCATAATAAGTGGGGCATATAGTTAAAGCTTCAATGAAGGAAAACCCATTATTCTTTATTCCATTTTCCACCTGTTTAATTAACATATTAGCAGTAAATATGGTACTTCTGCTAACATATGTGGCACCTGCTGCCTTAGCTAACTCACAAAGATCAAAATTCATATCTATATTCCCAAAAGGTGCTGTGGTTCCCTTATCGCCAGTTGGAGTAGTTGGTGAATATTGGCCTCCAGTCATCCCATAGGTATTATTATTAAATACTATTGTTGTTATATCTATATTTCTCCTTGCTGCATGAATCAAGTGATTTCCCCCAATGGCTGAAGCATCACCATCTCCTGTAATAACTATTACTTTTAAATTTGGCTTTGCCAGCTTTATGCCCGTTGCAAAAGCTAAGGCCCTTCCATGGGTAGTATGAATGGTATTAAAATCTAAATATCCTGAAGCTCTAGAAGAACATCCTATGCCAGATACAACACATACTTCATCCTTATTAAGTCCCAAATTATCAATAGCCTTAACAATTGCCCTTGTTACTATACCATTGCCGCAGCCAGGACACCAGATATGGGGTAAATTCTCCGTTCTAAAATATTCCTTTACCAATTGACTAGGCATATTAAACCTCCTTAATGTAATCAACAATCTCTTGAGGCGTTATTAACTCTCCACTTACCCTACCAAATTTTTCCACCTTAGTATGTTTACTTGCTACCCTATCTACAGCCAAATAGTATTGGCCTAAATTCATCTCTACGACAACTAATCTACTTACCTTTTTTGATAGTTCAATAAGCTGTTTATCTGCAAAAGGCCAAATGGTTATTGGCCTAAACAATCCAACCTTTATTCCTTCTTCCCTTAATATATCAACAGCTGATTTAGCAGATCTGGCCGTTGAGCCAAAGGCAACTATTGCAATTTCTGCATCATCAAGTAAATACTCGTCAATTTCAACGATGTCGTCTTTATTGTCTTCTATTTTAGATACTAATCTTTTAATTAAGTTTTCAGCTATATTCCCATTATTAGAAGGAAAGCCTGTTTCATCATGGGTTAAACCAGTTACATGAAACCTATATCCTTCACCAAAGCCTGCCATTTCTGGTACTATATCCCCTTCTTTAACTTTATAAGGCTTATACTCTTCAGGAGGACAAGTTGGTTTTTTTCTATTGTAAATTTCAATTTCATCTTCCTTTGGCAGTTCTATACTTTCCCTCATATGGCCGATTACTTCATCTAAAAGGAGTAATACTGGAGTCCTGTATTTTTCTGAAAGATTAAAGGCTTTAATAGTTGTATGGTAGATCTCTTTTACTGACCAAGGATATAAGGCAATTATTGAATGGTCTCCATGGGTCCCCCATCTAGCTTGCATAATATCTCCCTGTCCAGGCGCAGTTGGCATCCCTGTACTAGGTCCACCTCTTTGAACATTTACTATTACACAGGGAGTTTCTGTAATTACAGCATATCCGATTCCTTCCTGTTTCAATGAAAATCCTGGCCCACTAGTAGCAGTCATAGATTTAACCCCTGCTATTGATGCACCTATAACTGCTGAAATGCTAGCAATCTCATCTTCCATTTGTATAAACCTTCCACCTACTCTTGGTAGCTTTTCTGCAGACAACTCAGCAATTTCAGTAGATGGTGTTATTGGGTATCCAGCATAAAACTTCATACCAGCTACTATGGCAGCTTCCACACATGCTTCATTTCCCTGCATTAATTTAATATTTTTATCTACCATACTTACTTACCTCCCAAATAAATGGCAAAATCTGGACACCTAAGTTCGCATTGACCACATTGGATGCAGGCTTCTAGATCTCTTATATTAACTTTTCCATTTTTTATCTCAAGTACATTTTTAGGGCAAAATGCAACGCATATTCCACATCCTTTACACCAGTTCTTTTCAACGATAAGAGAAACTTCAGTCTTCGTTGACAATTTAATTCCCCCTTTTTATATTCCTCAATTTAATCATAACAAAGGATAATGTTTAGTGCAAGATTTATTTCATTAATTATTAAAATTTATAGATTTTTGCAAGTTTAGTTTCATCTCTCTCTTTATGACTATAAAAAAACAAGCCCTTAGGCTTGTTATACTGGATAAACATTATATTCTTCATTTAATAACTCATGGTCTATTTTATATTTTTTTGCCAGCCTTTTTTTGAAAAACTCTAAGGCTACCTGCGGAAAAAGGGCATAGGTTAGCACATCTTCATCTTGTTCTATATATGCCTTTATCTCCTCCTTTAACTGATCCAATTGTGGTTCCAATAAATCTGCTGGCCTACCTGTATAAACTTCTTCATCACCAATTATCTTCCTTTTAATTTCTTCTGAAATCGGTAAAGTAGGCTTTCCATACAAGCCTTTAACGTAATTCTTAGCTTCTATTGGAATCATCTTATATCTTTCACCTAATACAACATTAAATACTGCCTGGGTTCCAACCATTTGACTCATTGGAGTTACTAAGGGAGGATATCCTAAGTCTTCTCTTACTCTAGGAACTTCTTTTAATACTTCTTCAAGTAAATATTCTTTGCCCTGCTTCTTTAATTGGGAAACTAAATTAGATAGCATTCCACCTGGAACTTGGTATATTAAGGTCTTTACATCTACAGACAATAATTTGAGATTTAATAATCCTTCCTTAAAATACTTATCTTTCAATTCCTTAAAGTAATCTGAAACTCCCATTAACAACTCCATATTTATATCCTTAGGATAATATGGTGTACCTTTCAATGCAGCTATCATAGGTTCTGTAGCTGGTTGTGATGTCCCATTACCCATAGGAGATATGGCTGTATCTATTATATCTACACCTGCTTCTATGGCCTTCATATAGGTCTGATTAGCAATTCCACTGGTAAAATGAGAGTGGATCTCGATAGGCACTTTTACCTTCTTTTTCAATTCCCTAACAAGTTCTTCAGCAGTATATGGTAATAAAATACCAGACATGTCCTTTATACATATGGAGTCTACTCCCATTCTTTCCATTTCTACAGCCAAATCTACATAATACTTTACATCATGAACTGGGCTAGTAGTATAACATATAGCAGCCTGGGCATGACCACCATATTTCTTTGTAGCATCAATTGATGTTTTAATATTTCTAATATCGTTTAATGCGTCAAAGACCCTTATAATATCTATTCCATTTTCAATAGATTTTTTTACAAATTCTTCTACCACATCGTCTGGATAATGTTTATATCCCAATAGGTTTTGGCCCCTTAACAACATCTGTAGTTTAGTCTTTTTAAAGACTTTCCTTAATTCTCTGAGCCTGTGCCACGGATCTTCATCTAAGAACCTTAAACAGGCATCAAATGTTGCTCCTCCCCATACTTCTAAGGCGTGAAAGCCAACATTGTCCAATTTTTCAGCTATGGGAAGCATATCTTCTAATTTCATTCTAGTTGCTATTAGAGATTGATGGGCATCTCTTAAAGTAGTGTCAGTAATCTTTATACCTGTCATTTATTACCTCCTAATTCTTGCTTTTTCAATGGAAAATAATACAGGGGGATTGTTTCTTTGATTGATAAATTCATATTTTAATACGTTGTATTTCTTCTGGTCTAAGGCCATAAGAAAATTTTCCACTGCATTTTTTTCTTCTAAGCCCCCTTCATGGCCTATGTAACATGTAACTAATAAAAGTCCATTTTCTTTCAACAAGCCTAAGGCTTTTTCCAAACTAATTAAGGTTGTTTCTTTTTTTGTAATAATTCTTTTATCTCCTCCTGGTAAATAACCTAAATTATAAATAATAAAATCTAATTCTTCCTCAATATACAAATCAATATTTTCATGGCCATCTAATATTAATATAACATATTTGTCTAGATTTTCACAAGTCAATTTTTCCTTTGTTCTCTCAATGGCCTCTTTTTGAATATCAAAACCATAGACCTTTCCAGTAGGGCCAACACATTTAGCCAATGTTAAAGTATCGTTTCCATTGCCTACTGTGCAATCTAGTACTACTTGTCCTTCTTTAACAAAATTAAGTATGAATTCCCTTGAAATCTTAATTGTATTGACTATCTTTTCAAAACTCATATTAACCTCCACAATTATTACAATTATGGTCAAATAATTCCTCTATATTCAATTCATAGAGGTTTTCATCATTTTTTCTAAATCCTTTTTTTAACAAGAATTCATTTTTCTCTTGACAATAAAGCTTATCTATGCCATTTCTAAATAGATTATTGGCTAGAACCCTTAAGAGTCCATCACCTAACCTATTTCCTCTCTTATTTTTTCTTGTAATTAAATATTCTAAAAACCATTTTTTGTTTTCTTCCTTTACTTTCCCTACACCTAAAATTTCATCATTTTCTATGACTACATAGATTATGCCTTCTACTTGCAGATTGGAAATATTCTCTTCTAATAAAATTTCTTTAACCTTGTCAAAATCTTCCTCTTTTATTTTTCTAAAACAAATCATAGTCCACCACTTCATAATAATTTTTTTAGATATTCTATCTCTTCATCCTCTAAATATCTCCATTGACCTAGGCCTAATTCACCTAATTCCAAGTCTCCTATGGCTATTCGCTTTAATTTTTTCACAGGGTGATTAATTGCTTCACACATCTTCTTTATCTGCCTATTTCTACCCTCATGTATAGTTATATCGAGGATAGATTCATTTTCATACTTTCTGACTATCTTAATCTTTGCCCTAGAAGTATATCTTCCATCTATTTTAAGGCCCTTTCTAAAACTTTCAAGTTCTAATTTGTTAGGTACCCCTTCTACTATAGCAATATATCTTTTTGGTATTTCATTAGAAGGATGGGTTAGCTTATAGGTTATGTCTCCATCATTAGTTAACAATAATAATCCAGTAGTATCTGCATCAAGCCTGCCCACTGGATATATCCTTTCCTTTACCCCTTCTATTAAATCCGTAACAACCCTTCTATTTTTTTCATCCTTTAAGGTGGTTACATATCCAATTGGCTTATTTAACATGATATAAACCTTATTCCTTTCTGGCTTAATTAGCCTGTCATTTACCTTAACCTTATCCTTGTCCACATCTATTACAGTTCCCAGTTCTCTAACTACTTTATCATTAACTTTTACTTTTCCCTCAAGTATTAGTTTTTCCGCTTTTCTTCTAGAAGTTACTCCGCATAGGGCTATATATTTTTGTAATCTCATAGCTAATCACCTTTCTCTTTAAAGGTATATTTTATTTACCCTTGATCCTTTCAATTAATCTTTCTAAGATATTGCTTTTTCCTACAGATGATTTGGCAATTAAATCGATTTTATTTATTAATTTACCATCAAAAAATGTATATAAGTATCCAATTTTAGTGCCTTCATTAATTGGGGCTTCAACCCTGTCAGGAACTTCAACAGTAAGCTTTATCTTACTTTTTTCGTCATCTTTTAATAAGTAGGTAAAGCTTGAATCGGTTACAAGGTCTAGATACTTCTTTTTCCCCTTTTCCACTTCAATTTTTTTTATAAATTGGCCCTTATCGTAAATTAAGTATGGCTTGAAGTTTTCAAAACCAAAATCCAAGAGTTTGTAATTATCATTAAACCAATCCCTAGCATTTAGGGAAACAGCAATTAATCGATGGCCATTTCTAGTGGCAGAAGAAACTAAACATCTTCCAGCCCTCATTGTATAGCCAGTTTTTACACCGTCCCCACCCTTATATTCCCAAAGGGTTTTATTCTTATTATAGTAATAGTTATTCTCCACCCTATTGGATATATAGGATTTGGTCCCAGCAATTTTCGCAAATTCTTCATATTTAAATGCTTCCCTTGTAATCAAGGCCAAATCATAAGCAGTTGTATAATGGAGATCATCATGCAAGCCATGGGGATTGGTAAAATTAGTATTTACTGCTCCTATTTCCTTGGCCTTTTTGTTCATCAAATCAATAAAGTTTTCTAAATTGCCGCCAACATGGATAGCAATTGCCACTGCAGCATCATTTCCTGACCTTAACATTAAACCATATAGCAAGTCCTCTAAGCTCATAATTTCTCCTTCCCTTAAGTATATGCTAGAGCCTTCAATACCAACAGCTTCCTTAGTGATTATAACTTCATCTTCTAAATTCCCGTACTCTAGGGCAACTAATGCAGTCATTATTTTAGTAGTACTAGCCATCGGCATTTTTACATGAGGATTTTTTTCAAATAATATTCTCCCTGTATTAGCATCTATTAATATACATGAACTTCCGCTTAAATATATGTTCTCACCATTTACTATACTAGAACTTAACAATATTATCAATAAAACAACAATATATTTAATCTTTTTCACTGTAAAACCTCCTGACTTAATTAAAAGAAGCAAGATATCTATCCTGCTTCTCAAAATTTCTCTATATCATTTGAGTTGGGTCTACATTTGTGTTGTTGGTGTTGTTCTTATTGTTAGATAAGCTTTTTTGAATATTATCCGTCATTTTTTCTATAAAACCAAATAGGTTAGTTAGAGCACTATTGCCTTCATCTACTGTGAGTAGTTTTATCTGGTCATTACCTACCACAATAAAACCTACCGGTGATAAGCAAACACCTGCTCCGCTACCTCCCCCAAAGGGGAATTTCTCTTCTGATATAACTTCTCTCTTATCTCGTCCTTTATTAAATTCGCTACCACCTGAGGCGAACCCAAAGGATATTTTAGAAACTGGTATTATTACAGTGCCATCAGCTGTATGAACTGCATCTCCTACAATAGTATTTACATCTACCATTTCTTTAAGATTAGCCATTGTAGTTTTCATTAAACCTTCTATGGGATGTTCTGGCAAAAATCTCACCACCTTTTCTTTTCTTCACAAACCTAAAATATACAATAATAATATAAACAAATTTTGCTTTTATTATACACAAAAAAAATAATTGGAATATATCCTGATTAAATAGAGGAGTTACCATGATTTCTTTCTCCTTTACCTCTTCTAAAGTCTTATCTCTTAAGATTAGACCAAAAATAAAGCTTGTAATACTCCAAATAAGGCCTCCTAAAATTCCTAGCAAAAATGGATCTTTAAGACCTATCTTGACATTTAAAAATAATCTTTCGATTTTCCCTTTATCCACAAAATATCTTAATAGCTCATAGGCATCTATTTTTCTAAAATTTGTTAACCCCCTCCTATTCTCCTTCTTTTCCTTTTCAGTAGAATCTATTTCCTTCTTTATTAAGCCAAACAAATATGTAATAGTGATCTTATATTTTGATGAGTCAGTAAATTCATAATAAAATTTAATTTTCAATGGCAAAATTAGTAGGACTAAGATAATAAAAAGGATAATGACTAATATAATCATATAAACACTTCCTTTTTCTCCTATACCTTTATTTTTCCAAAAAAAAGAAAAATAATACTAAGTCTAGTATTATTTTTCCGAGTCTAGATTATCTAAACTATTATTAAAATCTTCTAAGGGGGGAAGCTGGTCTAAGCTCTCTAGGCCAAATGTCTTTAAAAAAAGATCAGTAGTCCCATATAGTATGGGTCTTCCCACCTTTTCAAGCCTTCCCAATTCAACTACTAAGCCTCTTTCTATTAAGGTCTCAATGGCCTTATCACATCTGACCCCTCTTATGGCCTCTATATCAGATTTGATGATAGGTTGCCTATAGGCTATTATGGATAATGTCTCTAAGGCTGCATTTGATAAACTCTTTGTAAACTTTGGACTTGAAAGTTTCTTAATCCATTCAAAATGTTCTGGTCTGGTAGATAGTTGATAAGAATTATTAATTTTCATTATCCTTATTCCCCGTCTATTATAATCGAATTCACTAATCATTTCTTCTAAAAGTTTTTCCACTTGGCTTTCTTCTTTTTCTATTATAGATGCTATATCCTTTAGTTCCAAGGGATCTCCCCATGTAAATAACAAAGCCTCTATAATTGACTTTAATTCCCTATTCTCCATAAACTATGCCTCTTTCTGTTTCTTGATAATAATTAAGTCAGAAAAGTCCTTTTCTTGAATAACATTTATATATTTCAGGTTAATTAATTCTAATACTGATAAAAAATATGTTATTATTTCATTTCTTGTACTATCTTCCTTAAGCAAACTGCTGAAATAGATAGTATCTTCTCTTTTTAATCTTTCTTTAATATCTGAAACACATTTTTCCAAAGTATATTCTTCTCTTTGTATTTCCCTAACATCTAAAATCTTATCTTTGTTCTTTCTTCTTTTAATAATATTATTTAAAGCCTTTAATAAATCATCTATATTTACATCGCCAATTTCTAAATTATCGTTAAAATTATCTATTATATCTTCCTTAGGCTTATAAAAGACTTTCGACTGTATACTTTCCATTTCTCTCAGTTTTTCTGCTACACTTTTAAATTTCTTATATTCTACTAGTCTTCTTACTAATTCAGCCCTAGGGTCTTCTTCAGCTTCTAATTGGCTATCATCTGATTTTTCCCTTTGGGGTAATAGCATTTTAGATTTTATTTCTAATAAAGTTGCTGCCATTACTAAAAAATCACTAGTTATTTCTAGGTTTAATTCTTCCATTTTCTCAATATATTCTATAAACTGTTCAGTTATCAAACTTATTGGTATGTCATAAATGTCAATTTCCGCCCTATCAATTAAATGCAATAGCAAATCCATAGGACCTTCGAAGACATCTATCCTAATTTTATATTCCATACACTACACTCCACAAATACCCTAATATTAAATCTAAAAGATCTAAGGCATATGATATAATAGGACCCAATATTTTATCTATGGTATTAGTCCCTATAAGTATTACAAGGATAATATACAAGTATTTTTCATATCTATAAAAATAATATTCTTGCTTCCTAGGCAGTAAACTGGCTAGGATTTTTGACCCGTCTAAGGGTGGAAAAGGCAGTAAATTAAATACTCCCAACATTATATTATACCATAAAGTGATTACAAAGATTTTTTGCAATATGGGACTAGTAATTCTAGCAAATAGTATTACAAAGCTTACTAAAATAGCAATGATAAAATTTGTAAGAGGACCTGCTAAAGAAACTAAGATAGTATCTCTCTTTCTATTTCTAAAATTTAGAGGATTAATTGGAACAGGCTTGGCCCACCCAAACCTAAAAACTAGCATGCAAACAAAACCTACTGGATCTATATGTTTAATAGGATTTAAACTCAACCTTCCAGCATTTTTTGCAGTATTATCTCCCAAAATATATGCCATATATCCATGGGCCAGTTCATGAAAAATAATTGCAATAAACAATCCTGGTAAATTATAAACAAAATTCATATTTTACACCCTTCTTTTTTATTCATATAAACATTATACAACCTCGACATATTAAAGTCGAGGTTTAATATCCTTCTTACAATTATCTGCCTTTTAAATATGATTTAATAGTCCTATTTAAGATATTTAATAAATTTGCCTTTTCAACTTCAGATTTTATAACCAAATTTACTCTATCAATCTCCTTACCATTTAATCTGATTATTAGTTCTCCTACTACATCTCCCGCTGACATGGGACTCTTTATTATATCTGGTAAAACTACATCCTTTTCAATATTTCCTGATTCACCCTTAGGTAAAAGAACGAAACTATCCCTTTCAAGCATAATATCTACTTCATATAGTTTTCCCTTTTCTACGGGTAATGTGGCTACAATATCACCTTTTTTACCTATATTTATAGATTCAAAATTTGCAAAGCCATAATCTAACATCCGCTTGGCTTCATCAAACCTAATCTGGGAAGTTTTTGAACCTAAAACAACGGCAATTAGTTCTAGATCTCCCCTTTTGGCCGAAGCAGATATACAGAATCCTGCCTCATTGGTAGATCCAGTTTTAATTCCAGTGGTACCTTCATATTCCTTCACTAATCTGTTGGTATTGACCATAGTTTGAATACTATTTTTATTCCTGCCTACTTTTAAGTCATACATGTAGGTGGTTAACCACTCATTAACTATTGGATATTTCAATAATTCTTTAGACATAATAGCTACATCGTAAGCTGAAACATAGTGATTTTCATTAGGTAAGCCACTGGCATTGGCAAAATGTGTATTTTCCATGCCTAATTCCTTTGCTTTCTCGTTCATCATTTTTACAAAGATTTCTTCAGAACCTGCAATATGCTCAGCTAAGGCCACAGATGCATCATTTGCTGATCTTATGGCTATGGCCCTAAATAGGTCCTCTACAGTTTGGGTTTCACCAGCTTCCAAATAGACTTGGGAGCCTCCCATCCTAGAAGCATGATTACTGATAATAACCTTATCATTTAAGGATATTCTTCCTGAATTTAATGCTTCTACTCCTAATAACATTGTCATTATCTTAGTAATACTGGCAGGTGCTAACCTTTCATGCTCATTTAATTTATATATAATCTCGCCAGTATTAACTTCCATAAGTATAGCAGCCTTTGCATCGACCTTTAAATCTGCATTGGCATATACGCCAAGGGAATTTGTGAAGATCAAAAGTATTAATATGATAGGTGCAAGTTTTCTTTTCAACTTAATACCTCCATTCCATATATTTACTTTTATATTCTCCACAAATTTCCTACTTATGCAGATTTAAAATAAATGACATTATTTGGTTATTATTAATTTATTGGATTTCATTATAAATCAGCCTTTTAACTTCTTTATTCTTATCCCCTATGATGAAGATATTAAGTAGTCGATTTTTCACTTCCTCTACTTTGCTTAAGTCGTTTCCATGGACATAGGCTAAGGTCTCTCCTATTTCCACTTTATCGTCTACCTTCTTATTCAATACAATACCTGCAGCCAAATCTATTATTGATTCCTTAGTTTCCCTACCTGCCCCTAAGGCTAAGGCACATTTACCTACTTCCTCGGCATTTATTGACTTAACATATCCCTCATCATTTGATTTAACTTCCATAATATATTTTGCCTTAGGTAACAATTCAGGATTCTCTATATAGGATACATCTCCACCTTGATATCTTACCAATTCCTTAAGCTTTTCAAGGGCCTTGCCAGAGCCTACTGCCTCAATTAACATATTTCTTCCATCTATTTCATTGTCTACCTTCTCTGCAAGAACCAAAAGCTTTGCACCTAAAACTAGGCTTAGTTCATATAAATCTTCAGGACCATTTCCTTTTAAAGTTTCAATGGCTTCTTTTACCTCTAGGGCATTGCCTATGGCTTTGCCTAAGGGTTCATCCATATTTGTAACTAAGGCAGTGGTCTTTCTACCATATAGGTTACCAATATCTACCATTTCCTTAGCTAGTTTTATTGCATCATCTATATTTTTCATAAAGGCACCAGAGCCTACCTTAACATCTAAAATAATTCCATCGGATTCAACAGCTAACTTTTTACTCATTATACTGGCAGTTATAAGAGAAATATTATCTACTGTTGCAGTTACATCTCTTAAGGCATATAATTTTTTATCAGCAGGGGTTATATTGCCAGTCTGGCTACAAATTGCAATATTTATTTTATTGGCAATATCTTCAAATTCTTTATTATTTAATTCAACCCTAAAGCCTTTTATAGATTCTAATTTATCTAAGGTTCCCCCTGTATGCCCTAGGCCTCTACCTGACATCTTAACAAAAGGTACTCCGCAAGCTGCCACCATAGGTCCTAAGACTAAGGTAGTAGTATCACCTACACCACCTGTTGAGTGCTTATCTACCTTAATCCCATTAATCCTGGACAAATCAAAGGTATCTCCTGAGTTGATTATTGCCTTTGTTAAATCCAGAGTTTCTCTTTTATCCATCTTGTTTAAAAAAATAGCCATTAGTAGGGCTGAAGCTTGATAATCCGGTATAAGCCCCTTAGTATAATTCTCTACAAAATAGCTGATTTCTTCAGTACTTAGTGCTTGTCCATCTCGTTTTTTCATAATAATGTCATACATTCTCATAATTTATCCTCCATTAGATACTATTAAGTATTTCTACAATCAATTTTTCAAATTTATCCTTAACTTTTAAAGATGTTTCTACTACTTCTTCATGTTTTAATGGTTTGTTTAAGATGCCTGCTGCCATATTTGTAATACAGGATATTCCTAAAACTCTAACTCCTTCATGATTTGCTACTATAACTTCTGGAACTGTAGACATGCCTACTGCATCTGCTCCTAAGATCCTAGCTAATTTAACTTCAGCAGGAGTTTCATAGGTAGGTCCTGTAAACCACATATAAACTCCTTCTTTTAAGTCAATTCCTAACTTTTCACCAACTTTTTTAGCTATATCTATATAACTATTATCATAGGCCTTAGACATATCTAAAAATCTTGGCCCTAATTGGTCTAAATTTTTTCCAATTAAGGGGTTTTGCCCTGTAAAATTGATATGGTCTTTAATTATCATTAAATCACCTGGAGTGAAATCCATATTCACTCCCCCTGCAGCATTTGTTACTACTAGGCTTTCAATCCCAAGTCTAATTAATACTCTTATTGGAAAAGTAACTTCTTTCATAGAATATCCTTCGTAAAAATGGAATCTTCCCTGCATTGCAACAACAGTTTTTCCACCTAATTCTCCTATGACCAATTGGCCAGCATGGCCTTCCACAGTAGACCTTGGAAAATTAGGAATTTCTTCATATTTTAATTTTATTGGATTTTCAATTTTATCTCCCAAGGATCCTAAACCTGAGCCTAAAATTAAGCCTATTTTAGGCGTTTTTTCTATTTTAGATAATATATAGTCCTTAGATTCATTGATTTTATTTAAATAGTCCATTTTATCTCCTCCTATGCTCTTGGATGTGAGTTATTATATACCTCTCTCAATTCCTTATTATTAGTCGCAAAGGAATAAATTTGAGTAGTTGATATATCAGAATGACCTAAAATTTCTTGCACTGTTTTAATATCTGCTCCATTCTCGATTAAATGTACGGCGAAAGAATGTCTAAGGGTTTGGGGAGTAATATCTTTATTAATATTAGCTTTTTTCGTATACTGTTTAATTATTTTCCAAAACCCCTGCCTAGTCAGCCTTTTTCCACTATAATTTAAAAATAATGGTTCTTCCTTTCCTTCTTCAATATTTGACCTATAATTGGAGATATAGTAGGCTAATGCCTTTAAAGCTTTTCTCCCTATAGGTATCACCCTTTGGTTATTGTCATCTCTTACAATAAGTAAGCTTGCATCTAAGTTAATGTCGTCCATATTTAAGGAGATGATTTCTGATACCCTAAGACCTGTTGCATATAAAAGCTCTAACATGGCCTTGTCTCTAGCTCCTTTAAAATCCTTAGGGTTAGGTTGAGATAATAAGAGATTAACCTCCTCCATAGTTAATATGGAAGGAATCCTTTTTTCTGCTTTAGGCGATTTTAAGTTCAAAGTAGGATCTTCATCTAAAATATTCCTATTCAATAAATATTGAAAAAAACATCTAATAGAGGCTAAATTTCTAGATATAGTTGATGTAGATTTGCCTTTTTTCTGTAAATTCATCAAATATGTAATAATAGTGGTTTTAGTAGTATCTTTAAAACTGGATATCTTATTTTCCTGCAAATATTCTTTAAACTGTAGTATATCTCTAATATAAGCTTCTAGTGTATTTTCTCTTAATTTCTTTTCATTTTTCATATAATCGAGATAATCTCCAACAATTTTATCAGACATTATACTTCTCCTTTGCAATTAAACTAAAATCTTAGCTATACGTCCATGAATTTAATAAAATAGTGAGTATAAAATCCCTCTATTATACATCCTAATACTAATACAATAGAAAAAATAAATATTAAGAAGGAATAATCAGCTAAATTCCTATTAAAATCCTTGGCCCTTCTGAATTTCTTTCTATTAATGGAATTAGATAAAGCAATTGCAGTAATGGCTAATAAGCTAGGCAAAACGATTAAATATTGGGGCAACAATCCTATTAAAGCAAAGAGAAATCCTTTAAATCCAAAGCTTTTAACTAAAAAACCTACTAAAAAACCTATATTAATACCGCTCCAACAAATAATAAGTGGTATTCCAATTAGGCCTATACCTATTAAGCCTAGGAGCCAGATAATAAAGATTTTTCTATAATTTAAAAAAAGGGAGGATATAAAGATATCCTTAAAATAAAAATTTCCATTGTTAATATGTTTCAAAAAAACATTCATATAATTGGCCAATTCAATACACTTATTCCTATCTAATCTATTGGCTATAATAGAGCCTATAATTATACCTAGAACTAGGGCTAAGGCCAATATAAAATACAAAATAAAATTATTTTGTAAATGTCTTTTACATAAGTTTAAAATTTTCTTTGGCATATATTCTCCCCCTTTGTATACAAGCCCTAAAACATAGTATGCAAAGGTGGAAAATAATATCACCTATTGTTTATTATCTAAATATTTTTTTGCTAAAATAATACCAATAATAGTTTTGCTATCTGTTATCTCTCCCCTTTCTATCATCTTAATTAAAAGATCAATATTATATTTTTCTACTTTAATGTATTCATCTGTATCTTGAGTTGCTTCCCCTTTAACTAAATCAGTAGCCAAAAACAGATATATTTTTTCATTAGTAAAACCTGGAGATGTATAAAACTCCATTAAATATTCCATTTTTTCAGTAGAATAGCCTGTTTCTTCCTTTAGTTCCCTAATTGCTGTAACCCTAGGCTCTTCGTTTATCTCTAGTTTTCCCGCAGGAATTTCTAACAAAAATTTTTCTACTGCTTTCCTATATTGTTTTACCAAAATAATAGAACCATCATCAGCAATGGGGATTACTGCAACACTTCCTGGATGTTCTACAATTTCCCTTTTAGAATACTTTTTATCTGGAAGTTCAACGGTGTCAACCCTTAAATTTAATATTTTCCCTTCATATAGTTTATCGGATTTCATTGTTTTTTCTTCAAACATCTTGACCTTTCCTTTCCTCAATTAATTTAACTACATATTTGCCTACGGCACCTAGAGCTGCAAAATATTCTGGATCCTCCTTTATAGTTCTACCCATAGAGGTAGTTCTTATATCGAATTTTTTCATTGCATCATGAATTAATTCTCCATTGCTAAATATTATATTATGCCTTTTGTCTAAATTATGATTTCTTATTTGCTCTATTAAAAAATCCTCCTTTTCTTTGTCTAAATAGGGCAAAACTAGATTTGACTTTGTATTGGTAATTTCAGATAGAACGGTTAAGGTGTGGTGGCTAAGACCCCTATGTCTTAAACGCCTATCTTGGAAACTAATTCTGGGTACTGCTATTGAAAGGCCACCAAGATTGTTTACAGCATCTATTATATAACCTTGTTCAATTCCTGTAAATCCGTATTTAGTACCGCTGCCTACAATTCCTGGCCCCATAGAAATTATAGTAACATGTCCCTTTAATATCTCCTTTGCAGCAATTAGGCCAGTGTAAATATTTATACATTCTAAATCTCCACCGAAGGAATGGCCTATGGTTATGGTGTTTCTTAACAAGCCTTTATGTTTTAATTCTTTAACAGTATTGCTAAAATATATGGGTAAGGCTCCACCATCAGTCATAATATAATCTATTTCTATATCTTGATTCAAGTACTTTATCATAGCTATTATGGGAGCAATCATACTATGCAAAGTCCCTACAACAAATATGTGATTATCTAGACTTTTAAAGTCTAGAAATTTTTCATGATAAGGACTGTCCTCCTCTTCAGCAGCAAAACACCTTACTTGAAATGGAGTATATCTTAATTTCATAATATGGCCTAAGCCTTCTAAATCCATGCTCTCATTATTATAATTATACATGACAAAATGATATCCACCAGTACCTAAATTTAATTCTACTGCAGTTGTATTTAACACTACTTCATCATTTATATTCACTTTACCAGTGATGTCTTTATAATTTACAGCCTTGTAAATTTCGCCATCAATATTTACAGAAATTATATCTACATGTTCATCTCCTCTAATAATACTTGTTACAATCCCATTCTTATAACTTATCATTTTCATACCTTCCAATCATATCTAAAAATTTTAGAAACCTATTGTTTTCAATTACCTTAGAAAAAGATACCTTTTCTGATAGTATATGAAAAATAACTAGCAATATTAGTATAATAAGCTTTCCAGTTATATGGAATGAAGTTACTGCAAATACGCCTAAGGTATAGCCAAGAGTATTAGAGCCAACATCTCCCATCATTGCCCTTGCTTTCAAATCTAGATTTATATAGGGAATAAGTATGCCAAAAAATGACCATATTATATAGGCATATTTATTGTTTATATTAGCTATCAATAGTATTATGGCAAGAAAGATAAACATCTTTGCAGCCCTTCCAGGTCTTAAATCAAAGAGATTGATAAAATTCGTAAAGAGGCCGATAACAAATGTATTAATTACAAAATCTACAAAACTAGTGGAAAGGATTGAACTAGTTACTAAAGAGATAAAAAATCCAAAAATAGCTTTTAATGCTCCAGTTGTAATTTCTCCATGAAATAATGCTTTTATATGGCCTCTCAATCCCTTGATATACTTGCTGCCTATTAAGTCATCTAAAAGACCCAAAAATCCTATAAAAATAAAGCCTAAAAGGTAGACTAGAAAAAAATTATCATTAAAACCCAATACTATTTCCATAAGTCCTAAGGTAATAACTTGTACAAAAACGAAAACTAAGCCTACAGATGTAGGTATCATTTCAAGCTTATAATTCTCACAAACTATTTTAGCCTTTAATAGCATATTGATAAATCTAGGTATCAGAATATAAGATAGGAACAATGATAAAGCGAAACTTACTAACATACTTATATACATAATTTCACCTTTTATATCCTCTAATATATAACATTATTGATGTCTTTAAGATATCTAAAAATTGCTTTCCCCTATGGATAAAACCCTTTAAATTTCTTCCAGAATACCTGTGTTTCATTGTAACAGGTACTTCTATAATAGAAAAGCCATTATTTATAGTTTGAACTGTCATGGCAAGTTCTATACCGTACCTATTAGGTATATAATCAATCTTATTTAAGACTTCCTTTCTATATACCCTTTGGCCAGACAAGGTGGTATCTAGTTCTACTCCAGTAAAATAGTAAACAGATTTTTTTGCAAAACCCTTTACCAATCCAAAACCACCTTTAACTTCCGCCTTTGGAAACTTGGCAATAGATACATCTCCTTTTCCATTTATTACTGGGTCTATAAGTTTTTCTACTTCCCAACTGGTGTTTCCCAAGTCTCCATCTACTAAGGCCAAATAATCAAAAGAAATTGATTCTATGGCACTTTTAATAGCATGTCCTTTACCCTGATTGTTTTCTATATCTATTACTGTAACACCTAAGGATTTACAGATATCTGAAGTATTATCAGTTGAACCATCATTTACAACAACAATTTCATCTATAGACTCTATTTTTTTTAGTCCTTCTATAGTATCCTTAATTAAGTCACCTTCGTTATAAACAGGAACTACAGCAACAAGTTTACCTTTTTTCAAGATAAAACCTCCATTATTGTTTGTCTTCTAAATTATAATGGGGTACTATACCCATGGAAGTACTTTTAACTCCATAATTCCCATTTGCACCTTCCATGACCAAAATCATGGCTACCTTGCCCATTATGGTATCTACATTATCTACAGTAGAAATTCCAAGGGTTTGATACTTAGGTATATATGAATAATCTACATTTACCTTCTCAACACCTAAAACTGGTATATTATAAGCTTCTGCAACTTCTACTATAAGCTTATCTACTTGATTAATCCTTTTTGTTGGTTCTTCCTTACTTCCACCACATAAAATTATGTAATCTATATTTTCATTATAATTTCCCATTAACTCAATAAAACCTTCCCTCTCCAAGTCTCCTAAAATAAAATTATTGCTCCCTAAGATAATGGATTCAGTTATTATTGATACAAGTTCTTCCACAGGATTTCTAGGGTTTTGAATCTCAAATTTATTAAGAATTTCATTTATATTTTCCTTATTGACTATATCCTTATTAATAGTTGTAACATTAATTACCCTAGCTCCTGCCAATTCTAAATCCCTGCCAATACCTGATGTAACATAATCATTATTAGTTTCTATTATTGCTATATTTAAACCATTTAACTTATTTCTAATAATATGTTCATAGGTTAGTTCAATATATCTGTCTTTAATTTCAATTTCATCTTCTAAAAGCCTTTCATTATTTTTTAATTTTTGATTTTCTTGAAGTAATAATTCCAGCTGGGTCTCGATCATTTCTGATATATTATCTTTTTGTTCAATAACAAATCTTTGAGTATTCATAGTAAAGCCAATGAAGATTCCTATACCTAAGGCAGCGAAGATAGCCACAATAGATATTATGTAAAACCTAAAACTAGGTAGCATGCAAATCCTCCTTAAAGATTAAAAAGTAATCTCAATTTAATTTTCAATAGGGTTAATAGATATTGGGTTAGAGGATTGATAATAATTAAGATAATAATTGGAATTAAGGCTGCCCCCAAAACAAGCCAGAGATATTTAGTTTTAAAAGTAGATTTATAGAGTTTATTTACCCCCTTAGCGTCTACTAAGATACCTCCTACTTTTAATCTAACTAAAAAGGTACTTGCCATTCCAGGTCTCCCCTTCTCCAAAAAATCAATCATATTTGAATGGGTTCCTACAGCTACAATTAAATCAGCATTTTTTTCATATGCTAATAAAAGGGCTATGTCTTCACTGGTACCTGGAGAAGTGAAGATTTTCGATTTTAATCCCAAGTCCTTTACCCTATCTAAGCCTGGTGCCCTTCCATCAGAATATGCATGGACAATAATCTCCTTTGACCGTAAAAGACAGTCATCAGATACACTATCCATATCACCAATGATTATATCAGGTGTAAATCCGAATTCTAATAGTGCATCTCCACCTCCGTCTACACCAATTAAGACAGGTTTTACTTCATCGATATAGGATTTAATAGCCATTAGGTCTTCTTTGTAGTCCTTTCCTCTGACGACAACTAGGACATGTTTTCCTTCAATGTTCGTTTCAATATCAGGTATTTTAATTTTTCCTGTTACCAAAGACTTTTCTTTTTTGGCATATTCCAATGTATTTTCTATAAACTTATCTAACTCTTTCTCTATATTATCATAACCTAATTTTGTTAATTCTTCAATCTTGCCATGGCTGAGAAAATTGCAGTCAGCAATTTTTTCCCCTTGAAAAATTATCTTATTTTCTTCAATTTCAATTATTTCTCCTTCAACAATTTTATCAAAAAAATTAATATCCTCCACTTCAAAAATGGGAATATTCTCTTCCATTAATACAGCAGGGCCCCTATTTGGATATTTCCCACTTATGGTTTTTTCAGTATTTATTACACAAGCAACTTTTTTGTCTGCTAAGGATAGGGCTGCCATTTCATCTAAGTCCCTATGGGAAATAATGGCAATATCATTTGGATTTAATCTATTAACTAGGTTCTTCGTTTTTTTATCCTTTTTTGCGATTCCTTTTATATACATGGTTACCTCCCATAGCTTATACAAATATTATTGACAATTTTTATTTAATTATATCACAATTAAGAAAAAGAATCACATCCTCCTCAATTGGAGGATGTTTCTATAATGCAGTTTCCTGTTCTAGCCTTAGCTTATCCGCAATTAAGGCAATAAACTCGGAATTTGTAGGTTTTCCTTTAGCATTGTTAACAGTATATCCAAAAAGCTGATTTATAGTATCTATTCTACCCCTGGTCCAGGCTACTTCTATGGCATGTCTTATTGCCCTTTCTACCCTTGAAGCAGTTGTATTATATTTACTAGCAATAGTTGGATAAAGTTCTTTTGTTATAGCACCTAAAAAATCCATATCTTCCACTACCATTGTAATAGCTTCCCTCAAATATAAATAACCTTTTATATGGGCAGGAATGCCTATTTCATGGATAATCTTAGTAATTTTCGCTTCTAAATTGCTTTCTGTTTGTTGAGCTTTATTTACGGTATAAAGTTCCTCACTATCTTTTATGTTGGATGTAAAATCAGTGGCTGAAATTTGCTTTAATCTTTTTATAAAGACTTGGAAATCAAAGGGTTTAACAACATAATACTGAGCGCCAAGTTCTATAGCTCTTTGAGTTATCTTATCTTGTCCAACTGCTGAAAGGACTATGACCTTGGGAAAATACCCGTCCTCAAATTTATGAAGCCTTTCTAGGACCTCTAAACCGTCAAGGTGTGGCATTATAATATCAAGAATTAAGACATCTGGTCTTTCTTTTTCAAGTACTTGCAATGCTTCAATCCCATCTTTAGCTATACCCGTAACCTCGAATTCCTCATAAGATGATATAAGTCGATTTAAAATCTCACAAAATTCCCTATTATCATCTGCAATAACTATTTTTGTTTTTTTCATTGATAATCCCCCTGTTTAGTAAATTTTCTTTTCTTATATTTATTCGATAAATATATAAAAACTCCTTCTTTTTTTATATTTTTTTTATATTTTTTAAAATAACCCTAGGATTACCTAGGGTTATTTTCATGTTCTAACATCCATTCTATGAATATTCCATATCCTTTAGTAGGATCATTTACAAAAACATGAGTGATAGCTCCAATTAACTTTCCATCTTGAATTATAGGACTACCACTCATTCCTTGGACTATACCACCAGTTAATTCCAGTAATTTTTCATCTGTTACCTTAATTACCATACTTTTTTGGTCTGGTTTAACTTGTGGCTGAACCTTTAATATTTCTACTTCGAATTTTTCGACTTTATCGTCGTTAACAGTAGTGTAAATATAAGCTTTTCCTTCCTTTACTTCTTCTTTGAAGCCAATTGGTATAGGTTTGTTTTTTATGGTTTCTAAATACTCTTTTCTCAAGGTTCCAAAAATGCCAAAGGAATTATTTAAAGTTATGTCTCCTGCAATATTATTTGCCTCATAAAATACTCCTCTGATTTCACCGGGTGAGCCTTTTTTTCCCTGTTCTATTTTTGAAATCCTAGCATTCATTATTTTGCCCTTATCTACAGAAAGTAATTTCCCTGTATCAGAATCTACTATTCCGTGACCTAAGGCTCCAAATTTACCGCTTTCCTTATCTAAATAGGTTAGTGTACCAATGCCAGATGTCTTATCCCTAACCCAAACTCCCAATCTATAACTATTATCCTGTATACATTGTACAGGTGTAGCTTCGGTAATAAATTCAGCTTTATTCCTCTGAACTAAAATTTTTACTTTTTTGTCCTTTACTTCATTGAGAATTTTAACCACATGTTCAGCATCGTTGACTTTAATTCCATCTATTTCTAAAATACTGTCTCCAACCTTTATGCCTGCATCCCTTGCAGGACTATATCTTTCATTATCTACACCGATTAGGTCAGTAACTGCTACTACCAGTACACCCTTGGTATTTAATCTTACTCCTATTGCATTTCCTCCAGGAATTAGTTCTGGTCTATCTATTACGTCTACATTATAGTTCTTAATAGGAATAAGCCCTAAAAATTTAATCTGTATTTCTGCTTTTCCCGTACCAATTCCATTTAAGGAATAGGTTTTTTTAAAGCTAATATTTTCTGTATTATTTGCACTTGCCTCTATTACATCGTCTTTTTCCTTATCGGTGCTTAAAGAAAAGGGGAAAGTTATATCTAATGACTTATTTTCTCCTTTGACTATTTTTATATTTGATGGATAAAATAAAATTCTATTAGATTGGATTATGAAGCTTAGTAAGACTATTATTGAGAATAATGCTATAAATTTTTTGCTAAATTTTAATTTTCCCAAAGATTTATCACTCTCCTAATTTGCTTTCTTTTATTCACCTCCTATTTGAAATTTCATATATAATTTAGCCTTTTTTGTCTTTAATTATTCTATATAAATATTTTTTTAAATGGGAACTAACCTCAAATTTTCCATAAAAAAAGAGTTTTGAATAATAATCAAAACTCTTAAATATATACCATTATTTTTTGATTTTTTTTGACATCTCAATCATTTCTGAAGCATGTTTTAATGTAGTCTTAGTTAAATTAACTCCTCCCAAAAGTCTGGCCATTTCTTCTATTCTTTCTTCTTCTGAAAGCTTTGTTACCTTTGTTATAGTTCTATTATCTTTACTTATTTTATTTATTACAAAATGGCTATCTGCCAAAGCTGCAATTTGGGGAAGGTGGGATATACATATTACTTGATGATTTTTTGAAATATTGTATATTTTTTCTCCAACTATTTGGGCTGTTCTACCAGATATTCCTGCATCAATCTCATCAAAGATCAGAGTTGGAATTTTATCTAAAACAGCCAAAATGCTCTTAAAGGCCAACATAATCCTTGACATTTCTCCACCAGAGACAATTTTAGATAAGGATTTTAATCCTTCACCGGGGTTAGTAGATATTAAAAATTCAATTTTATCAAAGCCTTGGGGCGTAAAATGTGCACTTCTATTAAAATCTACTTTAAAATCTACATTTGACATATTAAGTTGTGATAGCTCATTCTTAACCTTGTCCTCTAAAGCTTCAGCAATTTTCTTTCTTTTTTCAGAAAGCTTTCTACAATTTTCTTCAAGGATTTCTTCCAATTCTTTAATCCTATCTAAGGATTTCTCATATTCCTTTTCAAAATTTAACAGCTTGTTTAATCTTTCTTCAGCTTCATCCCTAAATTTAAATATTAAATCAATACTCTTACCATACTTCCTCTTAAGCTTGTTTACTAGGTCTATTCTTTCATGTAAATAGTTTAACCTTTCCAAATCTATATCAACATTATTAAGATAGTAATTTAATTCCCTGTTTATATCTTGTAATTCATAATTTATATCCGATAACCTATTGTAGAATTCCTCTAATTTTTCATCAAATTCTTTCCCATTAGCGATTAAAGCTAAGGCTTTATTTACTAAGTTTATGGCTCCTTGAAAATTGTAATCATCGCTATCTAAATGGGACAAGGCTAATTCTATAGATTGGGATATTTTGCTTATATTTGAAAGCTTTCTAAATTCAGCTTCTATCCTGTGTTCATCTTCTTCTGTTAGATTGGCTTCATCAATTTCCTCTATTTGAAATCTTAATATATCAATTTCCCTACCTCTTTCACTACTATCCATAGTCAAGGATTTTATCTTTTTCTTCTCCTCTTGTACTTCATCATAGATTTCCTTAATCTTTGATTTTAATCGATTAAAGTCTTCATCTCCAAAGGCATCTACCAACAGCTGATGATTACTTATATCCAAAAGGGATTGATGTTCATGTTGGCCAAATATATCTACTAGTTTTGTTGTTATAGATTTTAGCATTGTCAGATTCAAAGTTCTTCCATTTACCTTAGAAAGGCTTGGCCCATTTGCAGGTATTTCTTTAGTTATTATCAATAGGTTATCATGATCTATATCTATTGCTAGTTCATCTAAAATTGGCTTTAAAGTAGATAGGTCTTCAATATAAAAAACTCCTTCTAGTACAGCCTTGTCACAGCCAGTACGGATAAACTCCTTGCTTGTCCTAGAGCCAAGGATCATTCCTAGGGCTTCTATTAAAATAGATTTACCAGAACCTGTTTCTCCAGTAATTACATTAAGGCCCTTAGT
Source organism: Tissierellia bacterium (assembly GCA_012735245.1). GTDB lineage: Bacteria > Bacillota > Clostridia > Tissierellales > Tissierellaceae > JAAYFT01. The sequence continues at coordinate 37,194 of JAAYHU010000080.1, forward strand.
GAAATTAATCTTTATATTATCTATAATAGCAAAATCTTTTATACTTAATTCTACTAACATATAATACCCCCAAGTTAGTATAAAAATTAACTTAGATTGTGATGAGCCTCGTCTATAATATTTAAGATCTCCTTATTTTCAATTGTTTTCTCACAGTTGTTCCTCAAATAAATTAAAAATTCTATATTTCCAGTAGCTCCTGTAATAGGCGAATAAGATAGTCCATTGATGCCAAATCCTAAGCCTTTAGAAAATTCAGCTATTGATTCAATTACCTCATAATGAATATTTTTATCTCTTACTATGCCTTTCTTGCCCACCTTGTCTCTACCTGCTTCAAATTGAGGTTTGATTAATGCAATTACCTCTCCATTTTCTTTTAGTAGGCTTTTTGCCACTGGTAAAACCAATCTTAATGAAATAAAGGAAACATCAATAGATATGAAATCAATTTTTTCTCCAATATCATCATAGGTTACATTTCTAATATTAGTTCGTTCCATTACAATAACTCGAGGATCATTTCTTAGCCTCCAGTCTAATTGGCCATAGCCTACATCTACTGCAAAGACCTTTGAAACACCATTTTGCAACATACAGTCGGTAAATCCTCCAGTTGATGCCCCAATATCCATGGCCACCTTATTAGCTAGATCAATTTTGAACAATTCTATGGCCTTCTCTAATTTTAATCCTCCCCTACTGACGTAGGTAATGGGATTTTCTTTTATAATTATTTCTACGTCCTCATCTAATTTTTCACCAGGTTTGTCTATCCTTCTGTTTCCAACAAAAACTGAACCTTCCATTATTACCCTTTTAGCCTTTTCCCTAGATTCGACTAAACCCTTTTCAAACAAAATAACATCTGCTCTTTTTTTCACTACAATCCTCCATTTTATATTATTCTATCGATTAATTTTTTTGTTAGAATTTCAAAAAACTCTGAATCCCTACTTTTTAATTTTTTCAAACAACTAATTGCATTATAACTGTATTCTTCTACAGCTTCCTTTCCTTTATTAATATCATAAAAAGACAAAAATGTTAACTTTTTAATATGTGCATCTTGCTCCTCATCTAAGATATCATCCCTAATCTGATAAGCAAGACCTAAGTTTAAACCAAATTCTCTTATATATTCAATTTCTTCTTCATCTGCTTCTCCAACTATGGCACCAGAAACTAAGGCTGCCTGTATTAAGGCAGCGGTCTTTGCCTTATACATAAACATTATCTTTTCTTCTGTCACTGTATCATGGCTTAATAAAAGATCCACCACTTGTCCACCTATCATACCATAAATACCAGAATACTTACTTATTTCCTTTAAGGCCCTTGTATATTTTTTATAATCATTAATATCCTTAGCATTATTATCAATAAATTCTAAGATTAGCTCAAAAGATAGATTTAATAACCCATCACCAGCTAAAATAGCCATGGCATCGCCAAATACCTTGTGATTTGTAGGCTTTCCTCTCCTAAAATCATCATTATCCATTGCTGGAAGATCATCATGTATTAATGAATATGTATGTATTAATTCAATCCCTATTGCAAAGGGCATTATTTCACTGAGCTGATTATTGAACATCTCATAAGATTTTATTGCCATAATAGGTCTTAATCTTTTGCCACCAGTAAACAAACTATATTCAATAGATTCTAAGATCCTTTTTTGAAAACAATCCTTATTCTGGACTAACTTCCCTAACTCTATGTCTATTAAAGATTTTACTCTTTCTAGTTCTTCGTTAAAATTCATTTTATACCTCCATGGAAAATGTTTCTTCCTTCATGCTTTCATCATCTTCTAATATGATTTTTATTTCCCCTTCAGCCTTAGTAATTAAGTCCTTACAATGATTGTACAGTTCAACTCCCCTTTTAAATTTTTCAAGGGCTTCCTTAAGTGTACAATTTTCACTTTCAAGTTCAATTAAGATCTTTTCCAATTCTAATATAGCTTCTTCATAAGCTAAATTCATCTATTTTCTCCCCTTTTTCAATATTGTCTACTATTGATAAGATCTTCCCATCCTTAAGTATTATGCCAATTTTATCTCCTAAATTAATATTATCTATAGATTTAACTAGATTATCCCTATTATCTACTATAATACCGTAGCCTCTATCTATGGCCATATTTGGATTAAGAAGTTCTAATTTTCCCTTTAATTCTTGGAGTTCAGCCTTTTTTTCACTAAGCTTCTTCTCCATAATATAGTTTAAATCTTTAAAAATGTTATCTATTTCAATCTTCTTATCCTTTAATTGATTTAATGGACTGAACAAGTTTAGCTTTGTATCAAAATTTTCTAATTCCAACTTATAATCCCTAATTTTTTTATGCATTATATTTTTAAGTTCATCGTATTTGTTTTGTAATTCCTTTAATAGATATGTAATATCAGGTACAGCAAGCTCTGCTGCAGCTGAAGGAGTTGGAGCCCTTAGGTCAGCAACAAAATCTGCAATGGTAAAATCAGTTTCATGGCCAACAGCACTGATGACTGGTGTCTTTAATTTATAAATAGTCCTAGCTAACTTTTCACTATTGAAGGCAAATAGCTCCTCGATGGAGCCCCCTCCCCTTCCAGTAATTATCAAATCAATATCATCTCTACTATCTAGATATTCCAATCCTTTACATATTTCTTCAGGAGCATTAATGCCCTGGACTAAGGTTGGATAAATCAATATATTACATGGAGGAAATCTTCTTTTTATTATAGTTATAATGTCCCTTATGGCAGCACCAGTTGAAGAAGTAACTACTCCTATTTTTCTTGGCATTGAAGGAATCTGTTTTTTGTTTTCCTGGGAGAATAAACCTTCCTTCTCTAACCTGTTTTTTAATTCCTCAAAGGCCTTATATAGTTCACCAATGCCGCTTGCTTTTATATCTTTAACATAGAGCTGATATTCCCCTTCCCTTTCATATACTGATATATAGCCTGTGGCAATTATCTTCATTCCATCTTCAAGTTTAAAGTTTAATCTTTCATTATCTCCTTTAAACATTACAGCCTTTATCTTTCCCCTATCATCCTTTAAACTAAAGTACATGTGACCACTATAATGGTGTTTGAAGTTTGAAATTTCTCCTTCCACAGATATATTGGATAAAACCATGTCACTTAGGAGAATCCGCTTTATATAATTATTAACCTCACTTACCTTTAAGGGTTTAAGCTCCATAATTACCTCCACAATTTATCCTTATCGAGGGATCTGACAATACTGCCCAATACACCATTTATGAATTTATAGGAATCTTCATTACTGTATTTTTTGGCTGTTTCTATGGCTTCATTTATTGAAACCTCAATAGGTATATCTTCCCTATATAGAATTTCATACAGGGCTATTCTTAAAATAGCCAAGTCTATTTTTGCCAACCTGTTTATCTTCCAGCCTTCAAGAGTGCTTTCAATATGGTTATCAATAGTTTCTATATTGTTCTTAATTTTTGTATAAGCATCTACAATATATTCTTTTTCAGACTGATCAAAAGAAAAGTTTTCAAAGAAAAGGGATAAAGCTTCCTCCGAATAATCATCATTTATTTCCATTTGATAGATTAATTTCATAGTTCCTTCTCTTGCTTGTTTTCTTCCCATAATTCCTCCTGCAACATCATAATAGAATATCTAAATTACCCTCTGATCTACAGAGGGTAAATATATTATTTTACTCTAGGCTCATCTTCAGTATCGGTTTTCTTAGCAATATGAACTCCTTGAATGTTGACATTTACCTCAACAACTTCCAAACCAGTCATTGTCTCTACTGATTTCTTAACATTTTCTTGGATTTTCTCTCCTAATTCTTTTATTTTTGTACCATATTCTACGATAATGTACAAATCTATGGCAGCTTGTTTATCTCCAACTTCAACTTTAACACCCTTGGACAAGTTTTTCATGCCAAGAATATCAGCTATCCCTCCAGTTATACCTCCACTCATTCCAGCAACTCCTTCTACTTCAGTGGCTGCAATACCTGCTATAATTGCTACTACATCATCTGATATTCTAACATTTCCGAATTCATTACCTTCATTGTTTAACATCCCGTTCAATATTAACACCTCCAAACATCTTCTGTATTTAAAATAATTATATCAGAGCCCATTAGTATTTACAAACATTTCTATTGTTTTTTCATTATTTTAATATCCTTTGTATCGAAATCAGTCTCTGATTTAACTATCTCAAGTATTTTAACCATATCCTGCTCATTTAACTCAGGGGCAGATACTACTACCTTTATATCCTTATTAGTCAAAAATACAATTGCATCATCATATCCTTTACTTTTTATCAAACCTTCAATTTGAAGTTCTATCTCTGAGTTATTGCCTAATTTAATTATTTCTCTTTGTGCATCTGCTCTAACGGCTTCAGAGGTATTTTCATTATTGATAATTTCTTGCAGCCTATCTACTAAGGTTGCCCTTAGCTTATCTCTGGATAATCTATATTCTACAAAATAGTTTTTAGTATCCTTAAGGGCATCAGAATACATGGTTTCCAAGACTTCACTTTCTTCATCTATAGCTGTTTCTATTATATCTACATGGTCTGTTGGATCTAAAACTAATTGATCTTCCGTATCCCTTAACTCTAAATTCCTTGCCATTTCCTCAAGCTCATGGTTTTGATAATCTCTAGAGGATTTAATTTGTGCCTGTTGAGTAAAATGGTGATTAAGGTATCCTGTAAAAACCAATAGTAAAACTAATAAACCGATAAACACAGGTCTTTTGATTTTAAACATATTTATTCCCCCTTACTTACTTGAATATACTTGAACTTTATTTCCCGTTATCCCCAGTACAGTTTTTACAGCTTCGTAAAGCTTTTCTTTAACCTCCGGGTCATCTGCGCCTTCTGCTATTACTATAACACCCAGTACCTTAGGCTTGATCTCCTTTACTACTAAAAGGGAGCCATCACTTCCCCTTGTAACTACCTGCATAGTCAAATCTTCTCTTTGGACCTGCCTTGTACCTCCTTCTCCATCATTTTCTACTATATTTTCCGTTGATTTAGTAGTATTTGTTGCCGTGATTTTTTCAACACTATTTTCTAAGGTTACCATTACATTTACTTTGCCCACTCCTTCTAACTTGCTAAGAATATTCGCCAACTTCTTTTCTAAATAAGCACTATAATCCATTTCCTCCTCATAGGAAACTTGTGATTTAAATTCATTTTCTGTATTTGGGGCCTCCTTTTTTGAGTCAAGAATATAATTAGCTACAATTAAAAATATGATTGATATTCCTAATATTATGAATAAATTGTTAATAAACTTTTTATTATTTATACTCTCTAGATGCTTCTTTATTTTATCAAATAAATCATTCATTTATTTCACCTATCCCCTTTTTATAGATTTTTATGTTTATTCTATTCTTTTCAATTCCGTACTTGTCACTAATTAAGGCCTTTATACTTTCATCATTATTGTATTCAGTAAAGTCCTTTTCTAAATTACGATTTATTTCAATCGGCTCTATCTTTTCAATAGATATCCTTCCTTGACTATTATTTCGGGTCTTCTCTCTAATGTATAGGACCAGATAGTCTATCTGACCATAATTATCCTCATCTTTTAATATAGAAATATCTCCGTCAACTAATTCATATTCCGTTTCATTTTCTATTAGGCTTTGTAAATCTTCCACTATTTTTTTTAGATAGATTTTCTCAATTTGCCTTTCTTGATTATGATAAATTTCTTCAAGTTCCCAACTGTTAAAAGTCTCTGGCTTAGCATAGTTAAATACAACCTTGTCTAAGCTAAAATCAAACCTAAATAATTTGGCAAAGGGATTGATTATAGTAAAGATAATTAGTAGGCCTATTACTAGCCTTATATATTTTTTTAGATTTCCCTTTGGCATTATTAGTTCTGCAATTGAAATCAATATGAAAAGTACAACTATATCCCTTAGCCATGAATTGATAAAAGAAACTACACCCATATGACCACCTACCTTAGCATTAGTAGATTATTTCCTGCTTCTACAATTATGGTTATGGTAATGAAGAACATAGTTCCAGCAGAAATTAGGCTAATTAAGACAAGTGAAAGGGATTTTCCAACCTGGTTAAAAAACTCTACTAAATTGCTGGATGCAATAGGTTGTATTACTACCGATATCAGTTTGTAAACAGCAAGCAAGGCTAAGACTTTAATAATTGGAACCATACAAATTAGTAGTAATATAATTAGTCCAATAAAACCTATACCATTTTTTAATATGGCTGAATATCCAACTACTGCTTCTACTGCATCAGACAAAAATCCACCTACTATGGGGATAAACTTGTCTACTGCAAATTTAGCAGTCCTTATGGTTAAACCATCTATTTTAGTTCCTAAACCATAAATAGTTATTATTCCTATGAATAAGGTTAGGGCTGCAGAAATTGTAACAGCAATTGCCTGCCTGCCCAATTCCGATAATTTACTAAATTCCAATCTATTAGATATGTTTGAAATAATGCTGATTATAAAGGAGAAAAATATTAAAGGTAAAATTATATTCTTTATCAATATGCCTATAAAATTAACTATTACTAATATCATTGGATGAAAAAGAATCCTTGTATTTGGTCCAGATGCTGCAGTTAACAAGGTAAGTAAAACAGGTAATATGGCTTGCATAAAACCTACCATCTTATCTACCGCTGCCCTAGCCAAGTCCATAACTTGGTTAAAACTTGTAATGACTAAAATGCCTATTAAACAATAAGATATATAATTTGCCAATTCTGCAACTGATGAATTTTCAAAAGTTGATTGAAGGTTTGTAAGTATAGAAGAAATCATGGTGATTACTAGTATTTTCCCCAATAGATTAAAAGATAGCTTTAACTCTTTTAGAAACATAGCCCCGAGATTTTTACCTATGTCTTTTAACCTAATGGGGATTTTTCCCATTACTAAATCTTTAAGAAAATCCTTAATGTTGAGTCTAGGCAAATCTTCATTTTCTGTAATAGCATCCTGTAAAAACATTTCTAAGTCTCCTAAATCTAAGAAATCCAATTGCTCATCTATTATAACCAGTTCTCCATCTTCTCCGTAGACTGTTTGTCCCATTAATAATAAGTAGATGATTAATCCGATCCAAAATTTCTTCATAGGTTTCACCTTTAAGAAAGTATTTTTAATATTAGTTCCATTAAGGCCAATAGTATAGGTATGGCTAGGACCATAATCAATACTTTTCCTCCCAGCTCTATCTTCATAGCTATACTTTCCTGCCCTGCATCTCTAGAAATTTGAGCCCCAAATTCCACTATATAGGCCATGCCTATAATCTTTAATATTGTAGAAAAGTAGGCAAATTCTATATTTACCCTCCTGGCCAATGTACTTAATGTCTCAATAACATAGGATAGTTCTCCTAAGATCATTGTAAAGATTGCAAAGCCAGTCAACAAACTAATGAACATGGGAAATTCTGGCCTGATTTCCTTTAGTAAAACTATAATAACCGTTGCCACAATTCCAAGACTAACTATCTTAATAATTTCCATTTGAAACTCCCCTTACTATAACCTAAACATTACTTTTAGATTATCGAAAAGCCTACTTATCAAGCTTATTACCATGCCAAATGCTACAACTAAGCCAACTATTGTGACTATAAAAGCGTATTCTTCTTTTCCAAATTTACTTAGTAAGGAATGAATAATTCCCACTAAGATTCCAAGGCCTGTAATTTTTAGAATTAAATCTATTTCCATGGTAATCCTCCTATATTAGTAAAATTATTATTCCTATTCCAGTTATTACTCCTAAGTTTCTATACAGTTTTTCATTTTGATTTTTTTCCACCTTTGCCTCTTCAATCTGTGCTCCTATTTGCTTTAAGACCAGTTTAAAGATTTTGCTCTGATCATCCCTATCAGATGACCCTAAGACCCTGCCTAAGGATAGTACTATTTCCACATCTTCTTTTTTGAAATATAGGCTTTTATATAGTTCTCCTGCTATTTCAAGAAAGCTATCGTATACAAAACTTCTTTTATTTGCTACTAGATCCCTTTTTATTTCTTCAAATATATAGGATACTCTAGGCTTCCCCTTCTTATATACATTGGACAGGGCTTCTGGCAAGGGTGTTGCTCCATAGACTATTTCAGTTTCTAGGATCTTAATACATTGCTCTAAGGCAACTAAGTTTTCAAATCTTAGGGCATATTTTTGCCCATAATAATGGCCTAAAATAGTACATATGCTAAATATAGATATTATTGATAAAAGTTTAAGGAAAAACATTTCATGCCCCCCTTACAAAACTGATAGGATTGCCATTCCTATCTGCCAACTCTTTAACCGTTCCTACTCCCTTGGACCTATCTAAGACTATATATCTTTCAAATATTCTTTCTTCAAAGATTTCCCTCATACTTTGCTTTTCTTTTATTTCCTGGATACTACTGCCGTGGATAGTTGCTATAAGTTTAATTCCTGCTCTTAGGGCTTCATGAATTGCTTCAACATCCCTTTTCCCCCCAATTTCATCTACTGCAATAATATCTGGTGATAAAGACCTTATGGCCATGATTATTCCATCTGATTTTAAACATCCATCCAGTACGTCCGTCCTTATTCCTACATCCTTTTGGGGTACTCCATTATACATGCCAGCTAGTTCCGACCTTTCGTCTACAATGCTTACTTTAAAACCCTCATAGTAGTTAGCCCAGCCATTGCTTAAATTCCTAATTATATCTCGAAGTAAAGTCGTCTTCCCACACTGAGGAGGCGAAATGATTAATGTATTATAGAAACCCTTTCTGCCTTTAATCAAATACGGCATTAAAAAGTCTGATATGCCTATTTTTTCTCTAGCAATCCTAATATTTAAAGATGAAATGTTTTTAATATTTTCTATGCCCCTTAGACCATAGACCACTTTTCCACCAATGCCAATCCTATGGCCTCCAGTAACTGTGATATATCCATTTTTGATTTCTTCTAAATAGGCGTAGGCAGAGTAATTGCTAATCAATTGGAAGGTTGATTCTATATGGTTTCCCTCTACTATCATGGCCTTGGATATATCCTTACTGACTTCACCTTTTTTTGATACGAAATAATCCTTTCCATCATAATAAATCATAAGTGGTCTATCCTTCTTCAATCTTATTTCTTCTACCTTCCCCTTTAAATGTAGGGGAACTTTTCTAAGTGCTTCTTTCAATTCTTCATTTAAATTTCCAACTAAGGAATCGTATATTTTAACTTCCTTCATCACAACATGTCCCTCCCTTGTAATAATTCTATGATTAAGCAGCCTATATATTCCAAAAAATAAAAAAAGCTTCTATAAATTTAAATAAAAAAATCATTTAAAAGCCATTCATATAAATTTTTGATTATAAGAATTCGGGCTAAAACTTTTTTTGGCAATAAAAAAAGGGATTCTAAAGTTTTAAACTTTAGAATCCCTCTATTGTTACTCATCTACCTTTTCTGCTTCCTCTGTCTCTACCAATTCATCATGGCAGTCACAGCAACATTCTTCATCATCACAATAATCATCGAAATCATCAAAGTCAAAATCATCGTCATAGTCATAATAGTCTTCAAAGTCATCATCATAGTCATCATCAGAATCATAAATTTCATCTTCTACATCAGCTAAGTCTTCATCGATAAAGTTTACGTACTCTTCTAATTCCATTTGATTTTCAATGGTTTCCTCTAAAACATCAGCAAAATCTTCTAAGACTTCCACTATCTCTAATAGCAACTTTCCTTCCTTTGATGTTCCATCAATACCAAGACCATCAGCTAAACCCTTTAAATAGGAAACTCTTTGCATTAAAAAATCCATAATTTTCCCTCCTAAATAATATTTTTAATGATTATAACCTATTTTCTTGATAAATACTCACCAGTTCTTGTATCTATCTTAATTATGTCACCAACATTAACAAATAAAGGTACATTTATGGTTGCTCCTGTTTCTACAGTAGCAGGCTTTGTTGCTCCTGCAGCAGTATCACCCTTAACTCCAGGTTCAGTCTGTATAACCTCTAATTCAACGAAGTTTGGTGGTAGCACTTCAAAGGGCTTACCTTTGTAGAATCTTACTGTAGCATTGTCGTTTTCCTTTAGGTAAACCATGGCTTCTTCTACAGCTTCCCTATCTAAAGGTAGCTGCTCATAGGTCTCAGTATCCATAAAATAATAAAGCTGGCCATCATTATATAAGTATTGCATTTCCTTAGTCTCAATATGAGCCTTGGGAAATCTATCTGTAGGGCTGAAAGTAACATCTTTGGTCACGCCAGACATTACAGATCTGATCTTTGCCCTCACAAATGCAGCCCCTTTTCCAGGTTTTACGTGTTGAAAATCTACTACTTGGTATACATCTCCATCCATTTCAAAAGTTATTCCTTTTCTAAAATCACCTGCTGAAATCATCTTTTAACCTCCTAAATTCTACTTATTCAGTAATTTAATAGCCTCCATAGCTACTAAATAGCCATATACACCTAATCCTGTAATCTGGCCACTACATACAGGTGCAATAACGGATTTAGACCTAAAATCTTCCCTTCCATAAATATTAGATAAGTGCACTTCTATTACTGGAATATGAAGGACTTCTATTGCATCCCTGATAGCTATGCTGTAATGGCTAAAAGCAGCAGGATTGATGATTATGCCATCATATTCTAAATCTATAGAGGCTTGAATTTTTTCAACTATTGAACCTTCAAAATTTGATTGAAAGATTTCTACTTCAATATCTAGGTCTTTTGCCTTAGCTTCAATAAGCTTATTTATTTCCTCTAAAGATTTTCCACCATAAAGGGAGGAGTTTCTTTTTTCTAAAATATTAAGGTTAGGTCCATGAATAACTAGTATTTTCATAGTTTCTCCTCTTCTTTCCACCTTATTATATCAGTATACATTATTTACCTCAAGAGTTAATTTTGTCACATAATTGCAAAATCTCATAGATTATATTATCAATAGATCTATTATTGACATGGACAATATAATCTGCTGCAAAATGATACAATTCCTTTCTAGTCTCATACATATTTTCAACTTCTTTATAGATGTCATTCCCTTTATGAAGTAGTGGCCTAACAACCTTAGATTTTTTCAAGTTTTTTACAATATTCTCAATAGAGGATTCTAACAAAATCAATACTCCCTTTTTCTTTAGTTTGATAAGGTTTTTCTCCCTTAATATTATTCCACCACCAGTAGATATAATTAAATCTTCTTTTTTACTAATTTCATCTACTATTTTTGTTTCAATATTTCTAAAATATTCTTCTCCATATCTCTCAAAAATTTCTTCTATGTCCATACCTAATCTTTTTTTAATTAAAATATCCGTATCTATAAATTCCCTATTAAGTTTTTTAGAAAGCTCCTTGCCAATAGTAGTCTTTCCAGTACCACTCATGCCGATTAAAACTATATTTTTCAAATCTATCACCTATTTATGTCTTGGATTATCTCTAACGACTTCAATTGCCTTAGTAATTTCAGTTATAATATCAGTACTAAATTGAGGTTTTAGGCTATCTGCCTTTGAAAACACATAACCTTTTTCAGTAACTACGTATTTAGGCTTTAAATTGTTTAATGCAATGGCAGCAATGTCCAATTTGCATTTTTCACATTTACAAATATCATCCATATCCTTTAACACCTTATCTACTAAATACAGGACTTCATCTTTCAATAAATTACGAAGTTCCATAATAAACCCCCTTTTCAATTACTCTTAAACAATAGTATATTAGGTTCGATAAATCCTGGTATATACAATCCATATCTATAGATGTTTTCACTATTATATGATACATCTATACTATCCTCATTTAAATCCTTAGAACTTATTATCAATCCGTTTATCTTTGGCTTTTCATTGGATTTTACTATTATATCTCCATCCCTTAATATAATAATACCATTAAAGTTAAATTTGTTGAACACGGTTATATTGCCTTCTACAAATATTAATCCATTTAGTTCCATAGGGCTATCTAAGCCTTCTTCATTACCTAAAATTAAGTCTACGTCATTTTCTCCATATTTCCTTATGATTAAAACTATGTTATTGTTACCAATATGCTCTATATATGGTTCCACCATGGTCTCTCGATATGCGTATAGATAGGAGTTGTTTTCATCAATTTGATTTAAAATAAGGCTTTGAAAATTGGAAAATTGGCCTCCATAAGTATTTGATGGTAAATCCTTAAAATCTATATTTATTTCTTCAAATATTCTGTTTAATAGCATGTGAAAATCTTCTGTAGAATTTTCTAAAGTAGATGGACTTAAAATAGGACTGCCTAACTCAAAAAAATCATTTACCAGTGTGCCAGAGGCAGTAATATTTGTTTTTATGCCTTTGTAATCCGATTCAGAACTTAAGTTAAATTCCATCCGGTTATTATTCTCTCTTAGGGTGAGTTTTACCTTAGAAGGGGACTCAAATTCATCTATATCCCTATTATCTAATATTATATCCTTTGTAGTAGTCCTTTTTCCCCTAAAAACCTCTACTACAAATGGATAAAATTCTTCATCATAATATTTATCAAATAATATCATATAGATTTTTCCCTCTGCTAAGTAGTAGGACTGTAAATTATTTCTTGTATTTATTGATATATGATATTCCACCTTAGATTCATAAACTAAATATGATGTTATTATCATAAGAATAGACATGACTAATAAAGCGTAAATTGATATATACCCTTCTCTTTTAATCATGGCTACCCCTTATAAGATCAATTGTCTATAGGACACCTGACGTAATAATTAGATTTTAGGTTAAGTTCTTGTCCACTATCAGATAATAATTGGAAGTCTAAATATATCATTTTATTTTCTATATCTAAGCTTGTACCCTTAATGCTATGGATAAATTCACTAATTTCATTATGGCCTTGAAGTTGAGAATAAATTGGGTAGGTATTATTCTTTGCAAGGCCAGAAATCCTAATTAACTTGTCATCCTTCCTATAATAAGTTGTAAATCTATTAAATATTTCATCTTCTTTGTTGACGATTACAAAACCTACATTTTCACGATAATATCCATTTAAACCACTTATCTTACTAGATGGTATAATCTTTTCCGCTGATTTTACCTCATCTTTTATGTATTCAATGGCATATCTGCCATTTAACATCAATTCATCTATTTCATTACTCAAGACAGAAACATGTTTTGAGAACCTTAGGAGGCTAGATATGGATAATATCAAAATAGAGGATAGGCCCAGGGCCAGTACTAGTTCAATTAAGGTAAAGCCTTTATTTCTTTGGAAGATAAGCTTTAAGTTCCACACTATCTGACTTACCCCCATCTTTATTATATACTATAACAGCAATCTTCCATAATGAATCAGACTTATTTTCTTTTATTATCTTTATGGGATAGTCATAGCCTTCCTTATCTAGGCTTATTTCTATATAATCATTACCTCTAAATTCTTCAATTAATTGACCTATTTCCACATCATATACAAATAATTCCTTTGAAGTCTCACAATCAAAAGCTTTGATCCTTTCCACTACCATTTCCCCTGTATAAATCATATTGTATCTTGTCTTCTGTTTAGAAAGGTTATAAAAAGCTCCATTAGCTATAGGCAGCACAGATACAGTAATTAAACCAAGTAGAAATAAACCCATTATGACTTCAATTAAAGTAAAACCCCTTTTCATTGTACCCCCTATTTTCCATTAAAATAGATGTTTACTTTACCAGTGGCTGGTGTAATGGTTATTTCAATATTTTGCCCCTTCTTGTTAGTCAGTTTTATGGTACCAGCCTTATTAGGTGTACCAGTAGGAGAAAATCTTAAAGAGCTGCTGAAATTATTGCTAATAATCTTTATTCCATTTTCAAACTTCACATTTCTTATGGTTTCATTCTCAGTGCCATGCCTTATTATTTGATAGCTATTATTTCTAACGTTTACATTTAGGGTATAATAAGTATTTTCTATAATAGCACTATTTCTGGCATTTATTATATCTCTTCTAAAAGTCATTAGCTCTCTCTTTTCCAGATTGATGAAAATACTTCTTATACTTGGGATAGAAATAGAAAAAACAATAGCAAATAAGGCTAAGACTGCTAGCAACTCCAGTAGTGTATAGCCTAATTTGCTACCTTTTAGTTTTCTGATAATCATTTTATTAAATCATAGAGCAGGTATGAAAATTCTGCCCTAGTTATATTATTGTTCATACTGTCAAAACTATTAGATCTTACTTTTTTATCATAGATTATTTTATTAGCGATGGAATCCCAAGTAAAATTACTATTTTTCAGTATTCTTCTCATGATTATCTCAACCTCTTTATATGTTATATTGTTATTTGGCCTAAAATAATTATCAGGATAACCGCTAATATATCCATGGCTTAAAGCATAACTGATTTGCTTTTCACTGAAAGCATTAAAGGTATTCCTATCCTTAAATAAGGAAAGGTTATTTGTATCAGCAGGTAAATTCCATTGGTATGCCCTACTCAATAGAACTAAAAACTCTGCCCTAGTTATATAATTGTCTGGCCTAAAGGTTTTATCTGGGTATCCGTTGATTATACCTTTTCTAACTAAGGTCTCGATTTCATTTTTAGCCCAATGCCCCCTAATATCATAGAAGTTTATCATTTCCTTATCTACAAGTACTGCAAAAATACTGCCATTTCCACTTAAAAGGCTTGGATGTACACTGGTAGATATCCTATTGTCTTCAATTTTAGAATTTAAATATTCCCATTTATCATTTCTTTGTATATATATTCCACCCCTATTATCACCATAGTATTCAAAGGATATTAAAATTTTCTTATCCGGGTTAAATTCCCCTGATGGGTTGACAACACTAATTCTATAGGAGTTAGATGCAAAAATATATTTATTGTCAAACCTATTGTAACTACTTACCACATCTATATTGAGTATATTCTCTCTGTAATAGGTTCCTCTATCAATTTCCACAATTAAGCTACTATCGGAACTTTGAAATCTTCCCCCATCAAGTGGCACTACAAGGGAAGTAACTTTATTGATGGCATCTTCTTGGCTCAGCTCCTTATAGGTGTCAGTATATCCCTTGCTGTAGCCCTCCCAAAAACCATTGACAAAGTCTTCCATATATCTTTGGCCTTGATACATTAGTTTATAGTCATAGATAATGGCAGAAGCTGATGGTCTTGATCTCATCCAATCATTTGTTTTTCTATTTACATAGTCTATTCTACCTTGTTCAATACCCCTAGCTTCACCTACTACATAGCCATTTTCATAGGCAAAACTCACTTCAAGTTCTTTAACATTGTTTCTTGCCTCTCTAAAACTAGTTATATAGGCTTCCCTATAGGCATTTTTAAATCCCTCTATAAACCCCTTAGTGTATTCTTCATTATCCCTATTAAGGGAGTATTCAGATTTAATTATACTATCTGAAGGCATATTTCTTTGATGGTCAAGGGTCCTACCTTCAAAGTAATCCTTGGCCCCAAAGATGCTGCCAACAATTTCACCAAAATAGCTGCCATCATTTCTTCCTGCTTCTATACTGTCTCTTTTGAGACCATAATGGGCATTATAGTAGGCATCTTCATATCCCTTTCTGAAATTGCTTTTAAATTCCCTAATAAAATAGGTTCTATCAATTGAGGCAAGCTTTTTTAAATCAAAAGTAGTTGTGATTTCGGAGTCCTTAGGCAGTTCTCTCAGATAGTTTGGAGATTTTCCA
>JAAYHU010000081.1 GCA_012735245.1 Tissierellia bacterium
ATTTCCCCTAATTTTTTGCCAGATTTCTTCTGGATATCTAGTGCTTCCCCTAACTGAGCTTCCGTAATTTTTCCTGAGTATACTAATAATTGCCCTAGTTTTAGCCTATTCTTCGTCATAATATCACCTTTTATAATTATTATAACATATTATTCTACATAAACCGATAAAAGTCCTTCTACCTTTTTTGCTTTTTCTAAAAATTTTTCATCTAAGTTAAACCAGACTTTTTGACTAAGTATTGCTTGTTCCAATAACATTGAAAGCCCATTGATAGCTTTAAATCCCCTAAGATTAGCCTCCTTTATTAATTTAGTTTCCCTTGGTTTATAGACTATATCATACACAATTGTTTTTTTATCAAAACCATTTAATTCTATGGGAGACAAATTTTCCAATGGATACATACCAATAGAAGTGGCATTAATAATAATATCTATATCTTTTTTGTTTATTTCCCTAAGGCTTAGGTCTCCTATGGAAGTAGAAATATTAGGATTTATTTTTTTTATTTCTTTTTCTAAATTTACTGCCTTTTCCCGGGTCCTATTGGCAATGTATATGCTTTTAATACCCTTTGTGCTTAAAGTGATGCCAATACCATAGGCTGCTCCACCTGCTCCTAATAACAAAATATTTTTATCTTTAACATCTATATCGTTATTTCTTAGGGTTTTATAAAAGCCTTCTCCATCTGTATTATATCCAATTAATTTGCCATCTTGGTTTTTTACCGTATTCACTGCTCCCAAGATTTCAGCTTCAGGACTGAGACCATCTAAATATCTGATTATAGTTTTTTTAAAAGGTATTGTTACGTTAAATCCCTTTACATTTATTGCTTTAAATCCGTCTATTACATCCCTTAACTTGTTTTCTTCGATATTAAAGGCTAAATAAATAGAATTTTTTCCAAAAATCCTAAACATTTCATTATGGATAAGGGGAGATAAGGATTTATCTATGGGATTTCCTATTAAGCAATAGAGTGTAGTACTGGAATCTATACTCATTTCTATACCTCCTTATGAGAGGTATTATATCATAAATAGGAATATTTTTACTAAGATTACTTCAACTAATTGCTTAAATATTTTTTGTTTTGCGACCTTTATTAAAGTATTATATTCAATATTTTTGAAATGAACATCACCCTTTCGGGTGATATAATGGTAAAAATTTAAATTTTGATCAAAAATTCCTTAATTTATAATTAATCAAATAATTAGAAATAAAATTATGAAAGCCTTTTGGGTAATTCATTTCAATAAACAAAAAATTTATATTATTGGCTAGTTTATACAAATTGAATAAAAACTAGCTTAAATAAAAAAGTCATTATGTGTAAGACTATTTGTAGGAGGTGGATGATTTGAAAAACAAAAAAATAAAGCTCATTGGCTTCTCCCTAGTCCTATTAATAGCAATTGCTGGATGTACTCCAACTAATACAAATATGAGGAACTTAGGTACACAAACTAGGATAAACGATAATAATCGTTGGTTTAACAATAGGGATAGGCTAAATACTAATTTAAACAATGGAATCAATAATGGATTGGATAACGGTATGGTAAGAAATGATACCAATTTAAATTCCGGTATCATTACCAATGACCAGTTAAATAATAACCGAAACAGGGCTAATCAAATAGCTCAAAGAGTAGCAGCTCTACCTGAAGTAAATAGAGCATCCGTATTAATAAATGGAGATAGGGCTATTGTAGCTTGCGATGTAAGGGGAGATCTTACAAATAGGATAGATGCAAATTTAAGGAACAGGATAGAAGCTGCAGTTAAAGCAGCCGATAAGAATATAAGAACAGTATCTATTACCTCTAACCCCACTTTGATGACTAGAATAAGGACCTTAAGTACTCAGATAAATAATGGCAACCCTATATCTAACTTTGCTGATGAATTTGAAGATATAATTAGAAGAATTATGGCCCCTGTAACCCCTGCTCGATAGATATAAAGTGCTAATCCAGGTAGTCATATCTGGATTGGCACTTTTAATTTTTGTTCATTAAAGCTTTATGCAATTTAGCTAAGGCCCTAGTTTCTATTCTGGATACATAGGACCTGGATATGCCTAAGAGGTTGGCTATTTCTCTTTGGGTTTTACATTTTCCATCTATAAGTCCATATCTTAATTCAATAATGACTTTTTCTCTATCTTTTAATACTTGATTTATGGCCCTATATAATTTTTTTATCTGAAACCTTAAATCCACTTCATCTATTATCTTATCCACATCTGTCCCTAAGATATCTAACAAATTTATTTCATTTCCTTCTTTATCCATTCCAATGGGTTCCTGCAGGGATAATTCCAATTTATTTTTCTTAGTAGACCGTATTGTCATTAGTATTTCATTTTCAATACATCTAGCTGCATATGTAGCCAGCCTTGTGCCCTTTGTGGAATCATAAGTGGATATAGCCTTAATCAAGCCAATGGTACCTATGGATATTAAATCATCAGTATCCTTTCCCGTATTATTATATTTTTTTACAATATGGGCTACTAGCCTTAAATTTCTTTCAATTAGTATATTTCTAGCATTTTCGTCCCCTTGGGCATATAGCTTTAAATACTTTTCCTCTTCCTCTCTAGACAAAGGTTGGGGAAAGGAATTAGAATTAATCATATATCCACAAAGAACTACGAAGGGCTTTAAGATTATGTTGAGAATTAGGAGTAGGACATTGCTCAAGCTCTACACCTCCCTTTTTCATATAAGAGTATATGTATATCAGTATATGTCCAGGGGAGGCAAGATGTGCAAGTCCTAGTAAAATTCTGAAAATATTTCTTTACATATCCTTTCAAATATAGGTGCTGCAGATTTTGAACCAGAACTGGCTTCTTCAACTAGGACAGTAATTGCAAATTTTGGCTTTTCTCTAGGAAAAAAACCTGCAAACCAACCGTGGATTATGGGTTCACCTCTTAGGATCCCTTCTGCAGAACCTGTTTTGCCTGCTCCACCACCAATGTCATCTAAATCTATAGAACTAGCTGTTCCTGTATTTATCACTTCCTTTAAAAGTTCCTGAACTATCTTTGCAGATTCTTTACTTATAACCCTTCTATCTTCTTCTTTATTATATGGTTTAATCATTCTTCCATCCTTTGTAGTTATGCCCTGTACTATGGTCATATCCTTCTTTACACCATCATTTCCTATAATAAGCATCATATTGGTAATTTGCAATGGAGTAGCTTGGATTTTCCCTTGACCTATTGATATATTTCCTATGGCTGGTCCTAATAGTTCCTCTCCTTCTGGCAGTGAACCTTCTACTTCTTCTAGTAACCCTATGTTCATCTTCTGGCCAAATCCTAATTTTTGGGCCATTTCTATGATTTTTTTTGCCCCTATTTCCTTACCAATTTGAATAAAGATTGAATTGCAGGATTTTGCAAAACCTTCTCTTAAGTCTATTTTCCCATGCCCATTGCTATTATTGCATTTGATAACTACATTGTTTATTTTTTCATATCCATTACAATAATAATCCCTGTTTAAAAAGTCTAAATTCTCCTCTAGGGCTGCCAAGGAGACTACTATTTTGAATATGGAACCTGGTGGATATGATACTTGAATGGCCTTATTATAAAGGGACATATCCTTTCTATTTAAGTAGTCTTCAATATTTTTTTGATTAAAGCTGGGCCTACTGGCCAATGCAAGTATTTCTCCACTTTCCATATCAGCAACTACTACTGCGCCTTTTTCATTGACTTCATCTAATATATTTTCAACTATTTTTTGAATCCTATAATCTATTGTTAATTTGACTCCTGAAGGCTCCTCAGGCTTTGTTGAGCTATCAACATAGTATGAGCCACCTAAGATTAAAGACCTATTTTTATCATATTCTATAAATAAGGATTCTTTATCTGTATTTTTCAAGAATTCGTCATATACCTTTTCTATTCCTGCTTCTCCACGGTTTTCAGCCCTGTTGATATAGCCAATGACATGGGACAACAAATTATCCTCTGAGTACCTATTTATTTTATCTATAACAAAAATGTTGTTTATATTGGGTAATTCAATATCTCTTATTAAGGGAATCTGTATTATTTTATTATTAGAATTTAATACTTCATATAATTCCCAATAGGAAAGGGCAGTATTTTTTCTAATAGTTTCCAATAAATCCTTATTATTAACTATTGCATCTCTTTGTCCAACTATGGTTTTTGTTTTTTCCCTATTAGTCAATGGTATCAAATTTCTATCATAAATCGGCCCCCTATTGGAATTCAGTGATACTTCAATACTTCTTTGTTTTAAACTTTCTAACTTCAATTCTTCACTATTATATATTTGAATAAAGTATAATCTTCCTATTAGGGCAAAAAATACAATTGTACTCAAGACCTTAAAGGCAAATATTCTAGACTTTATCCTTTTGTTTCTCCTCATAAAAAAACCTCCCTTTTTAGTGTTGCCACTTTTAGGGAGATTATAAATTAATCATTCAATATGGAATTAATTTTTGCAACCATTATATCTATGGCTACTTTATTATAACCACCTTCAGGAATAACTATATCTGCATACCGCTTTGTAGGTTCAACAAATTGCAGATGGGCTGGTCTTACAGTATTCATATATTGGTTAATTATGGAATCTAAGGTCCTGCCCCTTTCCTTAATATCTCTTTGTATTCTTCTAATAACCCTTACATCTGCATCTGTATCTACAAAAATTTTAATATCTAATAGGTTTCTTATTTCTTCTTCAAATAGGATTAGGATTCCTTCTAAGATAATAATGTCCTTAGGTTCTACAGTTACAGTTTCCTTTTTCCTTGTATGCTGCTCAAAATCGTATATGGGCTTTTCTATGGGTTTATTATTTAATAAGTCCTTAAGATGTTTTATAAGGAGCTCATTATCAAAGGCTAAGGGATGATCATAGTTAGTTTTAGTTCTTTCTTCAAAGGTTAAATGGGATTGATCCTTATAATATGAATCCTGCTCTATAACAGCAATTTTCTTTTCTGGAATTAATTTAAAGATTTCCTGAGATACTGTCGACTTACCAGAACCAGTCCCTCCAGTTATTCCTATTAAAAGTGGTCTTTTCATAAAATCAGTCCTCCCGTTTCTTTCTTAAAATATCCATTCTGCTAACAGGCTTTTCCATGTGAATCCTTACAATTTGCTGAGGATGGGGTGCAACATCTATTTCATTTCCCTCTTCATCCCACATCTTGTCTATTTTTTGGATGAAATAGTCTTTATTTGGTCCAAAGACTTCGATTTCATCTCCAACAAACATCCGATTTCTTTGTTCCACTGTGGCAAGTTTTGTTTCCTCATCATAGTCTAGGACAAGTCCCACAAAATCATATCCCCTAATATAAGAGGAAGATGTATAAACTTGAGCTTCTGATGTAGGTTTTCCAAAATAAAAGCCAGTTGTAAAATCCCTATGGCTAGCCTTTTTGATTTCCTCTAACCATTTTTCATTAAATTTATATTCCTCAGGATTCTTATAATATTCATCTATGGCCATCCTATAGGATCTAACTACTGTGGCTACATAATAAGAAGACTTGACCCTGCCTTCAATTTTAAAGCTTTTTATACCAGCTTTAATTAACTCAGGGATATGTTCTATCATGCAAAGGTCCTTAGAATTCATGATAAATGTTCCATCTTCATCTTCAAATACAGGAAAATATTCTCCAGGCCTTTTCTCCTCTACTAAGGCATATTTATATCTACATGGATGAGCACAATCTCCTCTGTTGGCATCTCTTCCTGTCATATAATTACTTAATAGACATCTGCCAGAATAGGAAATACACATGGCTCCATGTACAAAGGTTTCAATTTCCATATCCTTAGGTAGTCTCTTGGTTAGGTTTTCAATCTGCTTTAAGGATAGTTCTCTTGCCAGTACAACCCGTCTAACTCCTAGATTATAGTAAAACATTATGGTCTCATAGTTAGTTATAGAAGCCTGAGTACTAATATGGATAGGTAAATCTGGCACTGTACGACTTATAACTGACATCATTCCAAGGTCAGCTACTATTACGCCGTCTACCTTCATTTCATGTAACTTAGTCACATATTCTTCTAAACCTTCCATGTCTTCATCATGGGGTATTATATTTAAAGTAACATATACTTTTTTTCCTCTTTCATGGGCAAAATTGATGCCTTCCTCTATCTCTTCAAGGGAAAAGTTTTTAGACCCCTTTCTTAGGCCAAAACTCTCTCCTCCTAAATAAACTGCATCTGCTCCATAAATAATGGCCATCTTTAATTTTTCCAGATCGCCAGCAGGAGCTAAAAGTTCAATTTTCTCCAAGTTTATTCCTCCTTATAAGTTATAGCTAAGCCATCTCCAATTGGTATTATACAGGATGTATAACCCTGTATTTCATTTATATGTCTTAAAAACTTTCTCAGTCTTTTTACTATAGTCTTTTTTCTCCTAACTACTAGCTTGTCTGTAGCTACCATCCCTTTATAGAGGACATTGTCAGATATGACAAGTCCTCCTTTATCTAATAGGTTTACAAATCTATTGAAAAACTCCATATATTGGCCCTTGGCTGCATCTAAGAAGATAAAATCGTATTTGTCATTTAGAGATAATAAGACTTCCTCAGCCTCTCCCTCTAATACTGTAATCCTATCCTTATATGGAGTTTTTGAAATATTTTCCAAGGCCTTTTCTACCATATCCCTTCGCCTTTCAATGGTAGTTATCTTGCAATTCTCAGAGGAGTTTTCAGCCATCAGTATAGCTGAATATCCAATGGCTGTGCCTATTTCCAATATGTTCTTAGGTTTTTTTATTTTCAATAATATCTTTAAAAGCTGGGCCACTTCTGGCTGCACAATGGGGATATGGTAATCTAAGGCGTATTTTTCCAAATCCTCTAAGATGCCCTTAGAGCTTGGCAACAAACTCCTTATATAGTCTTCTATATATTCCTCATTTATTTGGTTCATGTCATCAATCCTTTATCGCTTTGGTTTTGCCCTTAGATGTTCTTCATAAGTTGTAGAAAAGGTATGAGTGCCATCTTCTCCGGTTAAAACAAAGAACAGGTAATCCACATCTGCAGGGGTTAAGGCTGCAATTATTGAAGCCTCTCCTGGAGCAGCTATAGGTCCTGGAGGCAAACCCTCATTAATATAGGTATTATATGGAGAGGGGATACTTGTATCCTCATTAGTCAGTACCTCTTTCCTTTCACCTAAGATATATTGTACTGTTGCACAGGACTGCAGCATCATACCTTTTTTAAGCCTATTGTGAAATACAGCAGATATCAATGGCCTTTCACTATCTACCTTGCCTTCCCTTTCTACTATGGAGGCCAGGGTTATGATTTCATTTAAGGTAAAGTCTAGTTCCTTTAAGCTATCCTTTATAATTCTATCGTAGACCCTTTGAAATCCATCTAACATTTTTTCTATGATTTCTTCCTCTGTTGAGCCTACATATATTTCATAGGTAGAAGGAAATAGAAAACCTTCTAGGCTTTGATTATCATCTAATAGCCTCAGAAACTCATATTTGTCTTGGAAGTTTTCTTTTCTGCTTGTTAATTCAAGGAACCTTTCCTTATCTACTAAGCCTTCACTTTCTAATTTTTCAGCCATTTGGACTAATTCATATCCTTCTGGAATAGTAAATCTTACAGTGTTTGTATCTCTAACTCCCCTTGTAAGATTTCCTATTATGGTATCTAAGTCCATTCCTGTTGATAGATTATATTCACCTGCTTTAAGCCTGCTATCAACATTCCTTTTTCTCACTTCATACTTAAATATTAAAGGATGTCTTATAAGTCCCTTTTCATACAAGATGTTTGCAATTCCGTCAGTTGTAGTTGACGGTGGAATAAGGACCACAACATCTGATGGATTGTTTTTATCCATAGG